>JALSKB010000191.1 GCA_026989035.1 Saprospiraceae bacterium | reverse complement strand
CCTTAGAAGAACAGCGTTTCGTTTACGAGCAATCGGTTTTGCCCATTATTGCCGATGAAAGTTGCCAAACAGAAGATGATGTGGCTCGTTGTGCCGGATTTTTTCACGGCGTCAATGTCAAGCTCATGAAATGTGGCGGTTTGACACCGGCACGACGCATGTTGCGGCATGCCGGAAACCTGGGCTTGAAAACTATGGTTGGTTGTATGACAGAGTCTTCCGTTGGTATTTCTGCCATAGCTCAACTGCTGCCTCTCATCGATTATGTCGATATGGACGGGGCTTTGTTGTTGAAAACAGATGTGGCTTCAGGGGTGAAGCTCACACCTCAAGGCGTCGAATACCCCGACTTGGGGGGTAGCGGTGTGGTTTTACACAAAGAACGCCTCGGCATCCTGTAGCAGAACAAAAGGCAGGGGGCTTTATCGTTTTTAACTGATTTGGCCCCATCCTTTGATTTTACCTGCTACCGACTGCAGGTACTGCTGCAGAGGGAGGTGCTCCGGTTTTTTCAGTTGAGGATCTCGTTCGAGGATTTTAATGGCCAGATGCCGGGCGGTTTGCAAAATGTGTTGGTCGCTGGCGATGTTAGCGATGCGAAAATCGAGCAAACCGCTTTGGCGGGTGCCTTCGATGTCGCCCGGGCCGCGCAACTCTAAATCCACTTCGGCAATTTTGAAGCCATCCTGCGTGCTGACCATGGTCTGAAGGCGTTTTTTACTGTCTTGGCTGAGCTTGTTGCCGGACATGAGGATGCAGAAGGATTGTTCGGCTCCGCGGCCTACTCGGCCACGCAACTGATGTAGTTGAGACAGCCCGAATCTTTCGGCATTTTCAATAACCATGACGCTGGCATTGGGTACGTCCACCCCCACTTCGATGACGGTAGTGGCGACCAGGATGTCGGCTTCTCCTTTGGCAAAGCGTTGCATTTCGCGCTCCTTGTCAGCGGCTTTCATGCGGCCATGCACGACGGCTATGGCGTATTTCGGTGGGGGGAATGCTCTAGACATGGCTTCTATGCCCTGCTCCAGGTTGAGCAAGTCGAGTTTTTCCGATTTCTCGATGAGTGGATAAACCACATAGACCTGTCGCCCTCGGGCAATTTCTCGTTGGAGAAAACCAAAGAGTCTCAGGCGATGGTGTTCGGTCCAGTGGATGGTTTTGATGGGTTTGCGGCCGGGCGGCAATTCATCGATGACGGAGGTATCGAGGTCTCCGTACAGCGTCATGGCCAGGGTGCGTGGGATGGGCGTGGCTGTCATCACCAGCACGTGGGGTAGGCCCTTGGGGTTTTTCTTCCACAGGCGAGCTCGTTGGGCTACGCCAAAGCGGTGTTGTTCGTCTATGACGGCCAGGCCGAAGTTGTAGAATTGTACGGGCTCTTCCAGCAGGGCATGGGTGCCTATAATGAAATGTAGTTCGTTGTTTTGCAGTGCTTGGAGGATTTGTTTGCGCTGTCGGCCTTTTACACTACCGGAGAGGAAAGCCATTTTGATGCCCAATCCGCTGAGGTATTTGCTCAGGGACTGGTAGTGTTGTCGAGCCAAAATTTCGGTAGGAGCCATTAAGGCTGCCTGGAAACCGTTGTCCACAGCCAGCAACATCACCATGAGAGCAACTATGGTTTTTCCACTGCCCACGTCTCCTTGTAGCAGCCGGTTCATTTGCCGTCCGCTGCCCAGGTCTCTACGGATTTCCTTGATGACCCGCTTTTGGGCGGAGGTCAGCTCAAAAGGCAGTTTTTCACTATAAAAGCGATGGAAGTATTCCCCGACTTTTTCAAAAACAAATCCTTTGTTGCGGGCTTTGCGGATGCGTTTGATTTGCAAGAGGCGCAGCTGGTGCAGGAAAAGCTCTTCGAATTTAAGCCTTGCTTGTGCCCATCTCAGTTGTTGGGTATCTGTAGGGAAATGTATTTGCCGAAAGGCCGAAAAGCGACTTGGCAATTTGAGCTTCTCTATTAAATAAGAAGGGAGGTTTTCGGGTAAGTCTTTTTCAGAAAGTTTTTCCAGCAAAGCTTTGCTCATTTGCCGGCGCAATTTTTGGTCTATGCCGGCCTGGTTGAGTTTTTCAGAAGAGGGATAGACGGGTTCTAAGGTTGCTGCCGGACGCGTGTTGCGACCTACGGCCTCGATTTCCGGATGAGCAATGTTCCAGCGATTGTTGAAGCGTTGCAATCGGCCATAAACGACGTACTCCATACCCACCATGAGCCGGTCTTTAAACCAGTCAATACCCCTGAACCACACCAACTCAATGGAGCCACTTGAGTCACGCAGGGTAGCAGATAGCCTTTTTCCCGAGCCTCGACCCAAAACTTCAACTCTGCGCAACACCCCTCGCACTTGCACTTCGGTTTCGTTTTCGCTCAATTGGCCTATTTTGTGGAAAACGGTTTTGTCGATGTAGCGGTAGGGCAATTGCCAAAGCAAGTCTTCAAAAGTGCGCACACCCAGCTCCTTTTCCAAGAGTTGGGCTCGCTTGGGGCCGACCTTGGGCAAATAGGTAATGGGAGTGTCCAGCAGCCTGTTCATCTACACAAAAGTAGTGAACTTTGATATACTCATGGCGAAGTGGTTTGCGAGTCGTAAATGTCCCAAACCATTTCGGTTTGGGTATAAATTGGGCTAATTGGTTAATCAGGTTAATCGGCTAACCGGAGGAATGGGTTTACTTATTTTCTCTTGTTCAAAATCCACCTCCAATCAAAGCCTGAGTATGCTCAATCCCCCGGCCTGGCCCCAGCGGCCGTTGAGACAGAGGCCGCCGCAGCTCGGGCTGCGCCTGCGTTTTGCGCCTTAGCGAAAACCACACCGACGGCCTGCTCATTTTCCCAATCCACTTCGCTCCGGGTATAGCAAGGCCAACACGGGGCAAGAGGGGGGAAGTTGAGTTTTGTGTTTTGCCTTTCGGCAAATGAAAAAACTCTCCGACCGGTCTTTTGGCGAAAGCCGCAACCTTGTCGGAGAGCGCTCTTTTAGAGCAAATACATCACGCACAGCAGACCCACGCCTCCCAGTACCAGGGCATAGGGGAAGGCCATTTTGACCATTTTCCCGTAAGAGAGATGAATCAGCGGAGCCAGGGAAGAGGTAAGTAGAAAGAGAAAAGCAGCTTGTCCGTTGGGTGTGGCTACACTGGGTAGGTTAGTACCCGTGTTGATAGCAATGGCCAGTTTTTCGTACTGCTCTCGACTTAGATTCCCCGCCTCGAAAACGGCATTTACTTCGTTGATGTACACCGTAGCGACAAAGACGTTGTCACTGATGGCAGATAACAATCCATTCGCTATATAGAACATGGCCGGTTGAACCGAAGCATCCATGGCTAAAGCCCATTCGATAACGGGTTTGAACAAGGCCTGATCGTTGATCATGGCGACGATGACAAAAAAGACAACGAGTAGCCCGGTAAAGGGTAGGGTTTCTTCAAAAGCAGGGCCGATTTGGTGCTCATCGGTAATGCCCATAAAGGCCGTTTGAAAGACTATGAGGGCCAAACCGATGAAGCCTACGGGAGCCAGATGTAACCCCAAACCTATGATCAGCAAAACCATGGCCACAGCTTGAACGCGCAGGCGATACTTTTCCCGCTGTGTTCGCTTTTGGTCCTCAACCTCGGTGTAGTTTTCAATAATTTCTCGGACTACATCCGGGAGCTTGGCTCCAAATCCGAATATCTTGAACTTTTCCAAAACCACTGTGGTGGCTAAGCCTGCAAAAAAGACGGGAATGGTAATGACATCCATTTGTTTGAAAAATTCAATGAACTGCCAACCCATTTTTTCCCCGATCAACAGGTTTTGAGGTTCTCCTACTAAGGTCATGACACCCCCGAGAGCTGTGCCGACTACACCATGCATGATCAAGCTCCTGAGAAAGCTGCGAAACTGCTCTAAGGTTTCTCCGCTCAACTGTTTTCGATCAGGGGTGCTGTCCTTGTCCAGGTCTAAGTCACTGGAGTGTATCTTGTGATAGACTCCGTAAAACCCTACCCCTACACTAATGAGTACAGCAGTAACGGTCAGGGCATCGAGGAAAGCGGAAAGAAAAGCAGCCAAGAGGACAAATAGCAGAGAGAGTGCCATTTTGGATTTCACTTTCGTGAAAACCTTACTGAAGGTGAACATCAGCAGTGGCTTCATGAAGTAAATCGCTGCTACCATGAACATCAGAAGGAGGATGACTTCCAGGTTCAGCTCTACTTCGTGGTAGGCATGTTTGGGAGTGGTGAGATTTAAGAGTAGTACCTGAATGGCTAACAGGCCGCCGGAAACCAAGGGGTAGCACTTCAAGGCCATGGCCAGGGTGAAGATAAACTCGGCGATAAAAAGCCATGCGGTTATCACAGGTCCGAGGGTGAAGTAGGCCAGTACGTTGAAGATCAAAAAACCGATCATGGTGTACTTGTACCAGAGGGGGCTGTTCCCGAGAAAATATTTCAACATGGTGTTTTCTTTTTGTGCCGGTAAGGCTGTTCTTTGATGTAGGAACTTGAGGCAGCCACGAGCTAAGCCTCGAAGGCTATAGCTGTCAGATGCACCTTGGTCTCTATGCTTTAACCCTTACTTATTTGTTTGGGGAAAAGTGTAGCGTGGAGCTTGCGTTCTATCGGGATTTTTTTCTGAAGTCAGGGTTGAAGACCAGAGCGAATTGCAGGTACCACTTACCGAAGCTGCTCACTTGTTGGTGGAGCATACCGATTTGTACGCCGGTGGCTTTGTCGATTTGGTAACCCAGGGCAGCATACCCTCTGTTGCGGTCGAAAAACGCGGCCCTGTCATTGACGAAAATCTCGTCGTACAGGCCCAGGAAAAGGCTCCCGGGTTCGATCTGGTCTTTGTTCAGGGGGATGAATAGCATGAGCCGATAGCGGAAGCGGTTTCTGTAATCTCCGTTAATCCATCGCTGTTCTATCCTATAGCGATGCTCGAATTTAACCCTTCCGATTTTATTGTTAAGGATGAATTGTTGCCAGATGCGGTGCTCTGTAGCTTCCGGTGCTTTTTGGGGCGATTCAAATACATAGGAAGAAATGTGAGCATATCCCGCCGTGGCAAAAGCTTTGTGGGTAAAATGGAAGTTGATGCCTGTTCTCAACAGAAGCTGCTCTATTTCGTTGGGCACAACGGTATGGTTTCGGTATTGGACTTCCGTGTGGATGCTGAATTGGTCGCTGATTTTGTTCGTCCCAAAATACATCAACCAGTTGCCCGTTTGCCCCTCTTGGGCAAAAAGAGAAGGAGGCAGGGCCGTGATGAGCAAGAAGAACAGATTTTTTAGAAAAATTACTGTGCTGTTCATGGTGGATTTTTTGTTGTTTGCAGATGGGAGGCTCGCGTAGTGCAGCTGATTTAAATTGCTGCACCTTGCCTTTTACAGCTCATTGGAGCTTTTGCCTGGTTTAGGGTGGAGCATAAAATGTGCTTCTGATAAAAAGTTTTGAGCGGTTCTCACCGCTCAAAACTTTTGGCTTCTCGGTTTGCCTTAAGCCCTTCAGTTTGAGGCTGAAGTGATTTCAACTTTGTTTTTGGCGTTTGCCTGAATCCATTCGAGGCTGTCGGCAAAGCTGTCAAAAATGCGCTCTTCGGGGATCAGGTTGGGAATGATGTCTATGCGCTCCATCATGTAGCGCGGTTGCTCGGGTACGTTGAGCAGCAAAACGGTTTTGCCGTTGTTGATCAAGTCGATCAAGACATCTTCCATGGCGTAGAGGCCCGATTGGTCCATGTATTCCACCTTGTCCATTTTGATGATAACGATGGAGGCCGAGCCGGGGATTTGTTTGGCCAGTTCCTGAAAGTCGCTGGTTGAGCCGAAGAACAGAGGCCCCTTGATGTGTTTGATAAAAATCCTCTCTTTGAGTTTTTCGGGAAACTCAATGCCTGCCGGCCAGGCATCTCCCTTGTAAAGGGGTTTGAGATCGGAGCGTTTGGCCGTGAGATCTCCGATTTTCTTCATAAACATCAAAGAGGCGATGATCAAGCCGATGCCCACGGCATAGACCAAATTCCAGATGGAAGACAGCACCAGGACGATCAACATGATGGCTACTTCGGATTTGGGCATGTACGGAATGGCCTTAAGCCCTTTGTAATCCATGACGCCAATACCTACCGTAATCAAAATACCGGCCAAAACTGCTGCGGGAATTTTTGAGGCCGTCGGGCCGAAAGCCAGTAGAATGATGAAGAGAAGTAAGCCGGCCGTCATACCTGAGAGACGGGTCTTTCCTCCGGATTGAATGTTGACCACCGTTCTGATGGTCGCTCCGGCCCCGGGAATCCCACCAAAGACGGCAGCTATGCTGTTGCCTATACCTTGACCTACCAACTCCTTGTTGGGCTTGTGTTTGGTTTTGGTCATGTTGTCGGCTACAATGGAAGTCAGCAAAGAGTCGATAGCTCCCAGAAGGGCTAAGGTCAAAGCCGTGAAAATATAAGGGGTAATGGTAGCCAGGTCGAACTCCGTGAAGATTCGCCACTCGGGAAGGGGCAGTCCGCTGGGGATCTTTTCGATGGGCCGGTAGTCCAGGTCAAAGCCTATGGCTATGCCGGATACCACGAGCAGGGCTACCAGCGTACTGGGAATGGCTTTGGTTATTCTCTTAAAGCCGTAAATGATGATGATGGTGCCCAAGGCCAAGAGAAATTCCAACCAGTTGATGTTCTTCAATGCCCTGGGGAGGGCCTTAATGGCTCCAATTACTCCGGAGGCATCCGCTGCGGCTAAAGTTCGGGCCTCTTTCATGATGTCGGCTTCCGTAATTTGCTCAGCTCGCTTTATCGTCTCCTTGAAATCTTCTAAGACCAGAAAACCCTCTTCGGCTTCTTCTTTGAGAATGCCTTTCAAAATGGCGGCCTCCGCCTCGGGTTTGAATTGCTCGACAAAGGCTGCGTCTTCCTTGGGGTAGTATCCTATGGAAGGCAAAATCTGGGTAACCAGGATGATGACGCCAATAGCGGTCATAAAACCCGAAATTACCGGATAGGGAATGTACTTGATGTATTTCCCTAAGCCGGCAAAACCCAGGGCTATTTGCATTAGGCCGGCCAAAAGGAATACCCCGAGAATGATAGGTAAGGCTTTGTTGACGTCGCCTTCGTAAACGGCAACGATGCTGGCGATAATGACCATGCTCACAGCCGTCATCGGTGCTGTGGGACCCGAAATTTGGGTGGGCGTACCACCGAAAAACGCTGCAAAAAAGCTGATAAAAATAGCTCCGTAAAGCCCTGCTGCGGGCCCCAGGCCAGAGCTTACGCCAAAGGCCAGAGCCAAAGGCAGTGCAACGATACCGGCAGTAATACCACCAAGTAGGTCTCCTCTCAAATGAGAGAAATCAAAACCGAGAAATCTCTTCTTCATCTTTCGTTTGCTTTTTTAAGCCAATTCAGTTTGCTTGTTGTTTAAAAAATCGACCTTACCCGAGGCCACATCGTACATGGCCGGAACTATGTCGATTGTTCCTTGCTCGTATAAGTCTCGCAAAACGGAGCTTTGAGCTTTGATGTTCTCTATGGTCAACTCGACATTCTTGACCGCAACCCTGTTGACAAAATCGGCATTGGCTGAACTGCGCACTTCTTCGGGAGCAGTGGGGGTAGCTTCTACAGCGGGTTTGATCTTGTCGAGCATTTGGGTCAGGTTACCAAGCTCTGCCGCATCGCAGGCTCCTTTTACTGCACCGCAGTTTGTATGCCCCATGACGACAATGAGCTTGGCACCGGCCAGCTTGCAGGCAAATTCCATGCTGCCTAAAATGTCTTCATTGACGAAATTACCGGCAATGCGGGCGTTAAAGATGTCACCTATGCCTTGGTCAAAAACGATTTCAGTGGGAATGCGGGAGTCGATGCAGCTCAACACGATGGCAAAAGGGTATTGCCCCGTAGCTGTTTGGGCAATTTGCTCGCTGAAATCGCGCCCCAAGCGCTTGCCGGTCAAAAAGCGTTCGTTGCCCTTTTGGAGCAGCTCTTGAGCTATTTGAGGTGTGATGCCCTCTTGAGTCTTTGCTGTTTGCGTTTTGAAGTTTTTTCCACTCATCCGTGTATTGTTTTTTGTGAGCCGTTGTTTGCAACAGTTGCGCGCAGGGCAAAAGCCGAAAGTGTCCGGAGTAAAATGCGGCATATGAACTCTACTGCAATAACATTCCGGGTTTCAGCGGAGTATCGGAGGTGCGCGCTTTGCAGACCTTTAGCTCCATTTGATTCTCAAAGAGAAAATGAAGTTGGAAGAACGCATTCGGACCCGAAAAACAAGCCAAAACTTGAGATAAGACCGGATATCGGTCATGTGTAGGTCCGGCGTTTAAGGCGTACGCCTTTGTTTTTGTTTTGCGAAAGCAAAACTCAGATGTGCGAGCATTCCGGAGGAGGAGTGGGGATTTCCAGATGGTGGAGTAAGGGATGTTGGCCGTCCTGTTTAGGACCGGCCGGAAGGAGCCGAGTGTTCGGGTAAAGGTAAATGGAAGAAAAAATCAGTTGATCTTTACTCGGCTCTTTATCACCCTGTTTTTTCTCGGACTCTTTTTCCAAATCAGTATCGGTTGTTTGGTAAAGATCTATGAGATGGAGTTTGTTTTTTTGAGTATCGTACAAATAAGAACCAACTTGCTGCCACCCATGCCCGAGGAGCAAGAGGAAAACGAGGCTTTTCAAAAGGTGGTGATAGCGGTTGGCTTGTTTCAAGGCAAAAACTTTTGTGTTTTTTGGAAGGGCAAAGATACAAAAAGTTTTCTGTATCGGAAACATTCTGCGAAAGTTTTTTTTCACTTCCTTAAAGGAACCCCTCAGAGGTCTTTTTGTTTAACTAACCGGCTGCCAACAGCATAACGGCGCTATCAGGAAAACAGTGGCTGTAGTGAAATCATTCGACTTGAGTAGGGCTA
>JALSKB010000190.1 GCA_026989035.1 Saprospiraceae bacterium | reverse complement strand
ATCACGTTCGTTACGGTTAAATCGGGTTAATCGGATCAATCGGCTAACCGGAGGAATGGATTTACTGCTTTTCTCCGTTTCAAAATCCATTTCCAATCAAAGTCTGCGCATGCCAAAACTTCCGGCCTGGCCCGAGCGGCCGTTGAGACAGAGGCCGTCGCGACTTGGGGATTTGTCCGGAGGGCAAATTTCCATAGAGCAGGCCCTAACCGCAGCGGGTGTGAACCTGCTGGCCTCTTTTTAATCTCCGCAGCATCCTTTTGTCATCCACCCGCTGATTGCTCTCGGATTTGTTTTTGTCGAAAGGCAGACATTCGGGGTTTTATCCCAGTTCTTTGAGTTTTTTGACCAACCAGGGGCGATTGACGATGAGTTCGACCTGGTCCAAGTCTCTTTGGATGCTTTCCAGTTGTTTCTTGTTGCGCGGAATGACGCGGATGAGTTTTTTGACGAAGCGTATGAAGTTGTTGAAAGACCGGCGCCGGCGTGCAGCGATTTCTTTGTGTCGTTGCAGGTAGGCCCTAAAGCTGTCCATGAGGGATTCCAGCGGGTCTATCTCATCCATTTCGTAGTAGGTTTGGATGAGGAGAACTTTGGCGTTGAGGTTGAAGGTGAGGTCTTCGTATTCGACGTAGCGGAGCAGCTTGATGACCTGCTCGTATTTCTTTTTGTAAAAGTATAGCAAGGCCAGGTTATAGGTATAGGTGTTTTCTCGAGAGGTCTCCGGTAAGTGCTGTTTGTACTCTTCGATGAAGTGTTCGGTCCACTCCAATTCGCCCAGGCGCAGGCCCACCAGCACCAGATTGCGATAATGGCCTACAGGCAGCCTATCGTTTTCGAAAATCAGGCGATTGAGCAAGAGTTCCTTGTGCAATTCAAAATATTCTCTGAGAAAGTGACTTTCGCCCTTGTTGATTTTTCGTACGCAGTAGTTGATGGCATAGGTGTACAGGTCAAAAGCTTCCTCGGTAGGGAAGCTCATACCGTATTCTTCGAGCAATTCCTTCAGCGTGAAATAGTGTTCTTCGTTTTCACTTTCGGTGAGGGCCAGATAGATTTGATAGTAGATGCGAACAGCCGGAAATTCTTGATACAAAGACAGGTGCTTGTTTAGGTGTTGTACGAGTTCATCGATGAGAAGAATTTGGGATTCGTCTCTGCCCAGATATTGGCGGCTCATGATGATGAGATAAATCTGCAATTTTTCAGCTATGTAAAAGGCATCCAGATAGGCGGACATTTCCTCAAAGTTGACCTTGGCGCTTTCTTTGGGGAGGTGTTTGACTGCTTCGTAGTGATTTTTGTGAATGAAGTGCCTCAAGACATCGGTAGAAGCTGTAATGGTGTTTTGGCTTTTTGAAAGCTTCCTGGCGCGTTTGGTGAAGATGGGGATGAGTTTGGCCAGTTTTTTGTCTGCAGCAGACTCCAAGAGGTGGACCATGTGCAACAACTTGTGTTTTTCATAGGCTTGCTGTTGCAGAAAAGTTTCGACGAGTTTGCTTAAGTTGGAGATGTACTTGCGCATGAGCTGGTCGTCAAAGGGGCGCTCATCTGCGTACATTTCTTTCCAGAGCGAAGAGCGACTGAGGATCTGGTCGGATTTGTCGTTTAGGTGAGCGAGCAAAATGTCGTACAGCTCTAAAAGTCCTTGATGAGTGTTGAAATAGGGCGAACCAATCAGCTTCCGACAGCGTTTTTGTTCTTTAGGGGAGAGATTTTGGAGAATAAAATACAGCTTGCTGTTGAGCATGAGGTTACTTTTGCGGGGCAAAGTGCGTATAAGGGATAGGATGCGGTTTTTGCTGAAAGCAAAATGCAGCATCTACCATAGCTGTGTCGCGCAGCAAAAATAGAAAAAATTAAGAGAAAAAATTGTTGCTTTTTTTCTTTAGATAAGACTTGGTTATCTGCTGAAAATCAAGTGCTTATGTTTTTTTGTTTTGTCAGTGCATTTTTTTTACTTGCCGCGTATGGCTTTTGAGGAAGAAAAAATATTTGGATGGATCGAAAAAAAGTCGTACTTTTGGGCGGAGTCCTGCCTTGCCGGCCGGTATGCACATTAAAACTAAGATAGGGCCATGACTACATCTCAACAACCGAAAAAAAGGAGACATCGGCTGATTTGGCTGTTGTTTTGCTTTTTTGCCTCTTTGGGCTTGCGAGCCCAAGAACCTCCTGTGGAGTTTTTGTCATTTGACATGGTAATCGGGGATACGTTTTACTACGCTTTTCAAAATGTCCCTCCCTACAATCCGCAGTTGATGAACTACACTAACTATCCGAAGTATGGTCAGGCAGGCTTTCCCTTTTCCGGCCCGCTGGGAAGCCCGACAGGTGATACTTTAGGCTATGTCCCCACAGTCAATCATCCGGTTGTTGATACCATCTATTTGAAATACTGGACTTTTGTCGGCCCTGCCGGCACTTACAACACGGCTCTAAAAGTTATTGAAATCAATGTGCTGCCGGGAATAGCCCATGCCGAAGACGATTACGCGGAAACCACCGTCAATACACCCGTTGATATCGATGTGCTGCTTAATGATTACACCAATATAGGAGAACCGCGCATCGCTCAAGTCGATTTGGTCAATTTCGGCTCGGTGAGCCTGAGTAGCGATAGCAGCATGGCTACCTTCACCCCTCAGCAAGATTTTACAGGCATCGCTCACTTTAACTATACCATCGAAGGGGCTAACAATACCTTCGATATGGCTAGTGTGAACATCCACGTCAAACCGAGTACGGAACCCGTCTTTGAATCCTATGCCTTGAGCACTCCCAAAGAAACACCTAAAGCGATCCTCTATAGCTTAGATGGTTACAGTCTGGCTCAGGGGCCTTCTCACGGTTCTTTGGATTCCCTCAATATGGACTACCTGGTCTATACCCCCGATCCGGGATTTTACCAGGCGCAGGATACTTTTCTCTATGAGAAAACGCAAAACGGCATCACCTATCAAAAAGAGTTCGTCATTGATGTGATGGATATTGACTTGCCCAATACTTTGGTGTTCGACGACTTTGCCTATACGACAAAAAACCAGCCCGTTATCATTGATGTCAGAGCCAACGACTTGCTGAGTTCGGGCAGTGTCCCTGTAGTCGTTCAGCCACAACACGGGCAAGTGAATTACGTCAGTTCCGGAGTCTATGAATACGTGCCGGATCAGGACTTTGAAGGTCTGGATGAATTCGTCTATCGGGGTATGTCGGGAGGTATCATCGAATACGCAACGGTCTATGTTACCGTGAGCAATTATCTGCCGGCCCAGGGAACTTTCCCCCTGTCCACACCTAAGAATACTCCGCTGGTCATTGGATATAACATTCCCGTTTACAACTACGATTTTACCATTACGGTGCAACCTCTTTACGGCACGGCAGAGTTTTTCCCCGGTAATCAAACCCTGACCATCAACGGACAGACTTTCTCGGGTTACAACATGCTGATTTACACACCTAACCCGGGTGTGGCCGGTCTGGTGGACGAATTTGAAATTGAATATTGCGTTTCTTCTTCCAATTGCCCTACAGCCCAGGTTAAAATTGATGTCAATATCCTAGATATCACGCCGCCGGCAGCTAATTTCTGTGTAGAAGATCATTGCATCTGGCCCGGCGATGCCAACAACGATGGCGCTGTTACCATGCAAGATTTGCTGCCTTTGGGTTTGGCCATGGGCGAAGTGGGCTACGAACGTCCGGCACCTGATTTGACGACCTGGTATGGCCAATACGGCGATGATTGGGAGAAAGTGCAATATCACTTGCCCTATGACCTGAAATTTATCGATACCGATGGCGATGGTATTGTCTCGGCTGAGGATACTACCGCCATCAGCCAGTTCTATCTGGAAAAACATTCGCTGGTGCCTGCTCCGGTAGCACCACCCATTACCGTCCCTCTTTACTTCTATCAAACCAGCCAGACCCCTACTGCAGAAGGCGATTTGGTACATCTCGACATCTGGCTGGGTAAACCGGATCAGCAATTGGCCGAGGACATTTATGGATTCACCTTCAGCATGCAATACGAAGCGGATTTAGTGCCTGAAGAAAGCGTGCACATCGACTTCCTCCCACAAAGTTGGGTTACTTATAACTCTCCGGTCTTGCACATGACGCAGAAACCTTATGCCGGGCGCATAGACGCAGGTTTTACCCGAACCAGTGGATATTCCGACGACGGTTACGGCATCGTGGCTACCATGGAGTTTGTCATCATTGAAGACATTGACGGGACGCGCTTGAAGGACAATTACCTGGATCTCTATTTCTCCGGCGGAACCCTCATGACGGCTTCAGGTCAAACTTACTCGGTGCCGGATCAGCATTTGCGCATTCCTCTTGCCTTGGATACAGAAAATCAAGCCGAGCAACCGGAGCTGATGCTTTCACCCAATCCCGCAGCAGATCAAGTGCGTTTGCATCTCAACCAAAGCAAGGGCGATGCCCTTCAAAGCCTGACCCTCTACACCCTCACAGGCAAGGAAATCATGCAGTTGAGCGGATTGCAAGCAGCCGGAAGAGAATACCTCTTGGATGTATCCGCTTTGCGCTCCGGTCTTTACCTGCTCAAGGTGCAAACGACAAAAGGTTTTGTTCTGACCCAAAAACTGGAAGTCTTACACCGTTGATTGGTTTTAAGCGTTAACTGAAAAGGGCAGCAAGGCTGAGCCTTGCTGCCCTTTTCAGTGCAAAAAGAAAAGCCGACCTCATTGGCCGGCTCTTCCATGCTCATGGGATTATAGGAATATGGATTGCTTCTTGTTCGGTTTGGGAGGAGCGCTGGGTTTGTCTTTTATAGTAAGCTTAAAGTTATGGAGCACAAACTACTACTGCAAATATATGTATTATTTCATATATGAGGGAATACTCCAAACAGGGTATTTTTCGAAAAAACTTTAGTCGCCTGATTCGTATTGGGCTTTGTTTTGCCTTTTTTGGAAAGGTTCGAGTGGGAAAGTAGTGCAGAACTGCCTCCTATATCGCCGGCACGGCCCAAATCGAGTTGCTTTCGGTTTCAGCTATGACGGTTAGCTTGGCTTGATTATGCTTATAACAAAATGGTTTGAGAGGCGTCAGCTTCCCAAACTCCTTATCTTTCGTTCATTATGAGCTTGTGAATATCCCCAATTATTTCGATTTGGGTATAGATTCGGTTTTAGTCTTTTCCGAGGTAGTTTTCAGGTCGGAGCTGTTTGAGTTCCTTTTTCAACTCCTCCGGAATATCTAACGACTCGATGAAGCGGTGGATGTCTTCTCCGGAAAATTGCTTTTTTCCCCGCGTAAAGGCTTTGAGTTTTTCATAGGGCTGATCGAAGCCTTCGCGTCGCAGAATGGTTTGTATGGGTTCTGCCAAGACCATCCAGTTTCTCTCCAAATCTGCTTGAAGAGCGGGTAGATTGAGCTCTATTTTGTTGAGGCCTCTCCGCATGCTGTTGAGGGCTATGGCAAAATAGGCCAGGGGTAGGCCGAGGTTGCGCAGCACGGTGCTGTCGGTGAGGTCGCGTTGTAGGCGGGATATGGGAAGCTTGGCAGCCAGATGCCCGGCTACGGCTTGCATGAGTCCCAGATTGCCTTCGGCATTTTCAAAATCGATGGGATTGACCTTGTGGGGCATGGCAGAAGAGCCTACTTCTCCGGCTACGACTTTTTGTTTGAAGTAATCCATGGAGATGTAGGTCCAAAAATCGCGACAAAGGTCGGTGAAAATCGCGGCAAGGCGCATCAATCCGTGCATTTGTGCAGCCAGATGGTCGTACGGTTCTATTTGCGTGGTAGGAAAGCTGCGCTCCAGACCAAGTCGTTCGACAAAGCGTTTGGCGAAAGCCTGCCAGTTTTCCTCGGGATAAGCGGCGTAGTGTGCGTTTAGGTTACCGGTAGCTCCTCCGAATTTGGCGCGGTGAGGTATTTTTTGAAGTAATTCCTTTTGTCCTTTTAGCCTTTCGGCAAATACGCGAATCTCTTTGCCGAGGCGAGTGGGCGAAGCCGGCTGTCCGTGGGTGCGCGCCAGCATGGGGATGTCTGCCCACTGTTCAGCCAACCCCTCCAGTGTTTGAATGATTTCTGTTAAAGCAGGGTAGAAAACTTCTTCCAGGGCATCGCGCAGCATTAATGGAAAAGCCGTGTTGTTGATGTCTTGTGAGGTCAGACCAAAGTGAATGAATTCTTTATACTTACCTAAGCCCAAGGCTTCCATGACTTCCTTGAGGAAGTACTCTACAGCTTTGACATCGTGGCGGGTTTCTCGCTCTATTTCTTTAATGCGCTCTGCATCCCCGGTGGTGAAGCCGTATATAGTGCGTTGTGCCAGTAAGTGGAGCTGTTCTTTTTGTGCCTCTTTGAGGGGAGGTAAGGGCCATTCACACAGCATGATGAAATATTCGACTTCTATTCGTACGCGGTAGCGAATGAGAGCAAATTCGGAAAAATAGGCCTGCAGAGCCTCGGTCTGCCCGGCGTAGCGCCCGTCAATAGGTGTTATAGCGGTGAGTGGAGATCGATTCATGGAGCACAAAGATAGCAAAAGAAGAACAGCCTACAAGAGGCTTAAGACCTTTTGGCATGTTGAGAACCTCGACCTTTTATGCTCAAGCCATTTCACTATGCGTGTAGTTTAGGAGAGTGGAAATGAAGGGCGGGCATTTACCTGTGCACATGGGCCAGGGTTGTTTTTCTGCCGTATTGGTCTGTGCATCGCAGAAAATATAAACCGGCGGGTAAATTGTTTATCAGCTGTATTTGAAGAGGTTGCCGAGGGGGATTTTCCCAGTTTTGGCTTTGGAGCAATTGTCCTTGGGCATTGAATACCTCTATTTGCCGCAAGGCCAGGTCTCCGGACCATTGCAGATACAGAAGGTTTTCAGAGGGGGTGGGGTAAATGGTGATGGCATTTGCCGAAAGGCCGGATGAGGCAGCCTCATTGATCAGGGGTTGTAAGTCGAATTGAAAGATTTGAGGTGGAAGCAAGCCAAATTTTTCTCCAGCCAGATAGCCTTGCAAAGGAGAAGTAAAGCAGAGGCTTTCCAATTGGCCGGTAAGGAAGGGCGATCCCAGGCTGATGCGTCGCTTGTTGCCTGCGAAAAAGTGTTGATCGGGGTAATCGAATAACAGCCAAAGGATGGCGTTCTGCGTGAGGGGAGATAGTCCCAGCAGCAGGATGTTGCCTTCTTCGTCTATATCGGCTGCGGTGATCAGGGCTTGGGTGTCGAAACTGTCGCGAAGTACAGCGGTATAGTTGCCGGCTTGGGCCGGCAGTACATAGTGGTAAGTCTTGTAATCCAGCCAGCGTTTGGTGAAGAGGTGGAGGCTGTCGTTGGCGAAGAAGAAGGCTTCGCAGTCGTAATTGTTTTGGTTGAAAGCGGAGTCAAATTGCGTTTGGTCTTCGTACTGGAAGGCTATGAGCTCGGAAGAAGCTGCGTTTTGATTGAGTTCGTCCAAGGGGATTTTGTAGATGCGCAAGTCGTTGCGGTCTCCGCTGTTGTTGCCAAAATCTCCGACGTAGAGGTGCGTGCCGTCGCAAGCGAGGTCTTCCCAATCGATGTTGCTGCTGTTGACGATGAGGGTTTGCTGTTGTATCTCTCCGGTTTGCGGCTGAAGGCTGTAGATTTTTTGAGGCGTACCGCTATCGGTCTGTGCCCAGAGGGAGGTGTTGGAAAATTCGAGTCCGGATATTTCTTCCAGGCTTTGGGCGAGGGTGTCTAAAAGCAAGGCTTGGTAGGAAGTTGGCGGGTAAATGCAGGAGCCATCGTTGACATTGGCATCGGGGTTGTAGTTCAGGGCTTGGGGATCTGTGCAGCCGGTTGTGGTTTGTGCGTGGAGGGGTAGGGTAGAGCCGGTAAAAAAGAGGAAAATAAGGCCGAGGATATGGCGTTGTTTAGGCATTTTGATGAAAAGATTTTTTCTCCGATAGCAAAGAACGGCTAAAAACGTTTCTTTGTGAAAGAAAGAGAGCAATTTGCCGTTAAAAGGACATCTATGAAAGTACGCTCGGTTAGGTTGAAGGGGTATGGGGGCTTGGTGCTGTTTGTTTTCTGTTTGATTGGCATTTTTTACTACTTACCTGCAATAGATCAGCAGGATTGTAGTACGCGGGCTGCTTTGTTACCCTTGGAGTATTTCAGGGTAGAGCAATGGAGGGACGGGCGTTTGCAGGCGATTCGGGGCCGGCATTGGCCGAATGAGGTTTCTTCCGTACTGGGCTTTACGCCGGAGCGGGGTGAGTGGCTTTCGCTTTCTCTTCGAGTATCAGGTGTAGAAAAGGTTGAAGAGGGAGATACGCTCTTTTGGCTTTCTTCTACGGCTTGGGAGCAGCAATTGATTGATTTGGAAGGGCAACTGAATCAAGAGCGCAGTCGTTTGCAGCGCTTGCAGGCCGGTCAAAAGCCGGAAAGTCTGGCTAAAGTGGAGAAGGAACTAGAGCTGAAATCTGCTGAATTGGCCTTTCGGCAAAAGCAATATAAGCGAGCTGAGGATTTGTTGAAAGACAGCCTCATTGCCCCAGCTGATTACGAGTTGGCGCAGAGTTTGTTGGAACAAGCTGAGGAAGCTTATGCCGTGGCGGAAGCAGCAAAACGAGAGGCTGAGACCGGGGTGCATCCCAAGGAAATACGCCTTCAGCAGGAGCAAATTGCCTGGCTGGAAAGGCGCATAGAACAATTGCGCAGCCGGGTTTGGGTGGATGTCATTCGCGCTCCTTTTTCGGGTTTTTTGCACTATCTGGATGCCGATTCCCCGGCTTCAGCCGAAACTTTACAGGCAGGAGAGAAACAGTGGGAGTTGTGGAGAACCGATAGTATGATCTTGCGCATTCCCATACCGTTGAATTGTTTGTCGCACATGAAAGAGCAAATGGGTGTGCAGCTGTATTTGCCGGATACGACCTTGACCTTGCAGGTC
>JALSKB010000189.1 GCA_026989035.1 Saprospiraceae bacterium | reverse complement strand
CGTTGGTCAATTCGCGATCGTCAGTGCGCTTGAAGAGATAGCGGTAGATGGGTTCAAAATAGCGCTCGTACAGCGGCTTGAAGTAGATGCGGTCTCTCTGGGCGGCCTGAATCTCAAGCCATTCTGCCTGGATTTGCTCTTCGGATATGCTGTAAGGGCGCTGTCGCTCCATGGTGGTAGAGACCTTTGCTGCAAGATTACGACTTATTGGCCATTTTGCATACATCCGTGAAGAGCTTTCGGGCGGCCTGGAGCAAACTTTTGCCCTCTATAGCCTTCTCTCATTGTCTTCTTAATGCAGGATGTGAAAAAAGATACAAAAAGGGCTTTTGTTTGCCTCTTTTGGATTTATACCCATGTCAAAGTAGTTTGGGAGGCGTCAGCCTCCCAAACTACCTATCTTTCTTTGCCTGTTGGCAAGTCGTAAATATCCCAAACCAAAGTGGTTTGGGTATAGAAGGTGTTTGAGAATTTTATTCTGTAAACAATGGAAATAGTGCATCTCTCAGTTTGTCTCGTCATGCCTTATGATCATCGCATTCATCGCGGTGAATCGGTTAACTGGATTCTACCGATTCCACCGGTAGAGATGCACAATTTGTACGTCTCTACGGCCGTGCATTTGGCCTGCGTCACGCCGATCACGCGATCACGTCCGTCACGTTTAACCAGTTAACCGGAGGAATGAAGAATAGATTTACCGATTCCACCGATAGAGACGCACAAACTGTGCGCCTCTACTCTTCTCGTTCTTTTTTCTCTTTTTCCTTGCGCTCTTTCTTTTTGCCATTGGTGTGGCGCTCGTCTTTATCCTCTTTGCTGCGCTGCTCTTTCATTTCCTTATTGCGCTCGCTCTTTTCCTCTTTGCTGCGTTCTTCTTTCATTTCCTTGTTGCGTTCGCTCTTTTCCTCTTTGCTGCGTTCTTCCTTCATTTCCTTGTTGCGCTCGTCTTTATCCTCTTTGCTGCGCTGCTCTTTCATTTCCTTATTGCGCTCGCCCTTTTCCTCTTTGCTGCGCACTTCTTTCATTTCCTTGTTGCGCTCTTCCTTGGCCTTTTCTTGGGCACGCTTTTTCTCGTTTTCAATTTCCTGCTGAGCTTTTTTGCGTTCAGCTCGTCGTGCATCTCTATCGGCTTTCATCTCCGTTTTTTCTCTCTGAGGCTCGGTTTGGGCGTGTAAAGGGGTTGTGGAGAAAAAGCTTGCCAGAAAGATTGCAATGCTGATGCCGAGGATGGATTGGATTCGCATGACGTTATTTTTTGGGGTTAAGAAATGCTTAGGAGAGGAAATTTATTCTTTTTCCTTCTCCCACATGACAGTAACGAAGGGTCCGGAGTCACTGTTCTTTTGTGTTAAAAAAATGGTAAAAATTTGTTCTTTTTCACTGCCTTCCCAAAGTGTTGAGCGCTTTTTGTACTTGGCGTTGAAAAAGTCGGTCAGCTCGCTTACATAGTTGTTAGCTGAGGCTTCGCTTGCCGGATAGATGTCCAATTGAATGGCAGTTAATTGGCCTTCCGCAAATTGGTAAGTGATGTCGGCGAATTCCTCTTCATTCAGGTCTAGAGAAAAAATTTCGCTTCCCAAGCTGTTTTCTTCTATGCGGCTTGCTGATTCTTGGTCTTGGATTTGTTCCGGCTTGCTGTTCCAGTCAAAGCCCCTCAAGACAGCGGTGGGAGGATTGAAGAGCGGAGCAAGTGTTTCGGGAGGGGTCAAAAGCTTGTTGGGCGGTAGGGGTAATTCGGCAGCAGTCTCAGCTTGTTTGTCCGCCTGGCTTTGGCAGGCCTGTAGGCTGAGCAGGCAAAGTAGAGAAAAGAACAGGATGGTTTTTTTGTGAAAAAATTGGATTTGCAGCTGTCGGTCGATTTTCCGTTTTTGCTGTTTGTGTGTTGATTTTTTGTTCGTTTTATACTCATGACGAAGTGGTTTGGGATGCGAGAGCATCCCAAACTCCCCAACTTTTGCTGGTTTGCAAGTTATAAATATCCCAAACCAAAATGGTTTGGGTATAAATCGAGTGTATGGGTGGAAAAATGGGTGTGTGCTAAACATTTCGCGTGTTTTTTGAGGTTTTGGAGGATCGGCTTACCATTTGGATAGGTTTACCGGAAAGCCTTCGATAAAATGGCTTTGTTTCAAGAGTTGCAGGTATTGCAGAGCTGCATCGCGGCTGGGAAAATTGGCGACCACCAGTTTATAGCGCCCGTCGGGAAAGCTCTTGATATAGAGCTTGTTTAGACCTTGCTTCTGGAGAGCGATGAGTTGGCGTTCGGCATTGGCGCGGTTGGTGTAAGAGCCGACTTGAAGCCCATAGCCACTGAGGCCGGCGGGCAATTCCCGAATCAGATAGGGGTCTTTGACTTTGCTTTTGGAGATGTTGCTGTATTCCGAAGGTATGGCAGATGGTGATTTGGCCGTTTGCAAAGAAGGTGGTACCGGATTGGTGTTGGAAAAGCCCACGACTTCAACTTGTACATAGGCCTTGCCCTGAGATAGCATGCCCAATTGATCGGCAGCGGCTTTGGTTAGATCGACGATCAAGCCTTCACCGTAAGGCCCGCGATCGTTGACGCGTACGGTGACGGATTTGTAGTTGTCCAGTCGAGTGATTTTCAGCAAGGTGCCGAATGGATGGGTTTTGTGTGCACAGGTCAATTGACGGTTGCTAAAGATTTCACCGCTGGCCGTTTTTTGACCTTCCAGATAGTCCGCATAAAAGACGGCATATCCGGTTTCTACTTGGGCTTCTGCCGAGAGGAGAAATGAGAAGAAGGCGATCCACAAGACAAAAAAGGGGGGGAGCTTGCTCATAATTTTCCTACTTTTGGCCGTGAAATTACAAAGAAATGAGAACATTGACCTTGTTTTTGCTTTTGCTGCCCTTAGTGTTGCTTGCCCAAGAGTCCGATTCCTGGGATGTCAACAACCCGCCGGGCCCTTTTGAAATGCACACCTTTACCTTGGATGAAGGTACTTGGATGAACCTGGATGTCAGCCCTGACGGCTCCCAACTGGTCTTTGATTTGTTGGGAGACATTTACATCATGCCGGCCAGTGGTGGAGAGGCCAAAGCTTTGCGCTCCGGCCTGGCCTGGGAGGTGCAGCCGCGTTTTAGCCCGGATGGCAGCCAAATTCTCTTTACCAGCGATGCCGGAGGGGGCGATAACATTTGGGTGATGAATGCTGATGGCAGCGAAGCCCGCCAACTCACCAAAGAGGATTTTCGCCTGCTCAACAACCCGGCCTGGATGCCCGACGGGCAGTATTTCGTCGCAAGAAAGCATTTTACTTCCGAACGCTCGCTGGGTGCCGGAGAAATCTGGATGTATCACATTACCGGTGGGAAGGGCTTGCAGCTGACCAAGCGCAAAAACGACCAGCAAGATGTGAACGAACCCTGCCCCTCACCGGATGGCCGTTACATCTATTTCAGTGAAGACATGTACCCGGGGGGATATTTTCAGTACAACAAAGACCCCAACAAGCAGATTTATCAGATTCGGCGCTACGACACCAAAACGGGAGAGATACGGGCCGTTACGGGTGGCATGGGCAGTGCTTTGCGCCCGCAGATTTCTCACGACGGGAAGTACCTGGCTTTCGTGCGGCGCGTGCGCACCAAAACCGTGCTTTTTAAGCGGGAGTTGGCTACGGGTAAAGAATGGCCGCTTTACGAAGATTTGAGCAAAGACCAGCAAGAGGCCTGGGCCATTTTCGGCACCTATACGGGCTTTGCCTGGTCGCCCGATGACCGCTACCTATACATCTGGGCCAAGGGAAAAATCAGGAAAATTGATGTTGTAAGTGGTGAGGCTCAGCTTGTTCCCTTTCGGGTAGAGGCCGAGCACAAATTGATGCAGAGCTTGCACTTTAAAAACCGCGTTTTCGAACCCGAGTTTGAGGTCAAGGTCATTCGCCATGCGGTAACTTCTCCGGATGGCCGGACTTTGGTGTTTTCTGCCCTGGGCTATCTGTGGAAAAAGGATTTGCCGGAAGGCAAACCCGAAAGACTGACCGACCAAAAAGAAGACTTTGAGTTTGAACCGGCTTTTTCGCCTGACGGCAAATACCTGGTTTACGTGAGCTGGAATGACGAAAACTACGGACATCTCTGGAAGTTGCGTCTCTCGGATGGCTTTCGCCAAAAGCTCACCGAAGAGCCGGGTATTTATCGCACGCCGGCTTTCTCACCCGATGGCTCTATGCTCGTTTTTCGTCGGGAAGGAGGAAACGGACATCAAGGCGCACTTTATGCTGTCGAGCCAGGCATCTACCTAATGAATGCAAAAGGCGGAGAAACTCGCTTTGTGTGTCGGGAAGGAGAATATCCCGTTTTTAGTGCTGAGGGCAGCCGCATTTTTTATCAAACGGGTGGCTACCTTTTCGGCAGCATTGAAAAAAACTACTACAGTGTCAATTTGCAAGGGCATGACAAGCGCCACCACTTTAAAGCTCCCTATGCCCAGCGCATCGTACTCAGCCCGGATAATCACTGGGTGGCCTGGTCGGAACTGTACAAGGTGTATGTGGCGCCTATGCCGGAGACGGGTAAGGCCGTCAGCCTTTCGGCAAACAGCAAAGCTGTGCCGGTAGCCCAGGTGGCCCGCGATGCAGGTATCAACATCCATTGGTCTCCGGACAGTCGGGTTTTGCACTGGATGTTGGGCCCTGTTTACTACACAGATAGCCTGAGTGAGCGCTTTGCCTTTCTGCGAGGAGAAGGTAAGTTGCCGCCCATGGACAGTACAGGCGTGGAGGTCGGCTTGCGCGTGGCTTTGGATTTGCCGAAAGGTAGTATTGCTTTTACGAATGCGCGCATCATCACCATGGAAGGGGATGAGGTGATTGAAAACGGTACACTTGTGGTAAAGGACAATCGCATCAAAGCTGTCGGAAAGAGTTCGGAAGTGCGCATCCCTTCCGGAGCTAAAGTGTATGATTGCGCGGGGAAAACCATCATGCCCGGTATCATTGATGTGCACGCTCATGTGGGGAATTTTCGCTACGGCCTCAGCCCGCAAAAGCAATGGCAGTACTATGCCAATCTGGCTTATGGCGTAACCACTTCCCACGACCCTTCCTCCAACTCGGAAATGATTTTCTCTCAAGCGGAGATGATTCGCGCAGGGACGATGGTCGGGCCGAGGCTCTATTCGACCGGCGTGATTTTGTACGGGGCGGATGGAGATTTTAAAGCGGTGATCAACAGTTTGGACGATGCGCGTTCCGCCATTCGTCGGACCATGGCTTATGGAGCCTTTTCTGTTAAGAGCTATAACCAACCCAGGCGGGAGCAACGCCAGCAGGTTATTCAGGCAGCTCGGGAGCTGGGTGTGCTGGTTATGCCCGAAGGAGGTTCCTTTTTTTATCACAACATGAGCATGGTGGCCGATGGGCATACCGGCATTGAACACAACATCCCCGTAGCTCCTTTGTACAAAGACGTTTTGCAATTTTGGGCCGCTACAAAGACCCACAATACGCCTACGCTTATCGTGAATTACGGAGGCATCAATGGGGAATACTATTGGTATCAACATACGGATGTCTGGAAAAAAGAGCGTCTGTTGCGTTTTACGCCACGCAGCATTGTAGATGGCCGCTCTCGTCATAGAACCATGATACCCGAAGAGGAATACGAAAACGGTCATATCCTGGTATCGCGCTCTTGCAAAGCACTGAGCGATCAGGGCGTGCGCATCAATCTGGGCGCTCACGGTCAGTTGCAGGGCTTAGGAGCTCATTGGGAATTGTGGATGTTACATCAGGGAGGTATGACGGAGATGGAGGCTTTGCGGGCAGCTACCATCAATGGTGCCGTGTATTTGGGTATGGAGGATGAAATCGGCTCTCTCAAAGAGGGCAAATTGGCCGATCTCATCGTTATCGATGGCAATCCGCTGGAAAATCTTTTCGATACGGAAAAAGTCGTGTACACCATGGTCAATGGTCGGTTGTATGAAAGTGAAACCATGAGAGAAACGGGTAATTACGACAAGCCTTGCGGCAAATTTTATTTCCAGCTCGATGGAAGTGCCGAAAACTTTGAGTTGGAAACCCACGGACACGGTCGTTCGGGTTGTTCCTGTGGAGAGTAAAACCACCCGGGGTGATTTCCTCTAGGCGAAGTGCTCGAAACCTATTTGGCCTTTTTCGAGTAAGTCAGGATGCTCTACATCTTGGTTCTCATTTGCAAGGCAGAAAAAAAGTTGTTCAGATGAAATCGTGTTTTGTTTGTTTTGTTATGGCTTTGAGCCTGTACAGCTGCTTGAACACTTCAAGTCGAACCGAGCTGCCTTATTTGGCGAAAGCCACGAAAGAAGGTCTGGAAACTGCAGTTGGTGATTTCATACCCTATCCGCAGGACAGCACGACTGCGGTATTCTTTTTGGTGCGCCATGCGGAAAAAGCCAAGGGGCAGAACCCCGGCCTGACGGATGAGGGGCGCTTGAGAGCACACCGCTTGGCTTCCATTTTAGGTGAAGCGGGTTTGGAGGTAGGTTTTACTACGGCTTATAACCGCTGCATAAGCACCATCAACCCCTTAGCTATGCGCTATAAATTACCCGTAGTGGGTTATGAAGCTGATCGACAAGAAGAGTTGATCGATACGCTCTTTGCGAAAAATCCGGGTGCCAGGGTACTCATCGTAGGGCATTCCAATACCATTCCCCGATTGCTCAATGTGTTGCTGGGGGAGGAGCGCTACGAAAATATGCCGGAAGAGCTGTACGACCGCCTTTTTGTGGTTTTTTCCAAGGGTCGAGCTCAATCGCAAGTCCTGGAATTCAGCTATTGACTCAGCCTGCTCGAGCGCAGGGCTTTTCTTATCTTTGCAACTCAAAAAGCAAAACAACGCATGAGTCTTTCGAAGCGATACACACCGGCAGAGGTC
Organism: Saprospiraceae bacterium; assembly: GCA_026989035.1. Lineage (GTDB taxonomy): Bacteria > Bacteroidota > Bacteroidia > Chitinophagales > Saprospiraceae > WGBN01. The sequence goes on along the minus strand of JALSKB010000189.1, from coordinate 2,058 downwards.
GAAGAAAAGTGGTACACCTATTGGCTGGGAAAAAACTATTTTCACTCGGAACCCGATGAGCGGGAGCCTTATACCATTGTCATTCCCCCTCCTAACGTAACAGGAGTGTTGCACATGGGGCACATGCTCAACAACACTATTCAAGACATTCTCATTCGCAAGGCGCGCAAAGAGGGGAAAAATGCCTGTTGGGTACCGGGTACGGATCACGCCTCTATAGCCACGGAAGCCAAGGTGGTCAGGATGTTGCGTGAACGTGGCATCAAAAAATCGGAAATCGGTAGAGAGGAGTTCTTGAAATACGCTTTTGAATGGAAAGAAAAGTACGGTGGCATCATTTTGGAGCAACTCAAGCGCTTGGGTGCCTCCTGTGATTGGCAACGCACCCGTTTTACCATGGAGCCTTCGCTGTCAAGAGCAGTGATCAAGGTCTTTGTAGATCAGTATCGCAAGGGGAGGCTCTATCGAGGTCTGCGTATGACCAACTGGGATCCCGTGGCTAAAACGGTGCTTTCCAATGAGGAAGTCATTTACACCGAAGAACAGTCGAAGCTTTATCACTTGCGCTATCGCATTGAAGGCGAGGAAGATGCGTGGATAACCATTGCTACTACACGGCCCGAAACCATTTTAGGTGATACGGCTGTTGCCGTGCACCCGGAGGATGAACGCTATGCCCACCTCAGAGGGAAGAGAGCCATCGTCCCCTTGATAGGTAGATCTGTACCCATCATTTTCGATACCTATGTAGAGCGGGAATTCGGTACGGGAGCGCTCAAAGTTACTCCTGCACATGATGCCAATGACTACGAAATCGGACAGCGCCATCAATTGGAAGTGGTGGACATCTTTAACGAAGACGCCACCCTGAGTGAGGCCGCTCAGCTCTATGTGGGTATGGATCGCTTTGAAGTTAGAGAGCAGATTGTTAAAGACTTGGAACAGGCTGGGCATCTGGTTAAAGTGGAGGAGTACATCAACAAAGTGGGGCGCAGTGAACGAACGCAGGCCGTGGTGGAGCCCCGCCTGAGTTTGCAGTGGTTCCTCAAAATGGACGACTTCGCCAAGATGGCTCTGGAGGCCGTGCGCAAAAAAGAAGTGCGCTTTTTTCCCGAACACTTCTGGAACATGTACTACTCCTGGTTGCGCGAGGAAAACGTGCGCGATTGGTGCATTTCCCGTCAACTCTGGTGGGGACAACGCATCCCGGCCTGGTATTACGAGGAAGAAGTGTTCGTGGCAGAGACGGAAGAGGAGGCTCTGCAACAGGCACGCGAAAAACTGGGCAAACCGGATTTGCAGGTAGAGGATCTTCGTCAAGATGAGGATGTCGTGGACACCTGGTTCTCTTCCTGGCTCTGGCCTATTACTGTTTTTGATGGCTTTGAACGGCAAGACGAGCTGAAGTACTATTATCCCACCAATGCCCTGGTTACCGGTTGGGACATCATGTTCTTTTGGGTAGCTCGCATGATCATGTCGGGTTATGAATATTCCGGAGAGCTGTTGGGTGAAGATTGGGTTGAGCAGCACGGCCGCATGCCCTTTCGAGATGTGTTTTTTACCGGTATGGTCCGAGACAACAAAAGACGCAAGATGAGCAAGTCCTTGGGCAACTCTCCGGATGCCCTGGCTTTGATTGATCGCTATGGAGCAGACAGCGTGCGCTTTGGGTTGCTGAGTTGTACTTCTGCCGGAAACGACATCATTTTTGATGCACCCATTGACCCCAAAACGGGTAAAGTGCTTAATGAGAGTGCACTGTGTGAACAGGGGCGCAATTTTTGCAACAAGATGTGGAATGCCTTGCGGCTGGTGAAGGGATGGCAGCTAACGGATCAAGCTGCCGATGAAGAAACCTTGAATGTGCAGCGTTTGGCTGTCAACTGGTTGGAGAGCAAATTCAATCAGTTGTTGGAAAAATTGGAAGAGTATTACGCCCAATACAGGCTATCGGATGCTGTCATGGAGCTGTACTCCTTCATTTGGAATGATTTCTGTTCCTGGTATCTGGAGATGATTAAGCCAGCATCCGGGCAGGGCATCGACAGACAAATT
>JALSKB010000188.1 GCA_026989035.1 Saprospiraceae bacterium | reverse complement strand
AAACGAGGCTTTTCAAAAGGTGGTGATAGCGGTTGGCTTGTTTCAAGGCAAAAACTTTTGTGTTTTTTGGAAGGGCAAAGATACAAAAAGTTTTCTGTATCGGAAACATTCTGCGAAAGTTTTTTTCACTTCCTTAAAGGAACCCCTCAGAGGTCTTTTTGTTTAACTAACCGGCTGCCAACAGCATAACGGCGCTATCAGGAAAACAGTGGCTGTAGTGAAATCATTCGACTTGAGTAGGTCTACCTACAGTTCAACTCAAACTTCCTATCTCTTGCTCGCTTGCAAGTTGTAAATATCCCAAACCACTTGAGTTTGGATACAAAAAACATTTGGTGGGTAGAATGGCTATACGGAAAAAGCAGGTTGAATACAGAGGGCAGCTGTAGAGCCGCTGCCCTCCGTATTTGGTTTGCCTGGTGGATGTTACTCTTTAGCCAGGCGGATGAGGGCTTTTTGGCCTCCGGCTTCAAGTCTCAGGAGGTAGATACCTGCCGGTTCGTTCAGTTCGAGTTCAAGGATTTGAGCTTGGCTGTAATTGTAGTGGCTTATGAGCTTGCCGTTTAGATCGAGGATACTTATAGCAATGTTTGGGTAGGTCGTGCCCAAATCGACTGAAAAGTGCCCTGTGGTGGGATTGGGAAAGACTTTTAGGGCTTGGTCAAAACTGTTTTCAACAACATCGACCATGGTGATTGTTATGCAGGAAGAGGTGTCTGTACAGCCGTTTTGAGTTATTTCCACTGCATAATTTCCACTGGTTGTTGCCGTAAAGTTTTGGTTGGTTTCGCCTGGAATAGGGGTGTGCCCATTGTCGCAATCCAGCCACTGGTAAGAAGCCCCTGTGGCATTGGCCGTCAGTGTTGGCGAATTATTCGTTATGGAAGTATCAACTGTAATGATGGTCAAGTCGATGATCAATACCATGTCGCAACCGGCTGTATTGGAAATGGTGTCTGTGTAAATTCCGGATGTGGTGTAAGTTTCGTCTCCGCTGGGCACAGTATAACTGTCACAGGCGGCAATGGAAAAGGAAGAAGTTATGGTACTGCATGACGAATAGATTCGCACATGGCCGGCATCTTCTCCACTTCCGTCATTCCAATGTGCACCGATGGCTACGGTGTTGGCATCGGGCATACTGACCGATACGCCCGACAAGTCTTCGGCAGCCTCTCCGTCGATATCCGCTCCTTTCTGCACCCAGCTGCTGCCGTCCCAACTGTAAATCCGCACATGGCCGGCATCCGTTCCATTCCCGTCATTGAGGAGTGCCCCAATAGCTACGGTGTTGGCATCGGGCATGCTGACGGATGTGCCTGACCAGTCTCCGGCTGCTTCTCCATCAATGTCGGTTCCCTTTTGCACCCAGCTGTTGCCATTCCAGGTATAAACCCGTACCTGGCCGGCATCTGTTCCGTTTCCGTCATTAGAGAGTGCCCCAATAGCTACGGTGTTGGCATCGGGCATGCTGACGGATCTGCCTGAGCCATCTCCGGCTGCCTCTCCATCAATGTCAGCTCCTTTTTGTATCCAGCTGCTTCCGTCCCAGGCATAAATTCGCACATGGCCGGCATCTTCTCCGTTCCCATCATTTCCGGTGGCTCCAATAGCTACGGTATTGGCATCGGGCATACTGACTGCTATGCCTGATCGGTCAAAGGCTGCCTCTCCATCAATGTCGCTTCCCTTTTGCACCCAGCTGCTGCCATCCCAGGTATAAACCCGCACCTGGCCGGCATCTGTTCCGTTTCCGTCATTAAGGATTGCTCCAATAGCTACGGTATTGGCATCGGGCATACTGACTGCTATGCCTGATCGGTCAAAGGCTGCTTCCCCCTCTATGTTCTCTCCTTTTTGTATCCAGCTGTTGCCGTCCCAGGTGTAAATCTGCACATGACCGGCATTTATTCCGTTTCCGTCATTGAGGAGGGCTCCAGCAGCTACGGTATTGGCATCGGGCATGCTGACGGAATAACCTAACATGTCATAGTTTGTTTCGCCCTCAATATCCATTCCTTTCTGCACCCAGCTGCTACCGACCCAGGTGTAAACCCGCACATGGCCGGCATCTTCCCCATTCCCGTCATTGGAAGCCGCTCCAATAGCTATGGTATAGGCATCAGGCATGCTTACGGAAACACCTGAATAATCGTTAGGAGCCTCCCCATCAATGTCTGTTCCTTGCTGTATCCAGCTTTGGGCAAGGGCTGTGGTGTTTAGCAACATGCTTGCTATCAAGATGATAGCAAAAACCGGCTTTTGAAACTGCTTCAAAACTTGACTTGTGCTCTTCATGTTGTCTATTTTTTGTGTTGATAAATTTTTGCCCATGCAGGGGGGCATGTACTCCGGTTGGCAGGTATTTTGCCTTAATGAGGTTTCCTTCGGTAAAAACGCTTACCTTAAGTCGTGCCTAATCCGGAAGGTTTTCCAAGAATTTTTCTAAGCCTGTGGAGAGGGGCTGTGCACTTTTGATTGGCAGGCCGACAGGCCTTATATGATGAGGCCTTTTGTGCTGCCTGATGGTTGTTCAGAAGAGCCCTATTTCAAGCAAAAATAAAGATATTTTTTTAACTTTCAAATTTATGCCGAAGCTTTTCAGGTTTAAAGTGATTGAAAAAGTCTTAAATGGACTAAAAATAGGGTGTTTAGTTCTGCCAGCATAGTTGACAGGATTCATTTCGCGGATACAAGCCAATCGACCTCGTCAACTGTTTACATGTTTTGGCCGTTTGCGACGCATGGCTGCGGAAGCGCTTGATTGGGTGGAAAAAGAGAGGCAGAAGCTGTAAATTGTTTTGTATCTTTGCGTCCGAAAAACAAAAAGCCGCACTTTCCCGACAGCAAAGGAAATCAACGAGAACTGTCTGAGTGCGGCCGGCTTGTCCTCGGGCAAGTTATAAACACTGAATCCGGAATTCCTATGCAACAAGCAACAGACCTTAAGTACAAAGTACGAGACATTTCTCTGGCCGAATGGGGCCGCAAAGAGATTGAATTGGCTGAAGCCGAAATGCCGGGCCTGATGGCTCTGCGCGAAAAATACGGCAAAGACAAACCGCTCAAAGGAGCCCGCATTGCCGGCTGTCTGCACATGACCATACAAACGGCTGTGTTGATTGAGACCCTGGTGGAGTTGGGCGCCGAGGTGAGCTGGTCTTCGTGTAACATCTTTTCCACCCAAGATCACGCTGCTGCGGCTGTGGCGGCAGCAGGCATTCCCGTCTTTGCTTGGAAAGGCATGTCGGAAGATGAGTTTTGGTGGGCCATTGAGCAAACGCTCTACGCCTTTGAGGGTGGCAAACCGCTCAATATGATCCTCGATGACGGAGGAGACCTGACCAATCTGGTGCTGGACAAACACCCTGAGTTGGTCGAAGGTATTAGAGGCCTTAGCGAAGAGACCACCACCGGCGTGCATCGTCTTTACGAGCGCATGGAAAAGGGCACATTGCCTTTGCCGGCCATTAATGTCAATGATTCCGTTACCAAATCGAAGTTTGACAACAAATACGGCTGCAAAGAGTCTTTGGTAGATGCCATACGCCGTGCTACAGACCTGATGCTGGCCGGTAAAGTGGCCGTGGTGGCAGGTTATGGCGATGTGGGTAAAGGCTCCGCAGCGTCCTTGCGAGGAGCGGGATGCCGCGTCATCGTTACGGAAATTGACCCCATTTGTGCCTTGCAAGCTGCTATGGACGGCTATCAGGTACTTAAAATGGATCATGCAGTGCCTCAGGCTGATATCATCGTTACTGCTACCGGCAATTGCCATGTGGTAACTGATCGCCATTTCAAATTGATGAAGGACAAAGCCGTAGTTTGCAACATCGGCCATTTCGACAACGAAATCAATGTAGCCTGGTTGAACGAGCACTACGGACAAACCAAGGTCAACATCAAGCCTCAGGTGGACAAATACACCGTGGAAGGCAAGGACATCATCCTGTTGGCCGAAGGCCGTTTGGTGAATTTGGGCTGTGCTACGGGGCACCCCTCTTTCGTCATGTCCAACTCTTTCACCAACCAAACTTTGGCCCAGATTGAACTCTGGACGCGTGGTGACCAGTACGAAAACAAGGTCTATACTTTGCCCAAACACTTGGATGAGGAGGTCGCACGCTTGCATCTGGCCAAAATAGGGGTAGAACTGGAAGAGCTGACAGATGAGCAAGCGGCTTACATCAATGTACCGAAAGAAGGGCCTTATAAACCCGAGTATTACAGGTATTAAAAACTCTGCAGGTCGCGGGTCTTGTGCCCGCGATCTTTTTTTAGGCATGTTTGAAGAGTTTTCTCCGGTCTCCAAAAAAGAGTGGCTTGCAAAAATTGAGCAAGACCTCAAGGGGCGCTCTGTTGAAGCCTTAAATTGGCAGCCCGAAGAAGGACTCGAGATCTCTCCTTTTGCGCATCCCGATGAGCTGCCTCAACCTCCTCCTCCTATACTGCTTGGGGATGGTTTATCCTGGCTTATCGGTGAAGATTTTTCCGATGATTTGTCTGCCGAGGATTTGAATGCCCTCTTGCTGGAGGCTTTGAACTATGGCTTGGAATCGCCTCGTTTGGCCTTTCGGCAAATGCCGCAGCGCGCTTATCTGTTTCGCGCTCTGCAGGGAGTGCAACTGTCATACCTCTCTCCCTGGTTCTTTGTGGAAGAAGCCGAAGAAAATGCTGTGTTTGAGCTGGTCGAATTTTTGACAGACCTGTACGGCAAGGGAGAGAAGGCCGGTCTCGGTAGCCTTGCCGTGGGAACAAGAGCCTTGACCCTAAGCGGACAACATTTGGCGAAAGCCCGAGAAATGTTGCCAACTTATCGCTTTATTCGAGTAGAAGGCTTTGGCACGGCTAAAGAAGGCGTGGTGGAAGGCTTGACAGAGCTATTACAACAAGCTTTGCAGGCTTTTGGTGAAAGCCGACTGAGTATGGCAGATTTTAATCGCTTACTCTTTTTTGAAATTGAAACAGGCTCGCAATATTTCTTGGAAATTGCTCGTCTGCGCGCTCTACGTTTGCTCTGGGCAAATATCTTACAAAATGTCGGTGCATCTCCTGAAGAATCTCCTCTGCTGGATGTTCGATTGGTGTTACAGGAGTCTGGAGAGGCTCAACAGGGTTTTGACGAAGTGTCTTTGCAAGAGCGTACCAACACCGACCGCATAGCGGCTGCGCCTTTGGCCATGGCAGCCTTGTTGGGTGGTGCCGATCGCCTGAGCATTCCGCCCGCGGGTTACCCCTTGCAAGCTGCGGACTCTTTCAACCGCCGCATTGCCCGAAATGTCCATCATCTGCTGCGCTTTGAAACGGGTTTGCATCGGGTGGCAGATCCCCTGGCAGGTTCTTACTACGTGGAAAAGCTCACTAATCAGATAGCGGAAGAAGTTTGGCGCCTGATGCGGTAGTAGTGTTTTTTGCTTAGGAAATTTTTTTTTGCAAAACGTGTTTTTTATTGCTTGCAGCTGCTGATGAATTCGGCTTCTTCGTAGAAAATTTCATTTTCGCAGTCGATGTTGCCGACCAGGCCTCCCAATCGGCAAATCAATTGGCAATCTTCGTCGTAAACATCTTCGGTTCCGTCGTAGATGCAACTTCCGGGTTTATAGACATAGACCTTTTGTCCTTGAAAGAGGTAGGCATCCACGCTGGCGTCTTTGCATCGGGGAGCGTCTTTGAGCACTTCTTTGAGGCAGGCGGGCATGTCGTCGCAGAGTTTTACACGGCGGCAGGAGGAGAGGCTGAAGGCAAGTCCTGCGAGGAAAAATCCCAATAGAAGTTTTTTCATCATTTTAGTGTTTTTATGTGGCAAAATCGGAGAGCTTTCGCAAAAAGCCTTGTTGGCCTGTGGCTTTGACTTGCTTGAGCAAAGCTCGGGCTTGGTCAACACTGTCGAAGCGGCCGAGAACGAGTTTGAAAGCGGTTTCTCCTTGTATAGAGGTGATGTAGATGATAAGCGGTTGATTAAACTGCTTTCGCCAAATTTCGGCTTGGGTCAATACATTGCTGAACTCTTTGAAGACGCCCATTTGTACGCCCCAGCCCTGGGCTTTTTGCTTGTTGACGTCTAAGCGGTAGAGTTTGCTTTTCCCCTTATCTGTTGAGGTTGGGACGTGTGGTTGTGGTTGGGGTTGTGGTTGGGGTTTGGTCGCTTTTCTGCGGATGGCTTCAGCTACGGCGCGATCGGCATTGACGCGGCCGTAGCCGTATTTTCGGGAATGGCCGTTGGTGTATTCCCAAGCCGGGCCGATTTTATCGGCTGTTGTTTTGAGTATTTCTTTGACTTCGCGGGCGGTGAGTTCGGGATTAGCCGAGAGCATGAGAGCTACTACACCTGCGACCAGGGGCGTAGCTCCGGAAGTGCCTCCGAAGTGTTTGTAGCGGTTTCCTCGGTTTTTGCCGTCAATCCAGTAGCGAAATTCTCCCGGGCCGCGCAGGCTGGTACCCTGATCCCAGGAGGCTCGTGCGGCGATGAGTGGCCAGTCTCCGTTGGAGGGGGCACAGACCCAGACTTCCGGGCCGCGATTGGAATAAGAGGCTATGGTATCCTGACTGGTACAGGCTGCTACGGCGATGACATCGGGATGTGCGGCGTAGTAGCTGATGTAGTCCAGGTCGTCATTGCCCACGGCGAAGAGAATGACGCAACCCTTGCCGTTGCGTCCTTGTCGGGCTGCTTTGGCTATGGCGGCTTCTTTAATGGGAGAGAGGTCGTAGGCAGGATCGGTGGTGCCCCAGGAACAGGAGATGATGTCAGCCCCGTTTTTGATGCAATAATCGAACATTTCCTCTGTAGCCTGCAGACTGAAAGAGGTGCCACTGACCGGCATAAAGCGGGCGCGGGGAGCTACGCCTACGATGCCCTGCCCGTTAGCTGCCGCCAAGGCAATGCTGGCTACGGAGGTGCCGTGTGTAAAGCGCGGGTCGCCTTGTGTGAGGCGAGAGGAACGCGTCCATAAATCGTAAGGCCGAAAGATTTTAGCCGACAAATCGGGGTGGTTGGGGTCAAAGCCGTTGTCGATGACAGCTATGGTGATTTTGGAAGAGCCCATGTTGCCTAAGCGTTCCCAGGCTTTGACGATGCGGGCATCTGCTCCTTTTCGAATGGCATAGCCGGCACTGGGGACAATGCCCCGATTGTTGAAATACCACTGATCGGCCAGCAGGGGGTCGGTGGGGAGGTTGATGTCTTCGTCGTATTCGTCCACCAAGGTATCCAGATCCGGTTCGGCCCGGCGAATCAAAGCGAGCTCTTGCATACTGCTTGCCACTTTCACGGGGTTGGGCGATTGAGGCGTAACGCGTGCCGTCACCTCGCTATCTGAGCGCTGCTCCAACAATTTGAGCTTGTATTCATCCAGGACTAAGGCCTGCTCTTCTTTGCTGACGCCTTCTTCAAAAGTGATGTACAGCACCCCGGTGGGAATCATGGGGCGGCTGCTGCCTTCGGCGATATAGACGTGCGTGCCTATTTTGACGTCCTTTTCGGAACGCAAAGAATCCAAAGCTTTGTCCAATGCCGCTCCTTTTTCTTTGAGCGCTACCAGCTTGAAACCACCCAAATGGTCTAAAATTTTCTTTTCGACCCCCTTTTTTTCTTCGACTTTGGCCTGCTTTTTGGAGAGCTTAAGCCCTACCAGTTCTTTGCTTTTTTTGAGTTTGAGTTTGCCTTTGCCTGTTTGAATGATGATTTTTTTCTTCATGATTCGGTCTGTAGGTCGGTGAGCAGAGCTGTTGGAGCCGGCATCTTTGCAGGAATGCAGGTTCAAAGATAATCGTATTTGGCGAAAGCCGGAAATGATTTTTTGTCATAAGGCTTGGCGCGAGTCAATGTGCAGGGGCTTTCCCTCCGACTTGTAGTCTTTATTTCAAAGCTCCATTTTAGAGGTGTTTTTATCTTTGATTTACAAAGACAGCGTTTGTACGGCTGCTTTTCGTTATAATTGCATTATTATTGCATGGCTATTCATCCCAAAACGATAAGATAAGGGAGTGTTTGAAATCGTCTTTTTAGCGTTTCAGGTGCTTTTTGTTTGTTCATCAATTTGTTCACTAATCAAAACCAAACGAGTATGAGGCAGTTTTTTACTCAGGCAAGTTTGATGCTGCTGGCAGTCTGTTTGTCAGCCGGTAGTTTGCTTGCTCAGTTCACGGTCTCGGGAAAGGTTACTGATCCCGAGGGCAATCCTTTGGTTTCCGTCAGCATTGCGGTAAAGGGTACGACTATAGGTACCGTTACGGATCTGGACGGAAAGTACAGCATTCAGGTTCCGGGCGACAAGGCCGTATTGGAGTTCTTTTATGTAGGTTATGTTTCTCAGGAAAAGGAAGTAAGTTCAGATATGGCCACGGTGGATGTGGTGATGGAAGAGGAATCCGTGCAGTTGGATGCCGTAGTGGTTACGGGTTTGGCATCCAATGTGAAGCGGAGTAACCTGGCCAATGCCGTAGCCTATATCCCTGCCAGGGAAATTTCCGGCATAGCCGTGCCTACGACTACGGATGCAGCCCTTTACGGCAAGTTCAAGGGTGCAACCATCACGGCCAATTCCGGTGCTCCGGGTGGTGGTATTGGTATCAACCTGCGCGGCATCACCTCCATCAACGGCTCTTCTCAGCCACTCATCATCGTGGATGGGGTCTATATGGACAACTCCTCCATTCCCGCCGGTTTGAATGTGGTTTCCAAAGCGGCTTCCGGTGGTAGCCAATCTAATCAGGACAACCCCTCTAACCGCTTGGCGGATCTGGACCCGGCCGACATTGAGTCTATCGAGGTGCTGAAAGGAGCTTCTGCTGCAGCTATACCCAAAGCGATTTGATTTGGGAAAAAGTTAATTTGTGGCCGTGAACCTTAAGCTAAGCATAGAAGAAGTAGAGCAACTGAGGCGCATTCAAAAGGAGGATCGCTTTCACCGTCGTCGTTTCATAAAGGCAACGGTGCTATTGATGCTGCATTATGGTTTCACGATAGGCCAGATTGAGATGAGCCTTGGGATAGA
>JALSKB010000187.1 GCA_026989035.1 Saprospiraceae bacterium | reverse complement strand
AGACCTTCATGGCCTTTTTTTGCTTCCTTCTGTTGATAATGGTAAATCGTTTCATTTTTTTTTCACAAAGAGAAAACAATTTTACTTTCACACAAACCCAAAAGTGCAAGACAAGCAAAAACTGTTGTCACATCCGGGTAAAACAGAGGGTTTGGGCAACCGAGCTACCCAAACCACTCTTTATGCTGCACACACAAACCTAAACCGAAACGGCTCAGTGAAATAAGTACACCGCCATGCACTTACTCCAAAAGTGCGTGTTCTTTCACAACTCACACAAAGGCTTGATGAACACACCCAAACCCTTGCAGATACCTGGTTGTTCAGTTGGCCATTTTTTCAATCAAAGAAGCTAATTCCTTGAGGCGCTTGAGGTTGAGGAAATAATAAATGTACTTGCCTTCCCGCTCGCGCTCAATGATTCCTTCTCTACGCAAAATCGCCAAATGCTGAGAAACGACAGATTGCTCAACGCGCAATTTCCGATAAATGTCCGTAACACTTGCCCGGCCATGGATATACAAAAGACTTAAAATCTTTTGCCGAAAACCGTGATTGATGGAGCGCAACACAAACACCGCTTTGCGCAATTGCTCGTAATCCAAGATGGGCTCGCTCACCATTTCTTTCTTTGTAGCGGTCTTCTTAGGTTTACTCACCTTAGCTTTGGCCTTCGAAGCCTTCGCCTTAGTCGCAACCGCTTTTTTGCTTGTCTGTTTTCTCATATTCATGTCAGCTATTTGAAAGTAAAAAAATATCACTTCATCCCCGAAAGACAATGAACAAAGTGAATAACCCTCGCTAAGCAAGAGCTTCCCCCCTTTCCCCTTTTAAGTATTTTTTGGAAACGAAGACGAAAAGAAAACAATCCTTTTCATCACACCAAGCAACCGTTTCCTATACTTTCCAACCGCAAAGTAAACGAAAAAAATACAATTACAAATACTTTAACATGATTTTTTTTTCCTACTTGTTATATGTGGCGCTTTTAAGTACAACGGTTGATAGCTCGCCAATATTTCGAGCAAGCTGTTTTCTTCTGTCATTTGCTCAGATAATCCGGAGAATTTTTTTAAAGCCGGAGCAAGCAAATTTTTAGCGGAAAGCTTTCTCTGCCTAATAAAAATTTTGCCTTTCGGCAAATAATTACCGGCCTTGTTCACACCACTCCCGACAAAAACCAGTGGCTGGGCTGCATGAGAAGAAAAAATACCTTCCTCTAAAACCAAAGCGCAGGGGGATTCTACTTCATTTCCTTCTTGGTCGTAAACAGCCGCATAAACTTCCATTCTTCCGGCATCCAGCATGCTGATGTATAGCGTATGTTCTTCATCTTCCTCTTCTCGCGAAGCCAGGGCAAGAGCCCGAAGGGTACTCACCGGCAACAGGGGTATCCCCAAGGCATAACAAATACCCTTGGCCGCAGAGGCCCCTACGCGCAAACCCGTATAAGAACCGGGCCCGCTGCTGAGAGCTACCGCATCGGTTGCTTGTAATTCTCGGGCAGCTTCCTCAAACACCTCCTCGATAAGAACCGTTATCAAACGGGAATGCACGCCCTTACCGCCAACTTCCCGAAGGGCCAACAAATCGCCCCCCTCCGCCAAACCCACCGAGCAAAGTTGACTACCGGTTTCTATCAACAAAAGTAAAGGACTTTCCAGCTGTAGCATTCTTCGTATCTTTGACACAAAATAGTAAGCAGCCCAAGCAGAGGTGCCTCATCACAAAACTTCACCTGTCTTACCCCCGGGCAAAATCTGCCCGATTTCGTGGTAAAGATACGCAAGACATGATAGATAAATTGCGACAACTCGAAGAACGCTTTTACCGCATAGAAGAACAATTGGCCGACCCAACCGTACTGGCAGATTCTCAACGCTATGCCAAACTGAGCAAAGACTATAAAGAACTCAAACCCGTAGTGGAAGCTCTTCAGTCTTACAAAAACCTGAGCTCCAACATCTCTATAGCCGAAAACATGCTCAAAGAACAGGACGAAGAAATGAGGGAAATGGCCAGAGAAGAACTCCAAGAACTCAAACCTCAACTGGAGCAGCTGGAAGAACAAATCAAATTCATGCTCATTCCCAAAGACCCCCAAGACGCCCGTGACGTCCTTTTTGAAATCCGTGCAGGCACCGGTGGAGACGAAGCAAGTATCTTCGCCGGAGACCTCTTCCGCATGTATTCCAAATACTTCGAATCCAAAGGCTGGACAACCGAAATCCTGTCTAGCAACGAAGGCACCATAGGGGGATACAACAAAATCGTCCTGGAAGTGCACGGCCAAGACGTCTATGGAACGCTCAAGTTCGAATCGGGTGCTCATCGCGTACAACGGGTGCCTAAAACAGAATCTCAAGGCCGGGTGCATACCTCTGCCGCCACCGTTGTCGTCATGCCCAAACTGGAAATGGAGGACGTTCAAATCAACAAAGCCGACTTAAAAGTGGATACCTTCCGCTCCAGCGGTGCCGGAGGGCAACACGTCAATAAAACCGAATCCGGCGTGCGCTTCACCCACCTCCCCACAGGCATTGTGGCTGAAAGCACAGACGGCCGTTCCCAAATACGCAACCGCGAAATTGCCCTGCAACGCCTCTATCAAAAAATCTACCAAGCTCAAAAACAAGCTCACGAATCGGAAATCGCCTCCCAGCGCAAATCCCTGGTAGGCTCCGGCGATCGATCGGATAAAATACGCACCTACAACTTCCCGCAAAATCGCGTTACCGATCACCGCATCAACCTCACCCTCTACAACCTGGACAAAATCATGGAAGGGCAGCTGGACGAAATCATCCAAGCCCTTCAAATGGCCGAAAAAACGAAAAAATTAAAGGAAGGCCTCTCCATCTAAAAGCTTCAACCGGCATACTCGCCGGCTACCTTGCGGTCCTCTATACCCAAAAAGCGCTCAACCTCTTGCTCGGCAAAGCGAATGTGCGGCAAGCGGTTGATGCCCTTGAGCAAGGTCTCTTCACCCCCGTCCTTCAAACGGGCAACGAGTTTAAACGCATAATTGGGCTGGCCATTGGTCTTTGAGGCTACGTATTGCTGCACGTACAACTGATCTATCTCACTGCTTGCAACCTCCTTGTTCCGATAAAAAGGCAAGGGCAAAGGAGAGTGCTGCGTGGTCAAACTGCCACTGTTCACGTAAATATAAGTGTGATTCAACAAAACGGCCAAAACGTAGTATGCCATGCCAACCCCTACCAAAATGTGAAAAGCCAAATAGGGCAAAACCGACCAGGCAGAACCATTGGTAAGAGCCACAAAAACAACGAAGAAAATGAAGAGATTCCAAAAAAGCGCAAAGAGCATCAAAAAACCCATGCCTTTTTTCGCATGCCGCCAGCTGATGTCTATCTCCAGGCCCAAAATGCCGGGGTAAACCTCCACCCCCTCAGGCATGGAGACAGACTGCCCGGACTTGGCTGGCAAAGAAGCTGCTTCATTCAAAGGTAAAACAGCCCTGCATTTCGGGCAAATAGCCAGGCCAAGCTCCGGCTTCAAATCCTCAAGTCTCAGTGTCGTTTGGCAGGTCGCACAAGTCAAGGCGGGCAGAGATTTTTGCATGGGGCTTCGTTTTTGAAGAGTTTACGGCATCTACAGCTTTCGGAAGACATCCACTGTGCCGAACAAGCTCCAGGTATTTTTCAAAAATGATTTTTTCGTCAAAAAGCTGCAAAACCTTCTTCCTGTTTCGCAGGCCCATAGCTCGCCGCTCTTCTTCACTCAAAAGATACATGCGATACATGGCCTCTGCCAAACTTTCCACATCTCTGGCTTTCGCCAAAAAACCGTTAACCCCATCTTCAATGGCATCGACACAGCCGGGCACCTGTGTGGTTACTACAGGCTTCTCCATAGACATGGCTTCCGTAATGACGCGCGAAAGCCCTTCTCGATAAGAGGGAAGAACCAGCGCATCGGCCCGCTTCAAATAAGGACGCACATCGCGGGCAGAGCCAAAATAACGCACGCTCTTTTCCGCCACCCATTCCAACAATTCCTCCCGTGAAACGGCAGCTTGATTGGCATAACTAAAATCACCCACAATCCAGCATTCTATGCGAGGACTCAAAGCTCGCAACTTCCGGGCCGCCTGAACGTATTCCGCAATGCCTTTGTCGTAAAGCAAACGCCCAATGTAAACAAAAACAAAGCGATCAACCGAAGGCCTCGAAAGAGGCCGAAAGTAATTCGTATTCACTCCCGTGCCCCGAATCAACACGGCCTGCTCTTTGCGTAACAAACGCTGACTAACGAAAAGCTTCCTGTCAGCCTTATTTAAAAAAACTACGGCTTTGTTTTGCCGAAAGGCCAAGCGATACAAAGGCCAGACAATGTGCTTAAAAAAGCGGGGATGCAAAAAAGTGTACCCCAAACCCATCACCGTAGAAATGGCAGGTATCCGGCCAAACCGAGCAGCCAGGCTGCCGTAAATATTCGGCTTGATACCAAAATGCAAAATCAAATCCGGCTTTTCCCTCCGGTAAATCCCAAACAATTCCCGAACCAACAGCACATCCATCAACGGATTGGTGCCGTGATGCTTCAAATAACGCAAAGGAATGTGCTTTACAAAATAGCTGTTATGCAAATACTGAATATACTCGTCCACAGGAGCAATCACCGTAACCCGATAACCGGCCAGGCGAAAACGCTTGATAAAGTGCAAACAGAAATTGTAAACCGTCCAGGTGGAATTGGTAACTATAGCTATGTGAGGCTTGGCAGGCATAAAAACTATCTCAAAACTGTTGGTGTAGTCTTCTTATCACAACAAAGATAGTGGTTTTATCGCCAACCGGGAAATTCGACAAGGAAACCCGGTCCTCCAAAACCCGAATACAAACAGCTGAACCGGCCCTATCCATAAACAGCGGACCGGTTCAATGATCTACGTTTTTCCCTACCGGCTATCTCCACAGCCTATGGGAGAGCCGGGAGGCAAAGGAACTGACGGATCTTGCCTGAAAAAAGCAGGGTCTTTTAAATAAATAAAAATTTGCCGGAGTATCCAAGTCTCATGCGCGCGAAAATCCGGATCACCCACAAAAGGTACACCCCGAAAATCGGCAAAAGCGGGATTGTCCTCAGGCGCCCAGTGTTTCCCCGATTGAGTCCGATAGGATACCCGCCTGAGCAGCAAGTCTTCAACCACTGCAGCCAACTGAGGGTTGACCTTATCCGACGCAGCCAAATGCAACAAATGCACGACAAAGCGCTTTTGAACCAACATGGCTACTTCCCGATCTTCCTTGGCATCGGGTTTGCTGCTGAAGATAGATTTAAAGAGGTATTTCAAATAATCCTCTACGTCCCAAACATCATCCCGATACACGGCCAATTGCTGCATGCGAGAAAGGCGCTGTGGATCTAACATCAAACCCAATGTGTGATCAATCAAAGCCAGTTGAGCAGCCTGCGGATCAAACAAATCGCCCGACCAGGCTCGGAAAAATTCTCTATCGCGTTGATAAGCCGGTGGAGGAGGAGGAAAAAGCTCCAACCAACCGTGTGGCATGCCCAAGACGCTCAAACCAAGCGTTTTCAACAAGGCATCAGCTGCCCTTTTTTGATCAGCTAAAGGCAGGGGGCGGGGCAGTTGCTGCCCGTCTCCTTTAACGGCATAAGTGTATTCCACGCCTCCAATCCACTTCGCCACAGCCTCTACCTGATAGCGATGCATGGCATAAACGGGAACAAAAATGCGCTCCAACTCGGCCACCGGCCTGCCGGGGGGCAGATTGTCCAAACCAAATCTTTGGAGAGCCTTCTCACGCAACACCAAAAGGCGCTCCAATTCCACCACGGCATCCGAACCATTGTCCCACAAATGGGCGCAGGGATGCATGCTACCCGAAGGCCTGGCTCCTTCATCGCTGATGTAATGCAAGCCGATAGATAGTGTCTCCTTTAAAATATCTTGCAAATGCTCTTCCTCTTTACCTTGTGGCAAAGACCCGTAACCATAAGCTATAGCTCGCATATCCCAAACCCCCAAACCCACATCATAGGCTTCATCTATGCGAATATTCCCCTCTTCGTCCAACAACACATAGGGATGAGGGTAATCCATCACCGAGGCCCTTCCGTCACAACTGGCAGCAAAATTGTGCGCTAAACCCAAAGTGTGCCCGACTTCATGTGCCGCTAACTGCCGCAAACGGGCCAATGCCATCTCCTTGGCTTCCGCCAAACGAGAAGTATCACCATAGGGAGCCAACAAGCCCTCAGCTAACAAAAAATCCTGGCGTATGCGCAAAGAACCCAGAGAAACGTGCCCCTTGATGATTTCTCCGGTGCGGGGGTCCACCACAGAACCTCCATACGACCAACCCCGCGTAGAGCGATGCACCCACTGAATCAAGTTGTAGCGCACATCCATGGGGTCTGCGCCTTCCGGCAAATCTTCAACCCGAAAAGCATCAATGAAACCCAGCGCTTCAAAAGCTTCGTTCCACCAGCTCGCACCCTCTTTCAAGGCCGACCGCATGGGCTCCGGAACCCCCGGGTCCAAATAGTAAACAATGGGCTTCACAGGCTCCGAACGCTCCGCCAGGGGATTTTTCTTCTCCAGGCGATGACAAATGATGTAGCGCTTTTCCAAAGGCTCCGTAAAGGGAGAGGCGTAGTCTTTAAAAGCAATGTAAAAGTAACCGCTGCGGGGGTCATAAGGTCGCATGCGAAAACCCTCGTCCGGCAGCTGAATAAAAGAGTGATGCATGCGAAGCGTAATCAGCTCGGGCGATGGCACCACCGTCGGGACAAATTTGCCGGAAGGCTCACCCTCAAAAGTAACCGTAGCTTCAAATTCCGTATTCCGGGGAAAAGCTTTGCAGCGAGCTGGATAAATGGCCGAACGCTCTTCACTAATGTGGTAATCCCCCTCCCCTGCCTCTTTGAGACGAGCCGCCACACCATGCGCATCTCGCAACAAAAAGGGCGTCAGATCAATCAAAAAGCCCCCTTCTTCTCCAGCCAAACAGGAAAAACCCCAAAGCACTGACTTAGCAAAAGCCTCCTCCACCGATTGCCGCTCTGCAGGGTTCTCGCTTTCTGCCCTGTAGCTGTAGTTTTGCTCTTCCAAAAGCAATTTATTGCCCGCCCGCACAAACTTCACCACCCGATTGCCTCCCAACTGCCCTCTGTCTAAACCGATATCATTAGAGCCCAAGCCCGCGGGAAGGGAATGGACGTAGAGAAACTCCACATCCATTTGATCTGCACGAACGGGCAGCAAAATCCGACCACCGGATTCGTCGTAAAAGAAATCAAAATACCCCTCATGCAAAACCATGCCCTTGGTATATTCCGCTATGCTCGGCAAAGACCGTTGAGCTTGCACATGGAAAAAACACAATGCAAAAAGAGGAAAAACAGTGAAGCGTAAAAACCTTGACATAACTACATTCTTTTAAGCCCGACAAAATGTGTCGGGGCAAAATTAAATCCGGCATCACGCCAACTCCCCGCCTAAAAATAGCGCCAAAACACCTCAAAAAAAACAACTCACCCAAACTTTAACAACTATTTAACCTAAACCCGAAATGCTCCGACGATTTTTAGGCTTTTCGGGGATGAAACTGCAAGAACACCTCTTTGAGATAGCTGTTGTCCAAATGCGTATAAATCTCCGTCGTGAGGATGGACTCATGCCCCAACATTTCCTGCACAGCCCTCAAGTCCGCTCCTCCCTCTACCAGGTGGGTGGCAAAGGAATGCCTGAAGGTATGCGGGCTGACGACTTTTTTGATGCCGGCCCGGGCTGCAATTTCCCGAACGAGGTGAAAAATCATCTGTCGGCTGAGGCGCCTACCGCGTCGATTGAGAAAGAGTATGTCCTCCTCACCTTTTTGCGGCTGTTGATGCCTACGGCTATGTTCTCTATAGAGCGCTATTTGCCGCAAGGCCACCTCTCCTATGGGTACCAGGCGCTGTTTGTCTCCTTTTCCAACAACCCGCACAAAACCCAAATCTTCAAATACGTCCGACAAACGCAAAGAAATCAATTCGCTGACCCGTAGGCCACAGGCATAAAGCGTTTCCAGCATGGCCTTGTTGCGATGCCCCAAAGGATGACTGAGGTCTATAACCTCCAACATCTGCTGAATTTCTCCATAAGTGAGCACCTCCGGTATCTTTCGCCCCAGGCGCGGCCCTTCAACATCAGCTACGGGGCTTTCGGATATGGCCTCCTCTATGAGTAGGAATTTGAAAAAAGCTTTGATGCCCGATAGCATGCGTGCCTGCGTGCTTCGCCCCAGACCCAATTCATTTAGCCACTGCAGAAAGCGCCTCACATCTTCGGCCTGCACCTCTTCCGGAGGTTTGGATTCACCAGCTAAAGACAAAAACTGCTCCAACTTGCCCACATCGGCCAAATAGGCCTCCAGCGTATGGGGTGAAAGCGAGCGCTCCAACCTCAAGTAAGCCCCAAAACCCTTAAGCCAGCTGGTCCAAACCATAGCCGAAAGATAAAAACAACTTCCGATACTGAGCAGGCCTTTCGCCAAAGGCCTTCAGGCTGCTTGGCGCTTTTTCCCTATTTTGCAGCCGCAACAAAACAGCCGAAGATGAAAAGATATGTGCGCTCCCGTGGAAAAAGCTTAGGCTTGATTGAACTGATCGCCATTGCCCTCGGCGGTATGGTCGGCGGCGGTATTTTTACCATCCTTGGCATTTCGGCCTCCTTAATCGGACACCTGACTCCCATCGCCATTGCCTTAGGGGGCATCGTCGCCGGATTTGCAGCTTATTCTTATGTCAAATTGGGCTTGTATTACAAAGACGAAGGAGCCACTTATGCCTTTTTCAAACGCACCTATCCCGACTCCTCTTTTTCTGCGGCCGCCATAGGTTGGTTCACCATCTTCGGCTACATCAGCACCCTGGCTTTATACGCCTACACCTTTGCCTCCTATGCCATCAGCAGCACCTCCTTTGCCGATGATGTGTGGATGCGAAAAATCGTGGCCTGG
>JALSKB010000186.1 GCA_026989035.1 Saprospiraceae bacterium | reverse complement strand
TGTCTTGAAAAAGCATTCATTCCCAATGACCTTAAACGAGATAGTCATGAAAGAAAAGGAAATTCCCGTAGCTGAATTGATGACCCGTGATTTGATTATCGTCTATCCCGATGACACCTTGGAGCGGGTTGCAGATATTTTTTCTGCGCACCACATTCACCACTTGCCGGTCGTGGACAAAAACGGCAGCTTAAAGGGAATTTTGAGCAAGACTGATTTTTTGCGCGTCAATCACTTTTTGGGGGTTTTCAACGATCAGCGCTTTGAAGATTTGATGAAGCGTTTGCGTCGTTCGATCAAGGTGGAGGAGGTGATGAAAGACAAGGTAGTTACCATCACCGGTCAGGAACCTTTGCGCGTTGCTGCCGACCTTTTTAGGGAGAATCTGTTTCACGCTCTGCCTGTGGTTGAAAAGGGCAAGTTGGTGGGCATGATCACCACTTATGACCTTTTGACGTATTGTTTTAGAGATCCTGCCTTGTTGGCTGCAGCTGAGCGGGCCCGGCAGGAGGAGTAAAGCGCGTAGAGGCAGAAGCCTTCAAGCTGGGGGCGTTGTGTGCAGGAGAAAAGGTTTGGGAGGTGTCAGTCGCTCAAAGGAGGGAGCTTAGTGAAATAAGTCTTTGACGATGGCCAGTAGTTTGGCACCAAAGATAAAGGTGAGCGTCCACTTCGTTACAAAATAGACGGCAAAGACAACAAGGGCTTTGTTGCCGTACTTCGCATAGTATTTTTGTAAGATTTTCTTCACGTTCATGGTAGAGAGCTATAAGGGTTGCAAGTAAAGTAACGAAGAGGGCGCATAAATAGTTTGTGGTTCGAGTAGGCAAAGGTAAGAAAAAGTGTAAAAAGCCGGTGCATTCTGTGTAACTTTGTGTCGTTTTTCCAACAAAAATATTTTTGGATAACCTGCTTTTTGAAGACGAGCCGACATTGATGAAGTTACACATACCGCGTTGGGGGATTTTGCTTTTCGACCTGCTGTTGTCGGCTGTGTCGGTGGTTTTTGCCCATGCTTTGCGTTTCAACTTCTCGTTGGAAGCCGTAGATTACTTTTACTTTCCCGAGGGCATTTTCTTTTTGTTGTTGTTGCGTTTGGTAGGTTTTTTGAGTGTTCGCACGTATTACGGCATCATTTTTCATACCAGTTTTGAGGATGCGGTGCGCATTGCGGTGGCCGTTTTATCCGGCACTTTGGTCATGGGTTTGCTTTTTAACCCCTTGCTGTATTACTTAGACGGGCATTTTCTCTTTCCCTATTCCCTGCTGATTATAGAGGCCTTGTTGACAGTATCTCTTTTAGTGACTTACAGGGCTTTGGTCAAGTGGCTGTATTTTCGCTATGTGCGTCAAGATCAAGAGGAAAAGCGGGCCATCATCTATGGTGCGGGAGATGCGGGGTTGCGAGTAAAGACCCTTTTGTCGCAGGTGGAAAACACCCGTTACAAGGTAGTGGCTTTTTTGGATGACAGTCCTTTTTTGAAGAAAAAGAGCATTCAGGGGGTGGATATTTTTTCTTCGGCTTTTTTGCAGCGTCTTTTAAAGACGACCGATATTCAGGTGTTGATTTTTTCTCATTCGGATGTGCCTTTGGATAAGCGACAAAGGGTTTTGGATTTGTGTTTGCGGCATCGGGTTAAGGTGTTGAACGTCCCTCCTCCCGAGCATTGGGTAGGCGGAGAGTTGAGCTTTCGCCAAATTCGGGAGATGCGCATAGAGGATTTGCTGGATCGGCCGCTCATCAAATTGGATCAACGGCACTTAGAGCGAGCCTTACGGGGAAGGAAGGTGATGATTACGGGTGCGGCGGGCTCTATAGGTAGCGAGTTGGCGCGCCAGGTTTTGTCCCTGGAGCCATCCGAGTTGGTGTTGGTGGATCAGGCGGAGACTCCCTTGCACGAATTGGAGTTGGAGTTGGTTCACGGTTTGCAGCACAGCCCGATAGAGTTGGTGGTGGGTGATGTGCGCAATCCCATTTGCATGGGAGAGCTGTTTGCTCGTTTCAGGCCTCAGATCGTGTATCACGCAGCGGCTTACAAACACGTTCCCATGATGGAGCGCCATCCGCAAGAGGCCATTTTGACCAATGTGGGCGGTACCAGGCTTTTGGCCGATTTGTCGGTGGAATACGGGGTAGAAAAATTTGTGCTGGTGAGCACTGATAAGGCTGTCAATCCGACCAACATCATGGGGGCGACCAAGCGTTTAGCGGAGATTTACGTACAGGCTTTGGACAAGCATTTGAGCAAGGAGGGCAACCAGCATCGAACGCGTTTTGTTACCACCCGTTTTGGGAACGTATTGGGGTCCAGCGGTTCAGTCATACCTCTATTTAAAAAACAGATTGAAAAGGGCGGGCCGGTGACGGTAACCCATCCCGAAATCACGCGTTACTTCATGACGATACCGGAGGCTTGTCGTCTGGTATTGGAGGCTTCGGTGATGGGTGAGGGCGGAGAGATTTACGTCTTTGACATGGGGCGTTCGGTGAAGATTGTGGATTTGGCCCGCAAGATGATTTTGTTGGCCGGGCTGGTTCCCGGAGAAGATATCGAGATTTGTTTTACGGGGCTTCGCCCGGGCGAAAAGCTCTATGAAGAATTGTTGGCCTCCGAAGAACAGACTTTGCCCACGCATCACAAAAAGATTCTGATTGCTCGCGTTCGGGAATATTCCTTTGATAGCGTCAGTAAAGGCGTGGATGATTTGCTGGCGTTGTATCAATCTTGCGACAAGGAGGCTATGGTAACTTTGCTCAAGCGCTTTATGCCCGAGTTTAAGAGCAACAATTCGGTCTATGAGCAATTGGACAAGAGGTGAGGGAGTGAGTTTCTGCTAGGGTATCCTTGGTGAGTGCTTAGAGATCTTCTCCGAACTTTTTGCCGGAAGTGCTTCGCACTTGCTTTTTCTTTCCTATATTTGCGCAGTTTTTCAGAGGCGTATCACATGGGCCTTGCTGCGGCAGCGTGAGGGGTGTGGTGGTCAACTGCAAAAACGATTTTAAAAAAGCAACTTAAAAAATACAGAAGATATGCAAGGGAAAGGTATCGTGAAGTTCTTTCTCGTCGTGGTAAGTGTAGTAACGCTGTGGCAGTTGTCGCTCTACCTTCCCACCAAACGAGTGGAAAATGCGGCTAAAAAATACGCACAGCAAGTGGCTGCTCAGGCTCCGGAAAAGGAGCGCCATCTCGTAGAGCGGGCGGCGGAAATAGCTTTTTTGGACTCCATGTCCTCCGAAGTGGTGTATAAACTGCCTTTGCTGAAATCATTTACCTATCAGGATCTCAAAGCTGCTCAATTGGCACTGGGCTTGGATTTGAAGGGCGGAATGAGCGTAGTGCTGCAAGTGGATTTGGCAGACTTCATCAAAAGCCTGGCTGACAATCCGGAGGATCCCGCGTTGGAAGAGGCCCTAACTAAAGCCAAAGAGGCCACGAAGAATAGCCAAGCCGATTTTATTACGCTGTTTTTGCAAGCCTGGAAGGAAGTAGCCAAGGGCAGAAGCCTTTACTCCCTGTTTCGCCTCAACGAAACGCTACATGGAGATCTGAATCCTCAAATGAGTGACGAAGAGGTAGCCGGCGTTTTGCGCAAAATGGCTGATGAAACCGTTGATCAAACCTACAAGCTGCTCAAAGAGCGCATCGATAAACTGGGTGTAGTACAACCCAATGTGTCGCTGGATAAGAGCCGCGACATCATCATCGTGGAACTGCCCGGCATCGACAATCCCGAGCGTGCGCGCCAGTTCTTGGTGGCTACAGCTCAACTGGAGTTTTGGGAAGTGTACCGCATTACCGAGGGTGGACTCCAACAAGCTTTTATTGCAGCCAATGACAAATTGCGCCAATTAGGCTTGGGTAAGAACGAGCAAACAGAGGAAGAGACTCCGCAGGTTCGCATCGATACCGTCTATGCCGTAGATTCTCTGGGGAACATGGACAGCTCCAGCTATACCCTGGACACCATAGACCTCTCAAGCAGCAATCCGTTAGCCCAACAGAAAGGGCCGCTCTTCGATGTCTTTCAAATCAATCAGGGCAACTTGAGCCCTGCCGTTATGGGCTTGACGCCTAAAAACAAGCGCAAACTGGTGATGGATTATCTCATTCGTGAAGAAGTCCGCTCTCTCTTTCCCGCCGATGTGCGCTTCGTTTGGTCTAAAGACCCCCATCGCGACTACGAAACAGGAGAAGAAACGAATCTCTACGAGCTGTATGCTTTGAAAGTGCCACCCTCAGGCCAGGCTCCTTTGGAAGGCGATAAGGTGATCAGCGCCAATCCCCAACCCGACCCGCAAACCGGTGAAATGGGTGTTTCCCTGACGATGGACCAGGAAGGCGCACAAGTCTGGGGCCAAATGACCCAAAGGGCTTTTACGGCCAACAACCACGAAGTGGCTATCGTCTTGGACAATGCCGTGGTTTCGGCTCCCCGCGTAAATTCTCCCATTCTTACGGGGCGTACCTCCATCACCGGCAATTTTTCTACCCAGGAAGCTCGTGACCTGGCGAACATCCTACAAGTAGGTAAGTTGCCGGCCCATCCTGTTATCATCCAGGAAAGTGTAGTCGGCCCCTCGCTGGGACAAGACAACATCAACCGCTCTATGCGGGCTTTGGCTATTGGCTTTTTGCTGGTACTGGCCTTTATGATTTTTTACTACAGTTCGGCCGGTGTGTTTTCCATCATAGCCTTGTTGTTAAACATTTTCTTCATCTTCGGCACCCTGGCTTCCATGGGTACGGTACTCACTTTGCCGGGCATTGCCGGTATTGTGTTGACCATCGGTATGGCGGTGGATGCCAATGTGATTATTTACGAACGCATAAGAGAAGAACTCCGAGCCGGAAAAACGCTGTTGGCCGCTATTCGGGATGGTTTCAAGTATTCTTACTCAGCCATCATTGATGCCAACGTAACCACCATTCTCACGGCAGCTATCCTAGCCTATTTCGGCCTTGGCCCCATCAAGGGTTTTGCTGTGGTTTTGATCGTGGGTGTATTGTACTCCTTGTTCACGGCAGTACTCGTTACTCGTCTGCTGATGGATTGGTGGACTGTGGATAAAGGCAAATCCATATCCTTTTGGACCAAAGCAACTCGCAATACTCTCGCCAAGGTTAATGTGGACTGGTTGGGTAAAAGAAAAATCGCCTATGTCATCTCCGGAACACTTATCGCTCTTAGTCTCGTTTCTTTCTTTACCCGAGGCTTCGATCTGGGCGTGGACTTTAAAGGCGGTTATTCCTACAATGTAAGATTTGCCAAAGAAGTAGATGCTGATGCCATTCGCAAAGGGCTGACGGAAGTCTTTGGCGATGAGCCTGTGGTCAAAGCGGTAAATACCCAAAACACTTACAACATCGTTACCAGCTATCTGGTGAATGAAACAGGGGACAAAGTAGATCATCAGGTTTTGGAAACGCTGTATAAAGGCATTAAGGACATTACCGGAGAAGACATGGCTTTTGAGGAATTTGAAGATACCGAAGCCGTGGGTGTTTCCCACATTACCAGTTCCAGTAAGGTCGGTCCGACTATAGCCGATGACATTAAGAAAAGCTCCTTTGAAGCCGGTATCGGTGCTCTGCTACTCATCTTCTTTTACATTTTTGTGCGCTTCAGCAGATGGCAGTACAGCCTGGGGGCTGTAGCAGCGCTTTTCCACGACTCCATCATCACCTTGGGCGTGTTCTCTATGTTTCACGGCATCTTCCCCTTTTCCATGGAAATCGATCAGGCCTTTATCGCTGCCATTTTGACGGTGATCGGTTATTCCATCAACGATACGGTGGTGGTCTTTGACCGCATCAGGGAATACATCAACAGCTATATGGGCACTACACGGGCTGAGATGTGCAACAACGCCATCAACAGCACGCTGAGCCGCACGCTTATTACTTCTTTGACAACCCTGTTTGTCGTCGGGGTGCTTTTCGTTTTTGGTGGTGGTTCCATCAAAGGTTTTGCTTTTGCCTTGTTGGTTGGTATTTTAGTGGGTACCTACTCTTCTATCTTTGTCGCTACGCCCATCATGGCTGATTTGGTGGGTAAGCTGGATGAAAAGGTGGAATCCAAAGCGAAGAGCAGCTTCTCCAAAGCTGCTGCGCGGGCGCGATGAAAATCTCCATGTCTTTTTAAGCAGTACCCTGTTTCTGTGCAACAGGGTACTGCCTCAAAAAGCTCGTCCATGAACAAGTGGCTCCTTTCCCTCTTGATTTTGTCCGTACTGGCCTCCGGAGGCTGTCAAAATGAGAGCGTGCGCGATCAGGCAGTGGATGATCTCACAGCTTCCCAAGGTGCAGAGCAACAAACTGGTCGGACTCTATCCGGAAAAGAATTGTTGGACTCGCTGCGACAGCAAGCTGTGAGCGAAGATGACAAAGCCGGTCGCATTGCACTTTCTCTCAAACCCATTCGAGAGGAATTTGCCAAATCGGAGCGGGTCATGCCCGAGTTGAAGGATGTCAAAGTGGAAGTGGGCGAGGATTGTATTTTACATCTGTACAACCATGCTCAAGGGGAAGAAGAAACTCGGGTCGATTTGTTGAAACTGGATCTCAATGGCTTCAATCTCATTCCGGATTTCACCAAAGAAGATCGCCCTGGCTTGCGCATTCGGACGATAAATGGAGAAGCAGCGGTAGAGATCTACCGCGATGGGCAGTTGGTGGATTCTCGGGAAAGCTTGGAAATCTATATGGCCGAGCGGAAAAACATCGAGCGCATTGTTCCGGTTATGGTGCAGTTGTTGCGCATTTGCAGAGATTTGCAGTGATTTTTTCTACAGCTCTCCTTTCCAGCCGGTAAAAAGGTGTATTTCCAGATCGTTGTAGGTGCTGAGGAGATCTTTTAGAGCATTTTCTTCTGAAGGCTCTGCCTGCCGCAGAAAAAACTCCATTAAACGACTGTCGTTAACCCAGGCTTCCGGGCGATGGAAGATGATGTCTTCTCCGTTTAAAACGAAGAAACCGTAATCACCTTTCGGCAAATGAGGAGGTTGGCTCAAGGCTTCGAGTTCGCTTATAAAGGCCTGCACCTGAGCTGTTTGCTGCTCTTCATACGGGATGAATCCCCAGAGCGCATTTTCCGGTAGGCGCATCAGCTCGTAACGCTCTACACTCAAGCCGTCTTCCGTACTTAGATTGAGGTAGTAGCGTTCGGGAGAGACTTCCAGATACCCGCTATTTTCTATGAGGTTTTTGATGATGAACTTCAGCTTGTGTTGCCCTTGAGGGAGATAACCAAGCTTGTGCTGCGCCTTGGCGGGAGCACTACCTGCTAGGCAATCATCCGGCTCTATAACGTCCTTTAGGTTGATGTTTCTGGCTCCGTTTTCAAAGTAATCCTCCACTATGATGGATGTGTTTTGGCAGGGGTAATCTTCCAACGTTTGGAACCTCAAGATCAACTTGCGGGGAAAACTGTCGATGTTCTCGTAAAAAGACAGAGAAAAAGTCTGCGGTATTTCTACCAAGTTATCGTTCGACAAAGAGGAGTTGTCGAGGAGGCACGCTGTCTGCGCGTAGAAGAGCAAGAGCAAGATGGCAAACCGGCTCAAGAGACTCGAGGCCATGAATGTTCTCATTTTGTCGTTTTGAGGGAGGTTGTGCATGTTCAGGCAGTCTTCACTTGTTGTAACGCGCCAAAGGCGCGCTTGCTGCTTGCAAAGGTGCGCAAAAGGCTGCCAGAATCGTAACTAACCATTTCATTTTCCTGAGTTTGTCGCAAAAGTATGTGAATTTTTACAGTCCGGCATGCTTCAGGGCGGAATCGGGAAACTCATTACCCCGATTACCCAATTAGCCCGATTTCCCCTATCTTTGCTTACATGAAGAAACTGCCCGTCGGCATACAGGATTTTGGCAAACTTCGCAAGGGGGGATATCTGTACGTGGACAAAACAAAGGCCATTTACAGACTTTGTGAAGAATCGGGTTATTACTTCCTCTCCCGTCCGCGCCGCTTTGGCAAATCGCTGCTGGTGAGCACCATGAAGGAGTTGTTCAGTGGCAATAGGGAGCTGTTTGAGGGGCTGTGGATTGAGGATAAGTGGGACTGGGACAAAACCAATCCGATTTTGCACATTCCCTTCAGCAGCCTGGGGTACAAATCTTTGGGCCTGGAAAGAGCTTTGCACGAGCATCTGGATGAGCTGATTGAACAACACAATTTAAACGTCAATGAAGAGGCTTTGGAAAAAAAGTTCAGAGAGGTCATCGAAGCTCTTTCTCTTCAAGCAGGCCAGGTGGTTCTTCTCATCGATGAATACGACAAACCCATCATTGACTATTTGGGGCCGGATATCAAACAAGCTCAGGAAAATCAACAGGTTTTAAAGAAGTTCTACTCCGTCATCAAAGACAGCGATGCCCATCTGCGCATGGTCTTCATCACGGGGGTGTCTAAGTTCAGCAAGGTCAGCATCTTTTCCGATTTAAACAACCTGGATGATTTGACCATGACGCGTCAGGCTGCGGATATGTTGGGCTATACCCAGGAAGAATTGGAATACTATTTTAAAGAACATATTGCAGCCTTAACTGAAGAAGAACAAAAAGACCCCTTGCCAAAAGTCAGGGAATGGTATAATGGTTACAGCTGGGATGGCCGTACTTTTGTGTACAATCCCTTCAGCATTCTGCTGTTGTTTAAACACCAAACTTTTTCCAACTTCTGGTTCAAAACGGCCACACCCACTTTCCTAATCGATTTGGTTCAAGAAAAACAGGCCTACGACTTCGACGGAGAGCGGGTGAGCGAAGTTTTTTTCGACGCCTTTCAAATCCAAAGGGACATTCCCCTGGGCACCTTGCTGTTTCAAACGGGCTACCTGACCGTCAAGCAATACGATATGGAGACGGGGCTTTATACCCTGGGCTACCCCAATCGGGAGGTCAAGTCGTCCTTTCTGGAGTACTTACTCAGTGCTTTCAGCAAGTTTGAGCCGGGCTTTGGCAGTGTAAAGGTGTTTCGCTTGCAACAAGCTCTGGAAAAAGAAGACTTTGAAGAACTCAAGGAGGTCATCAACGAGCTGCTCTACAAAGTACCCTATCAACTGTA
>JALSKB010000185.1 GCA_026989035.1 Saprospiraceae bacterium | reverse complement strand
ATGACCAGAGCAACCCCTCAGGCACAGAGCTCTTCCCCAACGCCGCCGCCAGCGGCTGCGACTCCACCCTCAACATCGAGCTCAGCTTCTACCCTCAGGCCACAGGAGTCTATACGGATACCTTGACATCGGGAGACAGCCTTATCTTAGGAGGCATAGTTTTTGATGAACAGAACCCCTCCGGTACGGTACAGTTTCCCGGCGCATCGGAACACGGCTGCGATTCCACCTTGCAGGTGGATTTGACTTTTATCATGCTGAACGTCCAACTAACTTATGGAAATCCCTTGTGTTACAACAGCTCAGACGGATACCTTCTCCTTGAAGACGTTCAAGGAGGCAAAGCCCCGTTTTGGATTTCTTTGGATGCTGCTCCGGCTTTGCCCTATGACACACTGCCCGTTTTGTTCGAGCATTTACCGCCCGGCCAACACACCATAGACATCACTGACGCAGATGAGATTCACCTTGAACTGGAAGTAACGCTAAGCGCACCGGCACCTTTGCTTCTTACCGGTCCTGAAGTGATAGAGGTTTATCTCGGAGAGGATGCCTTTTTAAACATGCAGTACAATTTTGCTCCTGACTCCATTGTGTGGCTCCCTCCGGATTACCTCGACGACCCACAATCGCCCTCTCCCGTGGCTTTGCAACCCCTTCAACACATCACCTATGAAGTCAGGGCCTTTGATGCAAACGGTTGTGAAGTTCGGGCGGAAGTCAAAGTCATTGTCCGATCGGACATTGCAGTGTTTATACCCAATGCCTTTTCACCCAACGACGACGGCATCAACGACAGGTTTACCGTTTTTGCCGGCCCGGCTGTTGAAGAGGTAGAACAGCTAATCATTTTTGATCGCTGGGGCAACGAGCTATTTCACTTAAACAATTTTCCACCAAACAACCCCTCACTGGGCTGGGATGGTAGCTACAGAGGTCAAAGTATGAATCCGGGGGTTTACGTTTATTACGCCAAACTCCGACTCATCGATGGCAGCTTCATGGAACGCAAAGGAGACCTCGTACTCATCAGATAACAACAGTCCAAGCTCATAAGTACATAACAGTCTCTGAGGGCGTTTCTGTTTATCTTTGCCTCGCTGATGGAAACCGAAAAGAAAATCATCATACTCTCTCCGGCACATCCTCTTCGCGGAGGTATTGCTGCATCCTCCGAGCGCTTGGCGCGCGAATGGCAAGCTCAGGGAGCCCGTGTAGCGCTTTACAGCTTCAGCTTACAATATCCTTCTCTGCTTTTCCCCGGAAAAACACAATACACCGACGAACCAGCACCCAAGGACTTGGCAATTAACCCTCTTTTAAACTCTATCAACCCCTTGAGCTGGTGGAAAGTCGGCAAGCTCATAGCCAAAGAAC
Organism: Saprospiraceae bacterium; assembly: GCA_026989035.1. Classification (GTDB taxonomy): domain Bacteria; phylum Bacteroidota; class Bacteroidia; order Chitinophagales; family Saprospiraceae; genus WGBN01. The sequence goes on along the minus strand of JALSKB010000185.1, from coordinate 7,688 downwards.
GCCCCGATATTTTGGTGGTGCGCTATTGGCTTCCCTTTTTAGCTCCGGCACTGGGTTTTGTTTGCCGTAAGGCCCGCAAAAACAAACATACTCGTATCATCAGCATAGCGGACAACCTCATTCCTCATGAAAGCCGGCCTGGTGATGAGCTTTTGACCCGATATTTCGTTCGGTCCGTAGATGCCTTTATCGTGATGTCTCGATCTGTGGGCACGGATCTCAACCAGCTTGGCTTGCAAAAACCCTGGGCATACGTTCCACACCCCATATACGACCATTACGGCCAGGCCGTGTCCGAAAAGGAAGCCCGTCAATTTTTGAATTTGCCTTCAGACGAAAAAGTTCGCTATGTCCTCTTTTTCGGTTTTGTTCGCAGGTACAAAGGACTGGATCTACTCATTGATGCCTTTGCCGATGCTCGCTTGCGCCAAATGCCGATAAAACTCATCGTAGCCGGAGAGTTTTATGAAGACGAAAAAAAATACAGGGAACAAGTCAAGGCTTTGCAACTCGAAGAGAGCATTTTATTTCGAAACGAATACATCCCGAACAGAGAAATACCTTATTATTTTAGTGCTTCCGATATCGTGGCACAGCCCTATCGATCTGCCACACAAAGCGGCATTTCCCAGTTGGCCTATCACTTTAAAAAGCCCATGTTGGTTACACGGGTTGGCGGATTGCCGGAAATTGTTCCTCACGGAAAAGTCGGCTACGTAACCGACATTTCATCTCCGGCTATAGCCGAGGCCTTAGTAGATTTTTTTCAAAACAGCCGAAAGAGAGAAATGGAGCACTTTGTCGCCAAGTACAAAGAGCAATTCTCTTGGAAAAAGTTAGTTGACAAAATAGAGGAACTTGCAAAGGTTCATTCATGAATCACTTGCCCAACATTTCTCTCTTCAATTTTTTCAAGTTTCTGCGGAGAGCCCAACTGACCAAGCCCGGAAAATAGCGTGAAGCCAAGTCGTTTAGCTTGCCTATGGGTGTATGCACCAAACGGAAGTTTCTTCGCTCTATCATGCGCACGACTCTACGAGCCACATCCGGAATGGGCTCTAATTTGAGCAAACCTTCCGGCCGTTTGATCAGTTCTCCTTTTTCATTGAGAACCCGTTTTTCAGGATCAGCCTTCGTAGCACCGATGTAGGCAATACCCACATGCAAACCCGTACCATGCGTTTCAATGCGCAGCGATTGGGCCAGAGAGGTCAGGGCCATCTTAACAGAGCTATACACAGACAGGTAAGGCAAGCCGTGTAAGCCCGCTAAGCTGGAGATAAACACCAAATGACCCTGTACCTCTTTCAAATGAGGAAGTGCTACTTTGCTGACGTACATGGCTCCCAGGTAATTCACTTCGACAATGCGACGCATGGCCTCAGGTTCGGTCTTTTCAAACTCCCCAAAAAGGTTTGTACCTGCATTGTTCACCAAGATATCCAGACGACCAAAACGCATCATGCTCTCTTCTATCAAACGTTCGGCATCCTCTTTTTTCGTAATGTCTGCTGCTACGGCATGCACCTCAAAGCCACTTTCCCGAAACTCGTCGGCTGTTTTTTTCAAACGTTGAGGATTGCGCGCATTAATGACAACACGGCATCCTCTCTTAGCTAATTCTCGTGCTATTTCCCGGCCAATGCCATAGCTGGATCCGGTAACCAAGGCCACTTTGTCTTTCATCCTTTGGGGGTTGGAAATTTTCTCTTCAGGGAAGACGAATTAAAAAACGACTATTTTCTTCGTTTGCCGAAAGGCTCCCTGCCGCAGTGTCAGGACGTAACTACCTCGTGGCAAATTTTGTGTAGGCAAAAGAAAATGCTGTTGTTCAAAAGGTTGCGGTTTTACTTCGAGATCAAAGATCATGCGGCCGGCCAAGTCGGTGAGCCGAATAAAAACCGGAGCCAGATTCTCACTGCCAAACCAAGCTTCCAGCTTCAAACCTACAGGCACCGGATTGGGGAAAAGCACGATCCATGCCGTTTGCCCCGTAAAAGTTTGAAGAGCATCAGCTCGATTTAACTCTTGCGCTCTGGCATGCAGATAGAGGAATGAATTGTACAAATCCAAACGACCTCCTGACACTGCTCTGTCTTGCAAATCGGATAGAAGTGTGGTCGTGTGGAGCAAAGCCTCTTTCAACAACAAGGCTCCCTCGGAGGGGTTCTCTTTTAGTTCCTGCATGAGCTTTTCCGAGGGCAGGCTATAGAGCAAGGCAACAGCTGCCGTAACCTGGGGACAAGCTCCGGACGTCCCTCCAAAATGACCGCTCTCATTTCCCGGTTTGAGAGCCGGCAAGCCATCCGACCCCACCCCTGAAGGCGCGCTGAGATCTACATAGGGCAGACCAAAGCCGGCCAGCAACTGATCTTGAGCATCGGTATTCGTTGTAGTGATGAGATAGTCAGAAGGGCAGGTCGTCGGTATATCTCCAACCAAGCCCACATTAACTTTGTTGTTGGTTACTGCAGATATGCTCAACACGCCCTCTGCTCCCAGAGAATCGTAAACAGCCCCCCAGAGCGGAAAAGCATCACACCAGGTTTCCTCTATCCCAAAAGAGGCGTTGGTAGAAACGACAAAAGCACCTTCAGCTCCTCCGCTTTGGTTGTATTTCCTGCGTTGATCAAGGATGTAATAATACGCATCGACAATGTCGTTGGTGTATTGAGCGCCGAAGAGCATCAGCTGAATATTCCAGTTGATGCCGGCCACATCGGTATTGTTGTCGCCACGAGCACCGATGATACCTGCTACGGAAGTGCCATGTGACATGACTTGATAATCCGGTCCATCGTTGTTAAAATCCCAGCCATGCAAATCGTCTATGTAGCCATTGGCATCATCATCTACACCCGGCAAGCCCAAAGCTTCCTGCCAATTGGTCCAGAGTTGGCTTTGCAAATCCTCATGCGCGATGTCAAATCCATTGTCGATGACGGCCACCACAATGGTGTCCCCTGCGGCTGTCAGTCCTCCTGTCGTAACATCCCACATTTCCGCAGCACGAATCAGAGCCAGGTTCCACTGGGAAGCAAACAGGGGGTCATCGGGTTCTTTTTCGCGAAAGTGGATGCGATAATCCGGCTGCCAGGCCAAGACTTCCGTCTGTGCTGCCAGCACCTGCTTCAGTTTGCCGAAAGGCAAAGCCTCTTCATCCCATTCCAGCCGATATATGCCCCGTTTGGCAGAAGCTCTTGCAGAAACCCGAAGTTTTGCCTTTGCCTCGGGCAGTCGGGCAGCTAACAATCTTCCGGCTTCCTCTATGCTCACGCCCTTTCGAAATTGTAACAAAGCTGACCCGGAGCGACGCTGCGCAAAGAGCAAGAGAGGAAAAAGAAAACAAAAAAAGAAAAATCCAGGTCTCATGGCAGCATTTCGTTGAAACAGATTAGCCCCCTTAATCGGGTAATGTGAAATGGAGTTTTTCAAGTCGCCGAAACCGAGCAAAAACGGGACATCACTTTTTACCCACCAGAATCAACTGCCCTTTTTTGTTGACGGCCAACCGCGTAATGGACAAAATATCGTATTCCCGCAGATCAGCGATTTCTTCCCAGGAGGAAGATTGACCGGGTTTGTAGTAATACAACTTGCTGCCGCTGCCTTGCAATATGGAGCCATCGGGCAACAAAACAAAGTCTTCACTTCCCGGCAAGCAATTTACAAGGGGTTCCATCTCATGGGTCTCCGGGTCCAAAGCCACGATGACCCACTTATCCGGGCTTTCCTTGTGAACCATCAGCATCTTACCGTCAGGGCGATGCTGGATGCAGCGCCCGGGGTTCGTACTTACTTTTTCCCAGGCATATTCCCTGGTATTGGCCAGGATGAGCAAAGGCGGCTCATTGACGATAAACATGAGCACGCGACGACCATCTACCCAGGCGTAGTACCCCACCTTGCGAATGGTTGGGAAAACAGGCTCTCCACCATCCAGATGGTCCAAAGGAAATTTCCAAAGCCGCTGGGTTTTTTCCTCATCAGCCTCAACCCGAACAGCAGTGAAGTAAAAAGAACCGGGCATCAAGCGAGGAGAAAACTCCGACTCCACCGTCTGTGTAATGCGGGTCAGGGTACCCTCTTTCAGGTTCATGGACCAAATATCGGTTTGCTGCGGAGACTCATCGGCCAGCTGAGCCGTAAAGTACAACTCTTCATCAGAGACGAAGTAGGGCTGATTGTTGTAGCCCTCTGCATTGAAAGCCGTCAAATAGACCGGCTTAGTCAAAAAGGGGTTCCCCTCGTCGTAATCTAGTTGAAAGAGGTACAACTGCGTATGAGGCAGTTCTTCCTGTGCCAGGGAAAGTTTAGCCCAGCCCAAAACAAAGAGCAAAAAAATGCAGGTTCTCATGCTGTTGATGTTTGTTCTCCTGCCAAAAAACACCGGCAGTGGGAACAAATATACTCATTACAGAGCGATTTGGGACAGCAGGCCCAACACATCGCTTTGCAAAGCGCTCGAATGAGTGTGCAGAACCGCCTTTAGGGCTGGTCCTGCACACTCATTTTGCATCAACGCACGATGGTGATGTCTCCCTTAACGATTTCGCTTTCGGCTACATTCAGACGCAGAATGTAGTAATACGTTCCTTCCGGCAGAGGCTGCCCCAGCTGGTTGGTGCCCTCCCAATCGTTGAAATAGGGTGAAGCCTGAAAGACCACATCTCCCCAACGGTTGAAGACCACAAAATCGTTGTTGGGATACTTAGCGGGGTCGTTGAGCAAGATGTCAAAAATCAAAGCGTCATTGACACCGTCGCCATTGGGCGTTATGGCATTGGGAACGGTCTCTTGCAGGTTAATGTCTTTATCAATTTGAATGAGGACAAAAGCCGTATCGCAAAAATCGGGGCAAACCAGGTTGCACACGATGTAATCGAATTGCACATCACCTGTAAAATAAGGCGATGCCACGTAAGTGAAAACGCCGTCTTCTTCATTTTGGATTTGCCCCACAGCCGGAGGTTCCGGAATGGTAAAAGAGAAGCTATCCACCCCGATGAGGTTGTCGTTGAGCAAGGCATCAATAACGACTTCATCCATACCATCGCCCATAAAGGCCTGGTCATTAACGGCAAAGGGGAAAGTTTCGACGAAGTGCTCTGCCGTAGCTGTGCTAAAATCGCCGCAACCCGGAGCGGAGAGCGTCCAGCTGATGGTGGAAGTTCCGGCAGGCAAGTTGTCCACAAAGGTCATGGCGGCAGAGGGGTCTTCGATTTCGGCAGAAGGTATAATGGACCAGCTGCCTGTTGTGCCTTCCGGCAAATTGCCGATCAGGGTGGCAGAAGTGGTACAAGGATCTCCGGTAATTTCTATGGCGGCATCTTCAAAAGGCACCACATAGAGCACGAGCACCGTATCGGAGGCCGAACAACCGGTACTTGCGTTGGAAACCGTCAAGACGTAGAGTCCGGAAGTATCGGCTTGAGCAACCGGCTGGGTTTCCGTGCCGGGCACCAACAAGCCATCCACGGTCGTCCATTCATAAGTGATATCGGGCCCCATTTCCGAAGCAGAGCCGTCCAAAGTGGTTACGCCTTCGGTACAAAGCAGGTCCACCTCTGCGGGGCCTGCATCAACTTCGGGCATCTGTGTCTGATCTTCTACCACAGCTTCCGCCATACCTGAGCAACCGTTTTCGTTGTTGGTAACCTGAACGCTGTACAAGCCGGCTTCGCTGAGTTGCAGTTGGTCAGAAGTAGCACCGCTCAAGGCATTTCCGTCAACAAACCACTGATAGCTGAGATCTCCCATGGTGGTAGTGCTTACCGACAAGCTTATTTCGGGCGTAAGGCAGCTGATAGCAGTATCCGGCCCTATGCTAAGTTCTACAGGCGGCATGGTATCGGCCAACACGTTGACCAGCCCGGTTGCCGTACAACCATTCAGGGTGTTGGTAACTTCCAGTCCATAGCCTCCCGGACCACAAACCACCAGGTTTAAATCCGAAGTGTCACTTGCAAAGCAGCCATTGCCCTGAGGTACGGCTACCCAGGAATAAACAAAATCAGGGTTGTTTTCTACTCCCGAGACATCTATCGCAATTTGATCATCATAGCAGGTATAAACGGTATCCGAAAGCACTACTACAGGTGGCGTGTTGTCTTCTACGACTTCCACAGAGGCTTCCGCCAAACAGCCGTTGTCGCCATTGATGATTTGCAAAGTAAAGGTACCGGTGCATCCCACTACGGGATAGACGGGGTTTGTTACGTTAATGCAAAAAGGCCCGGACCACAAATAGGTGTATTGCGCCCCTTGATCGGAAGCCGAGGCATCTAAGGTAACAAACGAACTATCGCAGGTAAGCGCTCCGGGCTCTGCGATAAGCACAGTAGGCGCTGTGGTATCGGCCAAAACTTCCGACTGAGCCGTAGCCGTGCAGCCATTTGAGCTTTGTGTTACCGTCAGGGTATAAACACCTGCCGCTCCAACCGTAACTTGCAACTGATCTTGCCCTGTAAGCACAACAGGGCCGTCCCAGGCATAAGTAAACTCACCGGGGGCGCCTTCAGAAGAACCCGTACCATCTATATTTGCCGTAAGGACCAGACAGGTCAAAACCGTATCCGGCATGCCGGCCATGGCTACGGGAGGCATGGTATCCACACCCACCTGTACCACTGAAATAGACTGGCAGCCGTTGGTGGTATCCGAAACCGTCAGTTGATACAAACCCTCAAGCGTAGCCTGAGCCATCATTTGGCTCTCTGTGCCCGACACAAGGCCAGGCCCTGCCCACAAATAGGTAAACTCCAGCCCTTGATCCGAGGCCGAGCCATCCAGTACAACGGTATCTACCACACAAGTGAGAAATTGATCCAGGCCGGCATTGGCTTCAGGTAAAAGGGTATCTGTGGTAATTTCTACAGAGTCTATGGCTACACAGCCGTTGGTCAAATCGGTTATCGCCAAGTGATAAAAGCCGGCCTCCGTTGCCGTTGCCGTAGTACCATCTGAGATGAAACCATTTTGAGGATCCGTCCAGAGGTAGTCGTAATCCGGGCCGGAAGAAGACATGCTGCCATCCAGCAAAACGGAGTTGACGCTACAGGTAAGGGGTTGCCCATCACCCGTAATGACGACTTGAGGCCTGAGGGTATCCATTTGCACAAGCACCGTGTCCATGGCAGTGCAGTTGCTGCTGGTATTGGTAACCGAAAGGATATAAGTACCTCCGGAGGTTACCTGGGCATTGATTTCCGTTTCCGTGCCCGGAACAATCTGCCCGTCGGGGCTTGTCCAAAGGTAAGCGATGTTGTCTCCCATACTGGAAGTTTCCCCCAGGACGGTTGCCGTATCGGTATAACAATTGACCTCTTCGGTAGCCAAGGCAAAAGCAAAAGGAACCACAGCCTGACTGACCACGACAGTATCCGTAACGGTACATCCCAACACATTATTCGTAACTTGGAAGACGTATTCACCCGGGCCAAAGACGGTCGTAACCAATTGAGTTTCGGTATTGGGGTCCACCAGGCCCGAAATGGGGTACCAAAGATATTCGTATTGAGATCCTTCTGAAGAACCCGCAGCACTTAATTCCAAAGTAGGAGCACCGCACTGCAAGACCGTATCCTGACCGGCATAAGCTACGGGTGCCAAAGAAGACACTTCCACCGTATAAGTTTCTTGAACGACCAGGTCCTGATAGAGGTTGTCAAAAATGATAACCGTATAGG
>JALSKB010000184.1 GCA_026989035.1 Saprospiraceae bacterium | reverse complement strand
GCAAACCATACGCATTAAAGGCTATGGCGGGCTAGGACTTAACGGCGGCCCGAATGGAGATTTGTACATCACTTTTCGCGTCCTCAACAATACGCCTTTCCACAGAAAGGGAAACGACCTCTATAGAGAAGTCGATCTCGATCTCTATACGGCCGTACTTGGCGGTGAACTGATCGTCGAGACCTTTGACGGGAAAAAAGTAAAGATGAAAGTGAAGCCGGGAACTCAACCCGGAGCTAAAGTCAAACTAAAAGGAAAAGGTTTTCCCGTTTACAAAAAGAAAGGTGTCTTTGGAGACCTCTACATTACCTTTAAAGTGAAAATTCCCGAAAAACTTTCGGCGGAGGAGCGGAGGTTGTTTGAAGAGTTGGCTAAACTGCATAAAAAGCGTTAAAGAACATTGCGTCGAATAAGATGCGAAGAACTTGCAATCGGAGTTTTTGGAAAACACCTTGTTGACATGGAAGAAAGCAAAATGATATCAATTAGGGCCTTTTGTGCCGGTCATGACATAGATTGGGCTTTTATAGAAGAGCTTTTGGATTTCGGCCTTATTGAGCTGCAAGCTATGGAGGATGACTTTCTTTTGCCCGAGGAGCAGCTTGCTGACCTGGAGCGCATGAAGCGCCTTTATTTTGATTTGGGCATCAATGCAGCGGGTCTAGGCGTTGTCGTACAGCTTTTGCATCGCATAGAAGAGTTGGAGGAAAAACTCAGAAGACTATCAACAGCTGTGGAAGAGGGGTTTTCTCTTTGATTCTGCGTTGCATGCAAAAACTTTTCGAGTGAGGGGTGTCTAAATATATCCGAACCATTTCGACTTGGATATAAAAGTTGTCGGATAAACAGCTGCTATGAGTGAATTTAGCCGGGAAGCTCTGAAAAAAATCGGAGCTTTCATCTCCCTGAGTGAAAAAGAGTTACTCACTTTTCTCGCTGCTTTTAGGCCGGTGTATTTGAGAAAGGGTGATTACTTTCTTCGTGAAGGCGAGGTTTGCAAACATTTGGGCTTGATCGTGCGAGGTAGCATGTATTGTTTTTTCAATCGAGACGGAGAGAGTATTGTTGAAGAGTTTTCCCTGGAGAATGATTTTATCACGGATTACCCTGGTTTTTTATCAGGGATCCCCTCGGATAAAAACATCAAGTGTATAGAGGATGTAGAGCTTATGGTGATTAGCCGTGATGAACTTCAAGAGCTTTACAGCAAAAATCCTCTTCACGAAAAGGTCGGTCGTCTTGTGGCGGAAAATCTTTTTGCCCATTGGGGGCAAAAAGTGAAATGGCTGAAAACTCAAGATGCCGAAACCCGGTATCTGAACTTACTGAGAGAAAGACCGGGCCTGGTGCAGCGGGTGCCCCAGTACTTGATCGCTTCTTATCTGAATATTCAGCCGGAGACCTTGAGCAGGATACGGAAACGCATAAGCGAAACCTGATTTTTCGCGTTTTTGCGAAAGCTTGTAAAAGGCTTTACTTTTCACTTCACTTACATGGAAAGAGTTTGGGCCTGCCTGTTGTCCTGGCAGCTTGAGCATATCTTGATTTAGATCAATGGACAGTCCTTGCTTGTACATGCACCTTTGCGCTATCTAATCACCAAAACGCGAGAACTATGAAAAAGGTGCAAAGTATGATGATGGGCTTGGTGCTTTTGCTCTTGACTTCCGGTCTTATGGCTCAGAAGACCGATGGGAACCACTTTTCCCTTCTTTTTGGGGTTATCCAGCCTTTGTTGCTTGAAGGGTGGAATGTAGAAGTCGATTACCGTACACCCAAGTTGGTTTTCAACTATTCCCACGGTTGGTCTTTGGATTTGCGAGATTCAAGGGTTGTAGGTGATGCCAAAGATCAGCATTTGTTTTTTCACATTCCTTACTCCACTGGTTTCGGCTTGGGTTATCGTTTGACGAAAGTCTTGGATCTGCGCTTTGAAGCCAAGTGGCACAAGTTTCGGCTTTATTACGAGGATGAAGCTTTTGCCCCCGATGAGCTCATTGCTGAATACCGTACAACGACTTTGGGCTTCGGTCTTTACTATTTGTATCGTCCTTTTCGGAATAAAGAGAATGCTTTGAAAAGGATAAGTCTGTTGTCAAGTTTGCGGTATTGGCATAGGGTGAGTTCTTCCCTGGAAAAAGATCAACTGATTTACCGGAACCGAATCACGGGGCAGCAGGAAGTTCACGAAGCGGCCAATATCGGCATTGCCAATACGCCTTGGATTGTCAATTTGAGTATAGGCTATGCCTTTTGACGGCCTTTGGGTAGATATTCCTTATCTTTGTCGTTCAAAAGAAGATTTGCGAATGTGCTTGGCAGGCTACTGAATGCTTCCTGCAGCTTTTCGCTACAACCATTACTGAATGAGCAAGAAGGATGCGATGCAGAAGATACGCAATTTTTGCGTTATTGCCCATATAGACCACGGCAAGAGCACCTTGTCTGATCGCTTGTTGGAATACACCAACACCATTTCCAAGAGGGAGATGCAGGATCAGGCTTTGGACAATATGGACTTGGAACGCGAGCGCGGTATTACCATCAAGAGTCATGCCATTCAACTCAGCTATCAACGTCCTTCAGATGGGGAGACCTATACCTTCAATCTCATCGACACCCCCGGACATGTGGATTTTTCTTACGAGGTCTCGCGCTCTATCGCCGCCTGTGAAGGAGCTTTGTTGTTGGTCGATGCAACACAGGGGATTCAGGCTCAAACCATTTCCAATTTGTACCTGGCCCTGGATCAGGGCTTGGAGATTATCCCCGTGGTCAATAAAATTGACATGCCCAATGCCATGGTTGAGGAGGTCTCCGATCAAATTGTAGAGCTTATCGGTTGTGCTCCGGAGGACATTATCCCTGCCAGTGGCAAAACGGGAGCAGGTGTACAGGATATTTTGGAGGCTATCGTTGAACGCATTCCACCGCCGACAGGAGAGCCGGAAGAGCCTTTGCAAGCCTTGATTTTTGACTCTATTTTCAATTCTTATCGTGGCGTTATCGCTTATTTTCGCATCATGAACGGCACTTTGTGCAAAGGTGACAAGGTGCGTTTTGTGAATACCGGTAAGGAATATGAAGCCGATGAAATTGGGATCCTGCGCATGGATATGGTGCCTCAGCAGGAATTGAGTGCAGGAAATGTAGGGTATATCATTACCGGAATTAAAACGTCGCGGGAAATTAAAGTAGGGGATACCATCACCCATGTGGATCGCCCCTGTGAAGAAAGCATACAGGGCTTTGAAGATGTCAAGCCCATGGTTTATGCCGGTATCTTTCCCATAGACAACGACGAATATGAAGATCTGCGGGATAGCTTGGAAAAACTCCAGCTCAACGATGCAGCTTTGGTTTTTGAGCCGGAGACTTCCGTGGCCTTGGGCTTTGGTTTTCGCTGTGGCTTTTTGGGTATGCTTCACCTGGAAATCGTGCAGGAGCGTCTATCTCGGGAATTCGACATGGAAGTCATCACTACCGTGCCCAATGTGTCGTATTTCGCTTATACCAAGCGCGGGGAGAAACTGACTATCCACACGCCCAGCGACATGCCTGAACCCACCGTGCTGGATTATATCGAAGAGCCGTATATCCGCGCTCAGATGATTACCAAGCCCGACTTTATCGGGCCCATTATCACCCTTTGTCTGGAAAAACGAGGTGTGCTGATCAATCAGTTGTACTTGACTTCCACCCGCGTAGAGCTGACTTTTGAATTGCCTTTGGCTGAAATCGTCTTTGATTTTTACGATCGCTTGAAGTCCATTTCGCGGGGCTATGCATCCTTTGATTATACGCCGATTGACTATCGCCGTTCCGATTTGGTGAAGTTGGATATTCTGCTCAATGGAGAAGCTGTGGACGCCCTTTCGGCTTTGGTCCATCGCTCAAAAGCAGAAGCCTTTGGCCGAAAGATCTGCAAAAAGCTGAAAGAACTGTTGCCTCGCCAGCAGTATAAGATTGCCATTCAGGCTTCCATAGGCGCTAAGGTCATTGCTCGGGAAACCATCTCGGCTTTACGCAAAGACGTTACGGCCAAATGCTATGGAGGAGACATTACCCGCAAGCGCAAGCTGCTCGAAAAGCAAAAGAAGGGCAAGAAAAAGATGAGGCAAATCGGCAAAGTGCAGGTGCCGCAAAAAGCCTTTTTGCAAGTGTTAAAGCTGGATTGAAAAAAACAGAGACATGTTTTTGACGCATGCCTCTGCGATTCTCATGAATGGTGAACGGCTGCTTATTTGACAAACTTTATCTCCAACCGATATTCCCCTTCTGCCAAACCTTCAGCCCCGGCAACTCCGATGATGACCTTGTAAGGTCTGTTGATAGCCAGTATGTTCTTGACCAGACGGGTATGGTCTTGTACCTTGCCTCGCCAGGGCCGATCCCACTTGTAGTCGGCCTCACAGCGAATACAGGACGGCAAGTTGGGCACGACGGCTTCGCTATTGACTCCGATCTCATAAGCATATAAGCTGAAATTAGCCTTTCTATCGGCAGGGATCAAGCGTATCTCAACTTCGGAATAAGCCGGCAGTACAAATTCGTAGAGAACGTGTTTGCCCGTAAACTTTTGAGATTGAGTGGCGGGGAAGCAGGCTACGGAGCTGTTCCAAGCCCAAGACAGATCGTTGAGCTTCTGCCCTTGGTTGAGGTTGCCCGTCGTTTGGAAGATTTTTCCCTTTTGGGGTTCAAGTTTAACGGGAGTAAGTGGCGGTTGCTTATTGCTAAACAAGAAGGGGACAAGCAAAAAAAAGAAAATAGCGCGCTTCATTTGTGAAAATTTTGAAAGTTAATTTTCGTGCTCTTGGCAAAGTGATTGAGGAGTTTTTGTAAGAGCATAAGGTTTATTTGGTTCAAAAGTGAGGTTTTGTTAAGTAGGCTTTATCCCTGAATTCCGGTAAGGTCAAAAAGTGATTTCAATTTTTTCTTCCATGAGCTTTGATTTGTCCCATACCGCATTTGCCGAAAGGCAAACCTGCTCCCTGTATTTTTATGTACTTTTGAGCTGTGGTTGGTTGAACAACTGCATGGAAGAGTAGGGGCCTAAAAGCTTTTTATATGGAGCAGTTTCTCAAATGGATAGAAGATTTTCTGGCTTATGAACTCCTGCACATAGGTGATTACATTTTCTCTGTGGGCACCTTGCTGAGTCTTGTCCTTATTTTTCTGGCGACCAGGTTGCTGTTGTGGTTGATCAAAAAGGGCTTGTACAATGCGCGTAGCTTGAAAGCTATGGATGAGGGCAACATCTGGTCGATCTATCAGATCATTCGCTATACCCTCTGGGTGATTTCCATCTCTATTATGTTGGAAACCATAGGGGTGAAAGTTACTGTGTTGCTTGCCAGTTCAGCAGCGCTCTTGGTAGGTATCGGATTGGGTTTACAACAGACTTTTAATGATATGGTTTGCGGTATCATTCTTTTGGCCGAGGGCAGCATTAAAGTCGGTGATGTGGTGCAAATCGAAGACGACATCATCATGATTCAGAAAATCGGTTTGCGAACTTTCAAGGGAATTGACCGCGATAACATCGTGGACATTATTCCCAATTCCATACTGACTACCAGCAGAGTGATCAATTGGAGCCACCAGTCGAAAAAGGTGCGTTTTCGCATTGATGTGGGAGTGGCTTATGGCAGCAATGTGGAGTTGGTGATGCAGCTTTTGAAGGAAAGCGCTTGTGAACATCCCGATGTAACCAATGAATCCCTGGTCGATGTCTGGTTTACCGATTTCGGGCAGTCGTCCTTGAATTTTCAACTGCTTTTCTTTAGTGAAAAGCTCTTTCGCATTGAGCGCGTAAAAAGCGATATCCGTCAGCGCATCAACAGGAAATTTGCCGAGCATGGCATAGTCATTCCTTTCCCCCAAATGGATGTACATGTAAAAGGCAAAACCGAAAAGAGAGAATTGTAGCCTTGGCGTTTTGCCGAAAGGCAAAATCTCTGTATTTTAGCCTCCCTAAAAAAGCGTAACCATGGAAATAGACATTACCAACGTTGTAGATGCAGCAAAAGATAGCCTGGGTAAAGCCGTTGAACATCTCAGGCATGAATTGGCCAAGGTTCGGGCGGGGAAAGCCTCTCCTGCTATGGTCAATGAACTCTTGGTCGAGTATTACGGTTCGCCTACACCACTTAATCAGGTTGCCAATGTGTCTCTGGCAGATGCTCGTACCATCAACATCCAACCCTGGGAGAAAAACATGCTGCCGGTTATCGAAAAGGCTATCTTTGAAGCCAATTTGGGCTTTACGCCTATGAATGATGGGGAACTCATCCGCATCAGCATCCCCGCTTTGACTGAAGAACGCCGTAAGGAATTGGTCAAACGGGTGCATCACCTGGGCGAAGAAACCCGCATCAGCATGCGCACTACGCGCCACAAGGCATTGGATATCATAAAAAAGGGCATCAAAGACGGCTTCCCTGAAGATGAGGGGAAGCGCATTGAAAGTCAGATTGAAGATCTCATCAAAACCTACAATGAAAAGGTACAAGCACTGGTGGATGCCAAAGAAAAAGACATCATGACCATCTAAGCGGAAATACGGAAATCAATTTCCTGCGCTTTCTTTCTTGGCGGTAGGCCAGCCTACTTCCGCTCTAAAAAGGCAATGGGGCAAATCATCTCTTCGAGAGAAATGCCGCCGTGTTGGAAAGTGTTTTTGTAATAGTTGTGGTAGTGGTTGTAGTTGTTGGGGTAAAGGAAGAAGATGTCTTCTTTGGCGAAGATGTAGGTTGAACTGACGTTGGGGCGAGGCAGACCTGCACGATGCGGATCTTTAACAGCTAAGACGTCTTTCTTTTCGTATTGCAAGTTGCGTCCTACTTTGTAGCGTAGATTGGTCGTGGTTTCCCTGTCTCCAATGACGCGAGAAGGTGTGTTGACTCGAATGGTGCCGTGATCGGTGATGAAGATCAGTTGAAAGTCGCGCTGATCAGCTACCGTTTGCAGCGCAGCCCACAAGGGTGAATTTTCAAACCAGGAGCGCGTCAGAGAGCGATAAGCTTTTTCATCGCCAGCCAATTCTTTGAGTACTTCCATTTCCGTGCGCGCATGGGAAAGCATGTCAATGAAATTGTAAACGATGACAGTAAGGTCATTGCTCAGGAAATTGATGAGGTTGCTTTGAAGCTCCTTGGCATGAGCTACATGGGTTACTTTGTGGTAAGAGAATTTAATCGGGTTGCGAAATACGCGTTTGATCTGTTGTTTCAACAGGTCTTCTTCGTGTAGATTTTTTCCACCTTTTTCGTTGTCGTTGAGCCACCACTCGGGATAGCGCTTTTGAATATCTAAAGGCATCATGCCGGCAAAAATGGCATTGCGGCTGTATTGTGTAGTGGTGGGTAAGATGCTGTAGAAGTAATCTTCTTCCTTGAGGCGAAACCTTCTCGATACAATAGGCTCAATGGATTTCCATTGGTCATAGCGCAAATTGTCTAACAAGACAAGAACAGTAGGTTTTTCCTTGTTTAAATGGGGGAAGACACGCCGAAGGAGTAATTCGTGTGACATGACGGGAGCTGCTTCTTTGCCTTCAATCCAGTTTAAGTAGTTGCGTTCGATGAAACGCGAAAAAGCAGCATTGGCTTCTTGTTTTTGCATGAAGAGAATATCCCACATCTCTACCGAATCGGACTGGTCTATTTTCAGCTCCCAATTGATGATTTTTCGATAGACTTCTACCCATTGCTCAAAATCCAACTCGCTGTTCATCTCCGTCATGAGTTTGCGAAACTCTTGTTGGTAATCCATGGTTGTTTTTTCCCGAATGAGTCGCCTGTTGTCTATGATTTTTTTTAAGGTCAATAAAATTTGGGAGGGTCGTGCAGGTTTGATGAGGTAATCCGTGATTTCTGCTCCCAAAGCGCTTTCCATCAAGTCTTCCGCTTCGTTTTTGGTGATCATCACTACGGGTAGGTTGGGGCGCATTTGCTTGATTTGCTCCAGTGTCTCTAAACCCGAACCCGGCATGGATTCATCCAGAAAAACCACATCAATGCCGTTGTCGCCTTTGATGTGGTCTATGGCGTCGTAGCCGGAAGTTACGGTAATAACCTCATAGCCTTTCTTTTTCAGGAAGAGCAGCTGGGGTTTCAACAAGTCAATTTCATCATCTGCCCAGAGGATTTTAATTTGCTCCATGTATGTTGCTTTTTGTATCGATTTTGGTTTATCCGAGTCTTTTCGGTTTGAGCATAGCTGGCTTGCTTCTGCAAGGGCATGCTCATCAATAGACCTAAATAGAACTGCAAAAATAGCTCTTTTGTTGCGGAAAGCAGAAGGCCGAACATCATTTGATGCCCGGCCTTTGCAAGCTTCCTTTAGAGGGGATTACTCAGTAGGTTTATTGCACGACAAACCGGCGCACGATTTGTTCTTTTTCCGTTTTGACGAAGAGGAAGTATAGGCCTTTCGGCAAATCGGAAACGGAGAAGCGATCGAGTTGGTCTTGTGCCACTTGCCGTTTCATGCGACCCTCGGTATCGCTTATCCAAATGCCGATAACAGGTTGCGGCGTTTCAACTCGGATTTGGATAAAGTCGGAAGTCGGATTGGGGCTGATGCTGACTTGGCCTTTCGGCAAATGACCCTGCTCATCGGGGTAGAAGCTGGTTTGTGCTCCGTTGCCGTTGGCTGCTCCACCGCTGATGTTGACGGTGTAGTCTTCGACTTCTCCGTAGCTGAAGGTTTCACAGGCTGTGGGAGCGGCATTCCACTTCATGGATACGCGCATGCGGGTGTTGCCGGTGCTGGCGGTAGCGGGGATGGCGATGGTACCCGAAGCGGTGGTAGAGGTAGGCCCTGCGGCGAAGACCTGCTCGCCGGCATCGGCGAAGTCGCCGTCCTGGTTGAAGTCTATCCAGACGCGGAAGTACTCTTGGTAAGTTTGGCCTGAGAAAGCGGGAGTAACGCTGAAGTTGTAGCTGGAGCCCGCATTGACATTTGCCGTAAGGCCCGTAAAGTCGCTATAACCGGCTGAGCCTGAATTGTTCGAGAAGCTGCCCAGAGTAACGTTGGAAATCCACTCGTAGGTGGCATTGTTGCCCTGGGAAGTGCAGTAGTTCACTCCAC
>JALSKB010000183.1 GCA_026989035.1 Saprospiraceae bacterium | reverse complement strand
GCCATACGGGACGCGAAGGGTCCATCTTGGACAGTTCTTCGTACAGCAGATTGGCAAAATGTTCTGTAGTGGGTTGTGGAGGCATGCCCAAAGCACCAAAAGCAGACCCTCTATGGCAAGCCAAACCCTCCAAATCCACGACCTGCGCCCCTAAGGCTTTGAGCTCTTGCAATATCAGGGTTTTGCCCGAGCCCGTTTTGCCGGAGAGGACGACAAACGGCCAAACCGGTTTCTCCAGGGCAGTCATCACCTTTTGGCGATAAGCCTTATACCCTCCTCGAATCACAAAGACCTCCATACCTGCCATCTCCAGCAACCAAGCCATGCTGCCGCTGCGCTTCCCACCCCGCCAACAATGCAAGGCCAAAGGCTTGTCAGCAGCCAGCCGTCCGGCTTTTTCAACAAAGCCTGCCAGCTTGGGGCCCACCAGCTCCAGGCCTCGCTTCAAAGCCGCTTGAGGACTCTGCTGTTTGTAAAGCGTGCCCACCTCAGCCCTTTCTTCATTGCTGAAAAGCGGAAAATTCACTGCTCCGGGAATATGCCCTTGTTCGTATTCAGCCGGTGTGCGCACATCCAGCAGACACAGGTCTTGTCGGCGCAATAAAAAATCTTCGATGCTGAGTTCAACAGGCATGGAATGAAGCAATAAGCCCGAAAGAAAGCAGCCTGAAAATTTACCTCCTGCTGCTACAACAGGCAAGAGGTACAAAGATGCAACTTTTATCTCAAAAGAATGCAAAACCAAGACCCTCCGAATACCACGACAAGAGAAGAGCTTATCCTGACAACACTACTTGCCCTCGCTCGGGTAAATGCAGGTCTATACCAAACCGAAATGGTTTGGGATATTTACGACTCACAAACCAGCGAAAGTTGAGGAGTTTGGAAGCTGACGCTTCCCAAACCACTTCGTCATGAGTATAAAAGAGGCAATTCGCTACCTTTGCCTCTCAAACCGTCCTCTATGGCTTTTCAACTGCAACGCCTGTCTCCGCTGAAAATACCTCAGCTCGCCAAACGCGATCGCGATTACTGGATGGATGCAGAAGCTCTCAAAACGCTGCTCCCCCTCCCTTTTGAAGAAGAGAGCTTTCGCCAAGCCATCGAACAACGCAAAACCCGACCCACCGACCGAAAACTGCTGCACGACAGTCTGAAACAGCAATACAGCGGGATAAATTTGCCGAAAGGCGTAAAACAAAATATAGACAACCTTAGGGAGGACAACACCTTCACGGTATGCACGGCGCATCAACCGGTCTTGTTTACCGGCCCCTTATACTTCATTTACAAAATCGCCTCTACCATTGCTTTAGCCCGCATCCTGCAAGAGCGTTATCCGGAATATCGAATCGTTCCCGTTTTTGTACTCGGAGGTGAAGACCACGACTTTGAGGAGATTTCCTGCGCCCACTTAGGCGGGCAGGACATTTGCTGGGAAGCTCCGGCCGGAGGCTCTGTGGGGCGGCTATCCACAAAAACGCTCAAAGAACCCATACAAAAGCTCAAAGAGGTACTCAACGACCATCCTCTTGCCCTGGAAATAGAACATCTCTTTCTCGAAAAGCACAGCCGCTACGGCCAAGCCATGGCAGAGCTTGTTCACAGGCTGTTTTCAGATTACGGCCTGCTGGTTTTGCAAACGGATTCACCCGATTTGAAGCGCAGTTTCATACCCCATTTTCGAAGAGAGCTCGAAGAACGACCTTCACAAAAACGCGTTTGGGAGGCACAGCAGAAACTGATACAAAAAGGTTACAAGCCACAAGCTCATGCCAGAGAAATCAACCTGTTTTATCTGACCGATGAAGACCGTCAGCTCATTTTGCCAGAAGACGAGGGATTTCGCCTGCGCAAGAGCGGGAGATTTTTTTCCAAGGTACAGATGATGCGCGAATTGGAAGAGCATCCCGAGCGCTTTAGTCCCAATGTGGTCATGCGGCCACTCTTTCAAGAGCATCTGCTGCCCAACCTGGCGTACATCGGCGGTGGAGGCGAGCTGGCCTACTGGATGGAACGCCCCGGGCAGTTTCGCCATTTTGGTATCCCCTTCCCCGTCTTGGTCAGGCGAAACTCGGCCCTTTGGCTTTCGCCAAACGAGGTAAAAATCATGCAAAAGGCCGGCATACGAGCTGAAGAACTGTTTGAAGACCCTCAAAAAGTTGTCGATCGTCAACTGTTGGAACAGGAAGGAGAAAAAATAAAGCTGGAAGAGGAAAAAGCAAAGATAAGAATGGCCTTTCGGCAAATAGAAGAAAAAGCAGGGCATGTGGACCCAACTTTGGTGGCGGCCGTACGAGCCAGAAGACAACAAGTGGAAAAAGAGGTAGAGAAATTGGAAAAAAAGATACTCAAAGCAGCGAGACGCAAGCGGGAAGAACAAATCAGGCGCTTACAGAAGCTGCGCGAAAGACTTTTTCCGGAAGGGAAATTGCAGGAGCGCCACGACAATTTTTTGCCTTATTACGCGGAATACGGCAAGTCGTGTTTGGATTTTATGGTTACGCACTTCAACCCCTTTGACAAGGCTTTTTACCTCATCAAGCCGGGTTAATCAGTTCTCAGCCGCCTGCTCTTCTTTACAGCTAAAGAGTTGTAGCAGATCAGCCACCGTATTTTTGAGGTCTTTTCGGTCCACGATAAAATCCAGGAAGCCGTGTTCGAGCAAAAATTCCGAAGACTGAAAGCCTTCCGGCAAATCCTGCTTAATGGTTTCTTTAATCACGCGGGGTCCGGCAAAAGCGATGAGAGCTTCGGGTTCGGCAAAGTTGATATCACCCAACATGGCGAAGGAAGCCGTAACGCCTCCTGAAGTGGGGTCGGTCATCAAGGAGAAATAGGGAACGCGGGCCTTAGCCAGGCGGGTGAGTTTAGCAGCCGTTTTAGCCATTTGCATAAGAGAAAAGGCCGACTCCATCATCCGAGCTCCCCCCGTTTTCGAAATCATGAGAAAGGGCGTACGGGTTTCCAGCGAGTGATCGATAGCCCGCGCGATTTTCTCACCTACCACAGAACCCATGGACCCTCCAATAAAGGAAAAGTCCATAGCGGCTACGACGAGAGGTTTCTTTTTGACCTTGCCCTCAGCCACGGAAACCGCATCGTTGAGTTGAGTCTTTTTTCTGGCGGCTTCCAAGCGCTCGGTATAGGGTTTCAAATCGGTAAAACCCAGGCGATCCACTGAAATAAGCTCGGAAAAAAGCTCGGTATATCTGCCATCGAAGAGCAGCTCAAAGTATTGATGAGAGGAGATGCGGGTGTGATAATTGCACTTAGGGCATTTAAAGTAGTTTTCTTCCAGTTCCTTGCTGGTGGAAGTTTCCCCACATTTTTTGCACTGATACCAGAGCCCGTCCGGAGCTTCGCGCTTGTATTTGGTTGCCGTTTGTATGCCGTCTTTGAGTCTTTTAAACCATCCCATAGTGCCCATGTATATGCCCAAACCAAAGAGGTTCGGAACGTTTGAAGATCCCAAACGGGGCTGTAAAGGTACTCAATTTCGAAAAAAAAAGGTGAGAAACGCTGTTTCTCACCTCTCTCTCTATGCTGCATAAAGGCCGGATCCGTTCCATTCAGATTTTGTACTTGCGCTTGCGTCCTCGAGTTTCAACTCTGGGAGGACGATTCTTGATCATCTCCTTGATTTCTTTCATACGCTCTCTCGAGATGTAGTTCTGCTTGCCCTCATCGCCAAAAAGTTCTTTCGACTTTTTGTTGTAGGCCAAGGCAGCTTCTTCCGCAGTATCAAACATACCCAAGTGATAAGAGCGTCCGCGATCGGAAATCACAGCACGAAAACGCTTGCCTTCTTTGTACACACCGGTAAAACCCCAGCGGTTGTGCGTTTTGCGCAAGCGGCTGGCTGTAGCGCGAGAACGGTACACCAAATTGTCAATTCGGCAATTCAGTTTGTTACCATCCTTGGCACCAACCAGCTTTTTAACACGCGTCTTCTGGTCCTTGATGAACTTCTCGGCGAGAACTTTGTGCAAATACAAAGTAACGACCTCGCTCTTTCCACCTCGTTTCTTCTGGGTCTTTTGATACACAGCACAACCCGTCGAATGCTGACGCAGGTTGTTGATGATATCCAGTTTCACCATCTTGGGATCAGTTGTAAGGTACTGATAACCCTGCTCATCCAGGATAACTTTATCCTTGGAGTTCTTGAGCTTGATTCTGTAGGTTTTAGCTCTCTTTTTAGCCACAATCCTTTGTTTTTAAGAGTTAACAAAAAGCAATCCGACCTTTAACTACAGATAGAACAACAAGTTGGAAAGCTGTTGCACTTTCCGGTGTTGTCCCTCTGTGTTTTGGTTTTGAATAACCCCATTACTCCGCCAAAACAGTGTTTGACTCAGCTAAGTAAGAGTTATCCATACTTTCTAAACACAAAGGTAACAAAGTTTTGTTTAACTTAAACAAACTTTTTTGACTTTTTTTCAGTTTTTTTTTAGCAATGTGCACAACTCCAGGCAGTTTATACGAGAGGTTAGCAAGTTTTTAAAGCTGAATATCCTCCGGAGAAGGTAACTTCCACTACCCACCTCACCAGACAAGTTTTAAATCACTAAAAAAGGAGGATGCCTACCCCTTTTGCCCTCTTTTCTAATGAGGTAAAACGCTTACATAGAGGGCATTTCGCCCCATTATCGTCCTGGGAAAAACAGCAATGTAAACAGCTCTTCACCCCTTGGCTTATGCCGCAAACGGGGCTTTCCACCCGGAAAATTTGCCCTAAAGGCAGGCATTTCCCCTCACCTTTTTTGTACCTTGCAGCCCAAACTCCAAAGTTTGGAGACGTTCACCAAAACGCAAGGGATTGAAAGGCGAGAAATGGGCGGTTTGCCCCCATTTTGCCATAAAAATAAACACCAATTGCCATGTTTGACACGATCAGACCTCAGATTCAACAAGAACTGGAAGAAATTCGCCAGGCAGGCCTCTACAAGAAAGAGCGCACCATCACCGGGCCACAGGGTGCTGCTATAGAGACTTTGGAGGCGGGAGAAGTGCTCAACTTCTGCGCCAACAACTACCTGGGCTTGTCCTCACATCCCGACTTGATCGAAGCGGCCATCCAAAGCATACGCGATCGGGGCTTTGGGTTGTCCTCCGTGCGTTTCATCTGCGGCACACAGGACATCCACCGGGAGCTGGAGCAACGCATAGCCGAGTTTGTAGGGGCAGAAGATGCCATCCTCTATGCAGCGGCCTTTGATGCCAATGGCGGGCTGTTCGAGCCACTGTTGACCAAAGAAGACGCCGTCATCTCCGACGAGCTCAACCACGCCTCCATCATAGACGGCATCCGCCTGTGCAAGGCCCAACGCTACCGCTACAAAAACAACGACATGGCGGATTTGGAGGAAAAGCTGAAGGAAGCGCAGGGTGCGCGCCGCCGCCTGATTGCCACTGATGGCGTTTTTTCTATGGACGGCATCATCGCCCAGGTGGATAAAATTTGCGACCTGGCTGAAAAATACGACGCCATGGTGATGGTTGACGACTGCCACGCCACCGGTTTTGTGGGCCGAACAGGCCGAGGCTCAGCCGAATACAACAACGCCATGGGCCGGGTGGACATCATTACCGGCACCTTTGGCAAGGCTTTGGGCGGGGCCTCCGGAGGTTTTACGGCAGCCCGAAAGGAAATTGTCGAACTTTTGCGGCAGCGCTCGCGTCCCTACCTGTTTTCCAACACCCTGGCTCCGGCCATCGTAGGTGCCTCGCTCAAAGCCTTGGAATTGCTCACCGCCAGCACAGAGTTGCGCGATAAACTCGAACGCAATACTCGTCAGTTCAGAGAAGGTATGAGCCGGGCAGGTTTCGACATTATTCCCGGGGAGCACCCCATTGTTCCCATCATGCTCTACGAAGCGAAACTGGCTCAGGAAATGTCGGCTCGCTTGTTGCAAAAGGGCATCTACGTCATTGGCTTTTTCTATCCGGTGGTGCCCAAAGGCAAGGCTCGCATTCGCGTGCAACTGTCTGCCGCTCATGAACCCGAACACATAGAAAAAGCCGTACAAGCTTTCACGGAAGTGGGCAAAGAACTGGGCGTCATTAGCTGACGAGCTACAAACCGGCCCATTCATCCCGCCACTGAATGGCCCTCAACAAGCTGGTCATCAGGGCCAACAAATCGCCTTCGTCGGGGAGGATGCGCACGCTGTGCAAATCCTCCCCGGCAGGCAGCCGCGGATCGTAAGAAATGAAATAGGCCTCTTCCAAGCCGAAAACCCACATCTCCCCCAAGACTTGCCAGTAATACTCCTTCTTGACCTTTTTCAGGCTGGGGCCATCGTAAACCTTTTCGCAATACTTCAAGTGGTTGTGGGTCTTAAACGGACACTTCACCTGCACCGTGGCTTTAAACCCGCCCGTAGCTTCATCTCGGATAAGCGCATCGGGCGTAGCTCCCACATCGGGCCATTTCGGATGAAAAGCAAGTCCGCCTTCGCAAACCGGCAATCCGGTTCGCCGGCGAAAAACGGACAAAGCCTCTTCTTCGTATTGGTAGCCCCACTGCACCGATCGCAGATAGTCTTTGTCGTCTTCTATGGGACGTCCGTACTTCAACTCCCTGGCCTTGCGCCGAATGTACTTCTCCGCCGTGCGCGAAAGAGGAGCCAGCACGCCCCGCGGAGGCTGCGTCATGATCAAACCGAAACAAGAAGCCGTAAACTTTCCCGATCGGGCTTGATACCAAAGAGCGCTGTTGGGTTCTATGAGCTCCATTATTTGGCGAAAGCAAATAGCATCAATTACACAAATCGGGATATTTTCTAAACCTGACGAACTGAAAAACGGATATCTTTTTGTTCCCCTCCTCTATAGCCACTCTCCTGGTCGTGCTGGCCAAGCAAGGGATGCCCTCTTTTTGTAAAAGACTAACTAATACTGAAGTGAAGGTCATTTCGCCCATGAGATGAACCGCCCCAGGATTTAGGGTTAAGACTTTCGTCAAATATTCCCCGGCGAGGCGGGAGATATCCCCTTCTCCGTAATCCGGGGGTATTTGCGGAAAGGCCAGGTCTCTGACCTCTCCGAATTCACTTATGGCTCTGTTCCGCTGCTCCTCTGTCCAACGCTCCGAGGGATGGTTGGAGAGGTTGAGCAAGAAGCCCTGCGGCTTTTCATCAGCAGGCTTTGTCGGAGCAGCCTCCTTTGGCCTCAAATCCTCTGGTTTTGTAGGCGGTATGTTTTGTATCAGCTCTTCCGTTGCGTTGATAAATTCGTGCAGTTTTTTTGCAAAGGTCTCGGGCTTAGTCGTTTTGGTGTAGCCTCCGTGGTTGATGTCATTGCGCAGGTTGGTGAGGTTTCTGTACAGCGGAGCTACAGCCGTCAGAAGCGCATTTTTGACAAGTGAACGACAGCGCTTGATGTCTTCTTCGTCTTTAAGCCTCCACTTTTCTTCGGGCTCTTCTGTAGTGATGATGTTGAGTGCCGCCGAAATTAAAGTGCGCGGATCTTCCTTTTTCCAATCGTAGTAGGCATCTTCGCCTTGCAGGCGGAGACAGAGCCAGGTGAGTATGCCTTCCTGTAGCTGGGTAAGTCCCTCTTGGTACATTTGATGTTGAGCACACCACTTGGCCGATTTGAGCCAATGCAGGGGATCTTTGTCTGTGAAGCCTTCGACTTTTTGCTCCAATTTTTCGATGATAGCCAACAGAGGTTTGATAAAATCTCCGGAGCCGGCGGCCTGGTGGAGTAGTTCTTTCAAGCGCTCGAAGGGTATTTTTTCAAAGAGCTGTTGGCCCCGGTTGGTTGTCAGAGCCCATTCCATTTTTTCGACTATGCTGTTGATGGCTCTCAGGCGGCTGGCTTCCTCATCTTCACCTCGCGTTTCTTTCAAAATCGGCTGAATATAAGTTTGGGTTAGTTTGCGCCAACTTTTGCTACGGCCATATTGAATGAAGTCGAAGGCCGCCGTGGTCCAGTCTTGCAAGGCCGACACGCTTCTCAAATCCAGGATGGGAGCATTGCGGTCTTTCAGATCCATTCGCCTCACGGCCTCTGCTCTGCCCAGCTTTTCAAAGGCTCCGTAGTAAATGCCTTTAACTTCTATTTTTTTAACAGCCTTGGCATAGTTCAACATAGCCAGGCCCAGGAGAGGCAAGGAGCGAAAGGCGTGGGTGATGTCGAAATACACTTGATCTCCCTCTGCTATTTTGGAGAGTACCACTTCAAAAATTCCCCAGATTTCTTCGGTTGAAAAGCCCTCCGGGATGCTTACGGCTTCCACCTGCCCGGGTAGATTCATTTCTTCGAGCCTTTGTCGAAGCCCCTTGTTCGGGAGGTCATTTTTTTGGGTTTCCCTGTTGAAAAGGCCGTCGTTTTCCCAGTTTACTTGCCTGGCTTTTTGCGTAAGGAAGAAGTAATAGCGATCTTCAGTCGAAAACCCCTGACAGAACAGAGGTATCACAGCCTCTTGTACGTACATGACGTTTTCGACTTTGCTTGCGGCTTGGTCTTCCTTGCCTTCTTTGAAGTAGTTGCACTCGACGTAATTGTTGGCACCGAGAAACGAGAGAAAGATTTTTCGTGGCATGGGTTGAGGATTTAAACTTTCCTTTTCTTTTGTTTAAAAACCGGTTTCACATCCAGGAACTCTCTGGCTCTGGACACGGCGGTGTAGAGCCAGCGGAATCGGGCTTCATCGGAGAGCATGTTGAGTGTTTCCGAGAGGTTGAGGAAGCAGTGAGGCCACTCTCCGCCCTGGGCTTTATGGCAGGTTACGGCATAGCCGAACTTGGCACGCAGGGCATTGAGGTAGGGATCCAGACGCATGGCGTCTTTATAGGCTTCGCTGTTGCGCTTCAGGCCTTTTTTTCTCATGCGCTGGTCGAAATCGATGAGCAGTTGTTTTTGCACATTGGGTGGCAAATTGGCTTCCGGAGCGAAGAGGAAGTCTTGTAGCAGTAGGGTTTCATATACTTCACCGTTGTGCAGGGCCATGACTTTGACTTTGGAAAACTTGATGCCATGTCTTTTCCCGCCTTTGTCCGATTCTATCAGGAGCACCTGGTCGCCGTTGGCTAGGGGAACGTAGTAGCTGTTTTGTACCACCAGCAGAATTTCTCCGGGTTTGGGGAAGGGCAGGTGTTTGCCCTCGTTGAGTTGCTTGCGGATGTTGATATTCAGGTAAAAGGCCTGCTTGTTGGAGTGCGTGAGGATAAGCCCTGAGCTCCAGCCGTTTTCCTTGACCTGCTTTA
>JALSKB010000182.1 GCA_026989035.1 Saprospiraceae bacterium | reverse complement strand
AAAGACAAACATCAACAAAAGGCCAATTAATCCATACAGCCTAAGACTGAAGACTGAAGATTGAAGATTGAAGATTTTTCATAACACCAAGATTTACAGTTAAGCAATAATTACCGCTACAAAGATAAACAAATTTCGACAAAAAACAACAGCTCTGTATTTTTTCTCACCGCAGCAGCAGATCTATAAGCTCAAGAAATCACCCATGCCAAAACATCCTTGACGCCCTTTGAGCCATTCGGCCACACGCAGGGCACCACGGGCAAAACCCTTACGCGAAAAAGCTTTGTGCTGCAATAGAATTTCATCCTCTTCGCTCTGATAGCGAATCAAGTGAGTTCCCGGCACCTCGCCTTCGCGATGTGAAACAACAGAAAGCTCCTCGGGCTTCATGCTTAAACCCTTAGTCCATCGCTTTTTAGCTGACAATCTCTCAAGCAAATCTTCTGCCAATTGAATAGCCGTGCCACTGGGAGCATCTAATTTGTGTATGTGGTGTGTTTCCTCAATCGAAACTTCGTAGCACCTCCATTTATCCATCAAGTTAGCCAAGTATCGATTGAGGGCAAAAAAGAGATGAACACCTATGCTGAAATTCGATGCGTAAAAAAATGCACCGCTTTTCGCTCTGCAAAGCGCCTCGATTTCCGGCTTTTTATCCAGCCAGCCGGTCGTGCCGCAGACCACCGGCAAACCCATTTCCAGGCAAACGCGCAAATGGTCAAAAGCCGTCTCCGGCCGGCTAAACTCAAAAACCATTTCAGCACCGGAGGCCAGTAGCTCTTCCTTCTCCAAGGGGTGCTTCGCATGAACCCGCAACACAGATTCATGACCGGCGGCCAAAGCTTCTCTTTCAATGGCTTTGCCCATTTTTCCATAGCCCAAAAATGCCATTTTCATGAATGCAGAATTTTCTTCAAAATATCAACAGTACTATCTACCTCTTCTACGGTGTTGTAGTGTGAAAAAGAGAAGCGAACCATCTTCCGCTTTTCATCAGCCCGAATGGCCTCCAACACATGAGATCCCTGCTCCACTCCCGAGCTGCACGCACTGCCCCCCGAAGCACTGACACCCTCTATATCCAGCAACATCAACAACAAATCCGATTTGCCGGAAGGCGGAAAAGAAACGCTCAAAATAGTATAATGACTGTTTTCTTCGTCACCCTCAAGCCGTACATCTCGGAATTCCTGCAGCAAACGCTTTTTAAAGTGAAACTTCACCTGCTCAATTTTTCGTCGCCTCTCAGCCATTTCCTCAACCGCTGTTTGCAGGGCCAAGGCCAAACCCACAATGCCATAAACATTTTCGGTGCTGCCCCGCATGTTCCGTTCCTGAGCCCCCCCGTCCAGAAAAGGGCCTATGATGTTCTCGCTGTTAATATACACCAACCCTACCCCCTTAGGCCCGTGAAACTTATGCGCCGAGCCGGAAAGAAAATTCAATTTCAAGTCGGCCAAATTCAGAGGATAGCGCCCTAAACCTTGCACCGTATCGCTGTGAAAAAACGCACCACACTCCAAACACAAATTGGAAACCGACTCCAAGTCCAGCACATTGCCAATTTCATTGTTCACATACATCAGAGAGACCAAAGTATGCCGCACTTCGCGGGCCAACAGCCTGCGCAAATCCTCCAAATCAACCCGCCCCTTTTGATCGACAGGCAGATAAACGACCTCCACGCCTTCCTGCTCCAGTCGCTGTAAACTGTGCAACACGCTGTGGTGCTCCAAAGGCGAACTGATGATGCGACGCACGCCCAAGTCGCGAACACTATTTTTAAGTATCATGTTGTTTGACTCGGTGCCACCCGAAGTAAAAAAAATCTCGCCTATGGAAGCCCCCAGACAAGTGGCTACGGTCTTACGCGCCTGCTCGACAAGTGCACGAGCTTTTCGCCCCTCGGCATGGATGGAAGAGGGATTGCCCCAGCAAGTTTGCATCAATGCACACATCTGCTCCCTCACCTCTTCACTGAGCGGAGTTGTAGCGGCGTTATCAAAGTATATGCGCTGTTTTTTCGTCATAAGTTCTGCATGGCTTGTTGCACTTCATCTGCCAAAGCGCGAGCCTCTTTTTGGCTGGGAGCCTCAGCGTAAAGCCGTAGAATGGGCTCGGTATTCGATTTTCGCAAATGCACCCAGGACTGTTCTTTTTCAATTTTCAGGCCGTCCTCCGTATTGATTTTGTTTTGCCTTTCGGCAAATAAGCGCCCGAGCTTCTCCAACAAAACATCGGGATTCACTGCTGCCGTAAGCGGGATTTTGTCCTTAATCATTTCATACTGCGGATAATCGGATCGCAAGGCGGAAGCCGCCTTGTTGCGCTGAGCCAAGCTTGCTAAAAACAAAGCTATCCCGACCAAGGCATCCCGCCCGTAATGCAAATCCGGGTAAATCACGCCCCCGTTGCCTTCTCCACCGATGACAGCCGACACCTCTTTCATTTTTTTCACGACATGCACTTCTCCCACAGCTGAAGCAAAACAGTCTTGCCCGTATCGCTTAGCCACATCGCAGAGGGCACGAGAAGAAGAGAGGTTGGAGACAACCGGCCCGGGTTTTTGCGAAAGGATGTAATCCGCCACGGCTACCAAGGTGTATTCTTCTCCAAACATGCTGCCATCTTCACACACCAAAACCAGGCGATCTACGTCGGGATCCACGGCAATACCCAAATCGGCTTGTTGTTGTTTTACGGCTTTCGCCAAATCCGTCAGGTGCGCAGGCAGAGGTTCGGGATTGTGCGCAAAACGACCGTTTACTTCTCCGTGAATCAGATGAACTTCACAGCCCAGACGCTCCAACAAAGGCGGCAGGTAAAGGGCGCCGGTAGAATTGACCGGATCGAGTACCACCTTAAATTTCTTGGCTCTGATTTCTTCCACCGGCACAAGAGGCAAGCGAAGAATCTCCTGAACATGAAATTCACAAGCTGATGCATCCTCCACAACTACGCCCAAGTCTTCTATCTCGGCAAAGGAAAAGCTTCGCTCATCCAGTAAGCCCAACAAAGCACGACCTGCCTCGGCAGAGATGAATTCTCCCTTTTCATTGAGCAGCTTAAGGGCATTCCACTGTATGGGGTTGTGGCTGGCTGTAATCACAATGCCCCCGGCAGCCTGATGACGAGGTACGCCCATAGCAACGGTCGGGGTCGTGCTCAGCCCCTGATCAATCACCTCAAACCCCATAGCACAAAGCGTCTGCCTCACCAGAGATGCCACCATAGGTCCCGAGGGTCGGGCATCTCGGCCAATGACTACTCGCTTACCCGTCTTTCTCTCTTTGAGCCAACTGCCAAAAGCCGCAGCCAATTCGACCACATCCAAGGGGGTCAGGTTTTCGCCCGGCTTCCCACCCAAGGTGCCGCGCATGCCGGAAACGGATTTGATGAGGGGCATAGTGTCTATTTTTTGCTCAAGCTAAAGCACAAGGCCAAAGCTCAGCTGCAAAGGTAAGCAGCCTGCTGCTCATTTCAATCCCTCCGCTCGGGCAACAAAGCACTACATAGAAAATCTCCCAAACGCTCTACGGCCAGGGGGATATCCCAGGCTTCTTTGTCCCTGGGCTCTACAAAATTAGAAACGGCCCGCAAAGCTGTAAAAGGCTGTTCAAAAGTCAAGCAAGAGAGAAAAAAGGCCGCACCTTCCATGCTCTCTATCTGGGGTGGAAAACGCTCATAACGCTCCAACAAAGCGTTTATTGAAGGCTGGTAACCATGCACCCTGTTCACGCTAATACCCCGGAGCTGAGGAAGCTGAGAGGCAAAAACAGGTCTGGTATTGTACAAATAGCCTTCCTCCCCAAAAAGCCCTTTATCTGCTCCGAGTAAACCCAACTCAAACAAATCCGCAAAGCGACCATCAGCCTGCTCTGCCCCCAAATCGGCAAAACCATCGGCTACAACCTCCACCACCGTGCCAAGGGAATATCTCCTGTCAAAACTTCCCGCAATACCGGCATGAACGACCAACGCATAAGGCGCTTGCCCCAAAGCACGGCGACCACTGAAAAAGGCACCCAAACGCAAAGCCGTAAAAGGCAAACCCACACCGGTGATGAGCACATCCCCTCTCTGATCTCCCCAATAAAAGGACCTTACAGAAACCCCTGCCGGCAGCCCCTGATCCCTACAGCAAACTGCCTCCTGTTTACGGCAAACCGCTTCTAAACGATTCAGAAAAGGTCGTATTTCACCCTCTGTAGCTGCCACCAAAAGCCAATCCATGATTCCTTTTTTGCAATGATAGCCAAACCAACGGAATTGGGAAAATGAAAAACGTATATCCCGAATCGAAATGGTTTGGGATATTTACAACTCGCAAACGGGCGAAAAATAGAGAGTTTGGGAGGCCTCAGCCTCCCAAACCACTTCGTTATGGGTATATATGACCAAAACGCAAGTAAACTTGACCAAAACTACTTGGCTACAGCCGGTCTGCCCGCAAGATTATCGCACTCCGAAAATCACTCCACTATGCAGACAAAAAATAGTTCCGTGTTCTTTTCTCAAAGCTCAAATGTACCTTGCCATACTTCCGGTAAACAGCTATGGCTAAAACGACAAAACCCACCCCCAAGACAGCTACAACAAGCTCTTGCTCAAATGCAGAACACAAGTTATTGAAAAAGTGAAACATTATCGCAGGAAGCAACAAACCTCTGGTAGCATTGAAGATAGAAGTTAAAACAACAGCTCCCGTGAAAATCCCTAAAAAAAAGCCCACGGCTATAGCCGGAGAAAAATCAAATCGATAAAAGAAAAAGGGGATGTGCCAACAGGCCCAGACAAAGGTGAGGATCAGAGTTGCCTGCCAGGCATTGTACTTTTCCTGAAGGTGAGGAAGAAGAAACCCCCTCCAACCTAACTCTTCAAAAACGGCATAAAAAACAAGGGGTAAAAGCCAGGCTCCAAAAGCCGAAACAGAAGCCCAATGCTCCAAAGCAAACTTGCCAAAATCATACCATTCAGACCTTACCACAGCATAAACTAAAAGGCCCAGACCAAAAAAAAGCAAAGGAGAAAAAACCAAAACCTTCAACCAGCTGTCGCTACCAAAAAACGAATAAAAAGCAGAAAGTCTGAGCTTTTCAAACAACAATTTCACTCCTTTCTTCCCATAAAAGATGCGGGATGTCAAAATGGCTGCAAGACAGGGACCCAGAGAAGCCAAGGTGTGATAAGCATTGAGTCGTTCCCAACTCAATGCTTTCACTTCAAGGAGAAAAACGAGACCAAAGCCAACTGTCCAACTGATCAAATAAGCTAAAAGCACGTAGGCTAAACATGGAGCAAAAACGGATTTGGATCGTTCTTCCGGCATAAGTTTAAGATTGAATGAACATACAGGCACCTATCTCTCCGTGTTGGCCAAAAAGATAAGCCGCTGACAACTTTAGCTGAGTAAAACAAGCCGGCACAACGACAAGCTCAAAACTTGACATCCAGGTCAAACCTGATTCTACTTCCGGTCTCCTTTTCAATCCCATAAGGAACCAGTTGTTCTACCAGGTAAAATTTAGTTTTCAATACAGCTCTTTTGTCAATAGCATATCCTACGACGACCTCTATCCCCTTAAAATTGGTCAGCCTTCCATCCGGTGAACCAAACGAGGAATAGTCCCACCTGGCCCAATCGTTTTGGGCCATAAAATCGACAGCCGAATATCGTTGAAGGTGAGCATAACTGAGCTTAAACAACCAGTCTTTCTTCTGTTTCAACGAGCCAAGGCTCAAACCAAGCACCATACCAGATTTTTGATCTCGCAAATTAAATGGAATGGAATCGCTTTGGCTGTAATCTCTAAAGTTGTAGTAGTAGTCAAACTCCAGCTGCAACAACTTTTTTTTCAACAAGTGTACCCGGCTGCCCAAATGCAATATGCTGTAATCCATCGTATAACTCCCACCCCCATCCGGAATGTTTGGAACGTTTCGAAACAGGTAAACAGCGGGAAACAAGACAAGGCGACGCTCCAAAAAACTGATAAAAACCTGCCCCCCCTGAAAGTAAGCATCTCTGTCCAGAGATTTCCCCGAAGCCGACAAAATGAAATGGCCAAGTTTGAGCTGAACAGTATCGACCAACTCACTTTTTGTACCCAAACCTTTCCACAAAAAGAAGCCCTCGGGATACACATTATCACTCCAGAAAAGTTCATTGCTCTTCTCGAAAGGAAAAGTGTTCTTGCCCAACCAAAAGCCAAATCCACTCCACTTGCCCCGGAAATAGGCCTTCTCCAGGCCAATTGGCAAAAGACCAAACTCTGCAAACCCACTGCCCAAAGTCAATTGCGGGTCTTGCTGCTTGCGTGGATCACCCGTTCTCAACCGAAAACCGACTCGATACCAGCTCCTTTGGTATTGAACGCCCGCTCTCCATCTGTAACGAAGCCTGGTTCTGTCATCGCGAAACGTTCCATCCGACTTCCTGGAATTCCAGTCCTGCTCGAGCCGAAAGCGGAAGTCCGCTGCAAAGCTCACAGCAGGTACTGAGCCGGACTTCACCTGAGCCCACAAGTTGGCAGAACTGAATGCCAGGACCAAAACAACCAGGCTCCACCGCCAAAATGCTCTACATCTAAACTGCAATACTCCGGCAAATACAAGCAACTGAAACAAACGACTCCAATGAAAAAGGTCTAAACAACTATCCAAATCATTAGAGCTTAAAATTATTCCCTCCATTGAGGAAGTACCAAAGTCCTGGCTATTCACCATGATTCAGATTTTTTAATGTGAAATTTATTCTATGCCCGCAGCGAAATGCTTGGGAAAAACGAGTACACCGTCGGTATGGTTTCCGGCATGATAGAAAACAACGAGGTTATGCACAGCAGCCGGAGGCCACAACGCCAAATGCACAAGGCCCAAACCCCCTTCGGAATGGGGATATATACTCATAGCGAAGTGATTTGGCAGGCTGAGGCCTACCAAACTCCCTATCTCTCGCTCGTTTGCGAGTCGCAACTAAGTGTCCCAAACCATTTCGGCTTGGGTATAAAGGGCTGACAGAAGATGAAAATTACTGAGGTTCTATCCTTATCGAGACAAGTGCCACACACTACATCTATATCTTGTACACAACCCGTGCACCATTCTTTATCCTTTTAGACCTTATCCTTTTTAAAAAGCCTAAATCCTGATTCGTACAGCAGGCTCACTTGCAAACTAAACATGCTTGCCACGATCCACACAACGCCTTTAGCTTCTTGCTGATCGCCCCACAACCACAAACCGAAAGCTACCAACTCAATCAGTACAGATGCGGCGAAAAAGTACTTTATGCGAATCATACGTGTCATAAGTAAATTCTTACAGCGGCAAAAATAGGAAAAAATCGATTTTGTCTCAACTTCTTTATGCCTGGGCAAAATGGGTTGGGAAAATGCGCACACTGCCGTTGTGGTTTCCGCCAAGTCACGAAACGCAGGCACAGCCCGAGCCGTGGCGAGGCTTTGCAAGCCAGGCGAGAGCAACGGATTCCTCCGCCCCATCACAACAAGCCAAGTAAAGCCCCCTGCTATTTATCACAAAATGCCCTACCCGAAGTGCGCCCCCTATCGCATCCTCTTCACGCCCAAAATCGGCGTAAAGCCCAGGTAAGGATGATATGCCAAAGCTACATCCACCTGCCAAAGGCCCCATGCATACCCCAAGCCTGCATGTAAGCGCAGCAGAGCACTTTGCCCTGCCAATTCAGTGCGAGCCGAGCGGCTCAATCCCAGCCGAAATGCCAGTTCCTGCGCCGGCCGGTACTCCAGCCCCATGCGCCAGGATGGCAAGAAGTCATCATCGCTTTGAGACAACTCAAAAGACAAGAGCAGAAAGTCCTCAAAGCGCCGCGACACGCCCAGACTCAGAGATGCAGGCCGAAAGCCCGCATCCACATAAGGGCGCCAAAGACAGCCAAAAGTCCACTGCTCTTGCGGCATCCATTGAATGCCTGCCTCCAAAGCCATGCCTGAGCGAACTGCGAAGCTCGTATAGCGTTCCCGAACATAGGACAAACGCAGCCCCACAGACCAATGCTCCTGTAAAGAACGCCCATAGGCCAGCGTCCAACGACTCTGTTTATGCCAAAGAACACCACTCGACAAGAAACCCAAACGCCAAAACCCCTGATGACTTCCCAGGCCTAAGCCCAAAACCCGAACACTTAAATCGGAAAGCCCGTAAGGTATGGCCAACTGACAAGCTGCACCCCCTCCTCCTTCCCCCAAGCCGGATGCGGGATTTGCCATCCATATTTCCCCATCCAGAGCGACAAAAGCTCTGCCCATACCCACAGCCCGGGCATCTGAAAAAAAAGCACTGCTCTGCCCTTGAAGGTTCAAAGCCCATGCCACTAAACAGCCCAAAGCACACAAAAATCGCTTCATACCGCAAAAGTGAAAAGTGGCCAAAGACATAGCCGTAGAATAAACGTGTAAAAAACGCCGGACTTTACTTTATGGAATAAGCCACATATCTTTGCGGGCGTTGCTCATTGTCGCATTAGCCCCGAAGGATTTTAATGACATAAAACTCAAATCTCATGAAACAAAGGTACACGCTGTTTTTGCTGTTTTTTCTAAACCTCACCATAGCCTCGCTCCCTGCGCAAGCCCCTGTGGTGCAAATCAAACCCTCCCTCAGCTGGAAAATGCTGGAACCCAACCGCCATCTGCGCAAAACGGAATTGCTCATGCAGGCCCGACAAGAAGACGAAAGTCTGCAACAACCCGGCCTTACCCTGGGCTGCTCGCTTTTGGCCATAGCCGACTATCAGCACTCCAACCGCGATTCCAAGTTTGCCTACCTCATGCGGCACCCCACCGCAGCCAATCAAATTGGAAATGACGTCAGCGAAGCCGTAGTCCACTCCATGCAACTGGGCCTCATCGCCAACGCCAACGATTGGATGGCTGCCTACATGGAAATGCTCTACAACCCGGAACAAAGCTTCGGGCAGGGCACCATCACCTCCCTGGGCCGCAACCAAATCCAACTGCGCAAGGGCTTCCTCGCCCTGGGCAATCTCGACAAGCTTCCCCTCTTTCTCGCTCTGGGCAAAATGGATGTCCCTTTCGGGCAAACGGGCAGCGTCAACCCTTTCTCCAACTCCACGGTCTGGCACGCTTTTGGAGGGCTGGCCTATGGTGCACATCTGGGCTTCAACAGAAAAGGGCTGGCCCTGAACCTGATGCTCATCCAGGGCGGAGCGCAATTCAGAGCTGCTCACATGCCCGCCGA
>JALSKB010000181.1 GCA_026989035.1 Saprospiraceae bacterium | reverse complement strand
ACAATGTCAAAGCAGCCGTCTTACCTCCACCGGCCAGACACCCCCTCCTGTGGTACCTCTGGTTCGAATGGAGCCTGCCCCCTGCACTGAAAGAACACAAAGCAGAACTCTTCTTCTCACCGGATGGCTACCTCTCCTTAAACAGCGACATACCGACCATCCTAACGGTACACGATCTGGCTTATCTGCATTATCCCCGACAAATCCCCTTCGCCGCACGCCATTACTATCGACATTTCGTCCCTCGTTACTTGAAAAAAGCTACCCGTATCCTGACGGTCTCCGAATACACACGACAAGACATCCTCAAGCACTTTCATTTGCCGAAAGGCAAAATCAGCACCACTTGCAATGGCATCAGGCAGGCTTTCGCCAAACACCCCTCCCTGCCAGAACAAGAAAAAACCAAAACCCGAAAACAATACAGCCAAAACAAACCTTACTTCCTCTATGTCGGTGCCTTACACCCCCGAAAAAACGTAGCCGGCCTAATTCGCGCATTTGACCTGTTCAAAGAAAAAAGCAAAGCCCCTCACCAGCTCTTGCTTACCGGCCGAAAAGCATGGATGACAACAGAAATAGAACGAAGCCTGGCTTCCGCCAAATACCGCTCCGAAATACACTTTACCGGCTATCTGGATGAAAATGAATTGCCCGCCCTCTATCGGGCAGCCTTCGCCCTGGTCTATGTCTCCTTCTTCGAAGGCTTTGGCGTCCCTCTGCTCGAAGCCATGTACAGCAACATTCCCATCATCACAGCCAACAACTCTTCCCTGCCGGAAATCGCCGGACCGGCAGCACTTTACGCAGAAGCAACAAGCCCACACAGCATTGCCGAAGCCATGTTGCAAATCTATAAACAAAAATCCCTGCGAGAAAAACTCGTAGCCGCAGGCCAAAAGCAAAGAAAAAAATTCTCCTGGCAACGAGCAGCTGCAGATGTAACGCGAGTTATAGAGAAGATAAGGCAAGAATAAATGCCTGCACCAAAGGGGAGCCGGGATGGCTCTAAAAGAACATGCTCAGAAAAAGGGCAGACCATCATCGCTGTACACGTAAGCCTTTATCGTCAAGAACCATCGACAACACCTCTTCTTACAGGCGCAATTTGGCCCCCAAATTCAAGCCCACCACCATGTACTGCTGTTCTAACAGGTAGTCCTTGGTCGTAATGGGGCTAAAGAAATAGCGAAATTTCGGCTCGAACACCAAGCTCATGCGAGGATTTAATCGATAATTGACACCAAAGGCCACAGCCAAACTCAAAGAAGCCCGCTTGCGAAAAGCGGGAATTTCATCAAAAGACACCGGCTGCAATTCAGGAGAAAAGAAAGTCCCTTCCGGCGCCAAAAAAAGATTGATGTAAGTTCCTCCCTGAAAAGTAAGGGCAAATTTCTTCAAGTCCAGTTGATAACCGAATAAAACCGGAATGTCAAATAGGCGATAAACATTGCTGCTGGCGTAATAGGGCGTGTAACTCTCGTAAGAGGTATCCGTACCAATAATTTGCCCCTGATCGTCGTAAATGATACTTATGATGATGCGCTCTTCAGTATCTCCCTGATAAGCAAAGCGCTCATTGATCTGGGCGTATGCAAAACCGGTTCGAAAACTCATTCCCCCCGGTGAAACCAAGGAAAAAGTAGTACCCAGGCTGTACGATTGCTTTGCACTTTCCGTCTCTAGACGTTTTAAAGCCAACGGCACAGACTGCTCGTCTTTGGGACGAATACTCCGCAAAGCAAAATCCGGAGAAAAAGTGAAGTCAAAGAAAAATTGCCAAACGCCCTGCTCAAAATCTGCACAACGCGGACCCGGCACCAGGGGAAATTTCCTGGGGCCGAGTTTTGCCTCTTTCGGAAGCTTCCAAAGCAAAGCTGTAGGTAAAAAAATGCTCTCTGCTTCCCCCTCTGTCAGTTCATCACTCGATGCACTTCGCTGCTCAGCAGCCATCTCGGTTGGTATTTTTTCACCTTCTTGATGTCCCAGCCAAACGGATTTTTCTTTTCCGGCATCCGGAGCCAAAATTTGCTCGGCAACAACTCCGGACGAAGAAACGTCAGACCGCGTGCCTTGCTCACGCCGGGCCTGCTTTAAATGCTCATTTCCCTTTGGAGCAATTGCTTTGGTCTGGCTATTCTCCGAAAAAACGGTCTTCTCTTCCCGATCAAAAACGTTTTGCTCCACAACGGATTCCACCGCCTCTGGCAAATCCGCCTCTTGTTGGTTTTCGAAAAAGGCTAAGGGTTGCCGCAGTTCGCTTTTTTTCTGTTTCGGGACAGGCACCTCCTCTCGGGACTCATTTGGCAAAAGCCCATACCAAACGGCTAAGCCTCCAAATATCAACAGACCAAAAAACAATGCCCGAAAACCCCAGGAATGAAAAGGAGCAACACGCCGTTGCCGACGAACCAAAACCTTCTCTAACAAATCCGGAGATACCGGAGATTCGTAATTTTTCAACTTCCGGCGAACTTCCCGATCAAAAGGATTTGTGCTCATAATAGTTCGTTTTCAGGGCCTGAATCTTATCTTGCAGCATCTTGCGCGCTTTAACCAATTGCGAACGCGAAGTACCTTCCTTAATGTCCAACATCTCCGCAATTTCTTTGTGGCTATACCCCTCTATGGCATATAAGTTAAAAACCAAGCGATAGCCTTCCGGCAATTCCCTGATGAGATGCAAAAGTTCTTCCTCGCTCAGATGACTTACCGCCTCGGGATCTACGACCTGATCTTGGCCGGCATCTATACCGATGCTTTCTTTGCGAAAACCGATCCTGTTGCAGTTCTTTAAAGCCGTATTGACAGCAATTCTTCTCATCCATCCCTCAAAGGAGCCTTTGTATTCGAATTTGTCCAAATGGTCAAAAATTCTGATCAAAGTATCTTGCAACAAATCCTCTGCCTCCATTTCGTGACGGGCATAACGGCGGCAGATGCTCAGCAGTTTGCCGGCATAACGGCGGAACAATTCTTCCTGACAAGCTCGTTCTTCGCGAATGCATCCTTCAATGAGTTCTCTGTCCGTCACGTAAAACCGTTTAGAAATCCCCAATCATAGCACACGGGTACAGGCAGCCGCGCGCAAAGCTTAGGGGCTTTCCGACATTCATACGATACCCCCAAGCAGCAAAATGCTGCTTAAAGATACACTATTTTCTCTGTTTTCAAAGCACAAAACAAAAGAGCGAAGCGGCACAAAGCTACTTCGCTCAAAAAAATCGACTATCCCGATAGATAGCCGGGGGGGATACCTGTCAAACAAAAATTATCGCTTAATCAAACGATATGCGGAAACCACCGCACCATTTTTGCTAATTTCCAGCAAGTACGCCCCGGCAGGCAAAATCGCTGTTTTCAAATGCAGCCCCGCATCGGATAAATCGGTCTCCATGAGTGGCTGTCCTATCGCGTTCAAAAGGCGAATACGCCATTCGCCTTGCGGCAAATGAGCATCGGGCACTACCGAAATCTGCTCCGTAAAGGGATTCGGGTAAATGAATATGCTCAAGTTTTCTGCTATCGGGTTTCCAATACCTGTAGCTATGGGAACGGTAAAAGTGAAAATTTCCGAACAACCACCTGCTTCTGTAACCGTCACCTCGTAATCACCGGCCGCCAGCTGAGATACGGATTCTCCCATCTCTCCATGGCTCCACAAATACGAATAAGGAGCCTCCCCTCCGGAAACCTCTATGGCAATGCTGCCCGTATTAGAACCGTCGTCTCCCACAATCACACTATCGACCAAAGCAATTTCAACCACAACCAAAGTCGTCGTTATCAAGCTGTCACAACCATCCTGAGTCTGCAAGTGGCTGGTATATGTCCCGGCCATGGAAACTTCCTGCCCGTCGGGCAAAATATAAACCTCTCCGGCACAAATTTTAGCCTGAAGCTGAGAAGAAACCTCGGAATAAGCCTCAAGTACAATGGAATCCGTCAGCCACTGACAATCAGCCCAAACCGCCACATAATAAGTGCCCCCAGCAAACACCTCAATACTCTGACTCGTATCTCCGGTGGACCACCAATAAGCATCGCCCGCCTGAGAGGCGCTCAAATTCACACTGCCACCTATACAAAAACCCGCTTCTGCATCGCCGAGTACACTATCATCGCATTGCAAAGCCGAATGAAAAAACGGTCGAGATAAGCTGCCGTTCTGGTAATAACCTGTCCAGCCAGTGCAAACAAACTCGGAACCATCGCAACTCAAAGGCTGCACAGACAAAGCTTTGACAGACACAGTTGAACCCAAAAAGTTCGGAACGGCATAGGTATTGACAACACTCATAGCCTCGGGATCTACTTCATACACCGACGACTCAAAGTAATAAAGCCCGCTTTCATGCTTGCGGCTAACCCCCGACAACAAGAGGTTGCCATTTTGCAACACCCGCAAATCGTAACCCACATCACCTAAGGTTCCTCCCCAAAGCAAGGTATCAAGAGGTGCGCCGGTAGAGGCATTGAGCTTACATAGCATGATGTCCGAACCTTGCCCTGATACTTTTCTGTTACCTGCAAAAACAAGCTCATCCGTGGTCTCCAAATAGACAAGGCCATTGGCTTCACGAGAGCCGGTCATGCTACTTACCCAGTTCAGTGAGCCATCCCCTGTCAGGCGAACGACCTTTACCAAACCTCCATAGAAAGGTGTAATTTCCAAGGTGAGCGCATAGCCCTCCCCAAGGGGAATCAGCTCACCAGGCACATCAAAATAACCAAATTGACCGTACCACTTGTACCAAATGGAATCCAGAGCCAAAGACAGGCCGACTAAGGCCAAATCTCCATAGTTATAATAACCCACCGGAGCTGTGAGCGAACTGGCCAAAAGGTAACCAGAGGAGTCGCTACTCAGGCAGATCTTGGGATTACGCCGGATGCTCGTGGCGTAAGACGGTTCATCCACCGCTCCAAACTTCTTTACGCCAACAGCAACATCCAGATTCAAATCTGCATCGGTTTTCAGGACAAAAACTTTACTTAGGTTATCTCCCGGGAGGCAACCTTCACAAACACCCGTAGCGACAATACCGCCATCTGGAGCCAGTTCCAAGTCGGTAAAAGACGAGCTGCTTCCACCTATTTGTGCTCCATAAGCTTGAAAGGCTAACACCTGCCCCCACAAATCTGTCTTCACCAAATAAGCCTGTCCTGCCCATCTACCACCTATCAAAAGGCTCCCATCGGGCAGCTGCAAAACCTCGCTTCCATGACCGTCAAAACCACTACCTCCGCCATAAGCTCTGGAAAATTCGCAAAGTCCACTCTCCACAGGAGGAGGC
This sequence comes from Saprospiraceae bacterium, assembly GCA_026989035.1. Taxonomy (GTDB): domain Bacteria; phylum Bacteroidota; class Bacteroidia; order Chitinophagales; family Saprospiraceae; genus WGBN01. The sequence goes on along the minus strand of JALSKB010000181.1, from coordinate 4,090 downwards.
GGTGGGTTGATAGGGCTGCCTCCGGTAACAATCCTCAACTCGACACTGGCAGAAGAACTTCCCGAAACACTTAGGGTATAACTGAGACTGTCGCCCAAAGTCGGCACAACAAAGCTCTGACAGCCCGTTGTAATACATTGGGCGTTGGAACAACCCAACCAGGGATCGTGCTCATCAGCCCGCAAACAAATTTCAATACTATCCGGCACATCGGCCATTCCTCCATATGTTTGCTCGTATTGCATGGCCGGCAAGATGCCAAACGGGCAGCCTCCTACAATGGGGTTACCCGCATACCGCACCCAATCCTGCCCATCTACCTGAATCAACCAGCCGGGATCGGGAGCATCAAAAAGATCGCCGCAACTGGTTTCCGAACTGCCCTCAACCACGTAAACGCGCAGGTAAATCTGGGCATGACCAATCGCTGTCCAAAACAGTAAAAACAAGACGAAGAAAAAAACTTTTGTCGGTTTCATGATGGTTGATTTTGTTTGCATGAAAAAGGACGATTCCATCCCATTTGCACTTAGACAGGGCACAGCAAGGGGCATTCCTTCCTACAGCAGAAAGCAAGAAGAAGCCAGGTGAGCGCATGGATCTCCTTCGGAATGCAAACCCGACTAGAAAGCCAAAAGGCCTTGAAAACAGGTCAAACCCAAAGAAGCGAAAACCCGCTTACACCAAAAGGGAAAGAAAATCAGTCAACGAAAAAGACTACGAGGCGGGACCGACTCAGAGAAGCAAGCCGGCTCATCAAAACAGCAAAGGCCCTTACCAAAGACCTTGGGAGCGGACAAAGGGTGGACAAATTTTTCATGGTACTTGGTTTTAGGCCTTTCGGCAAATAACAGCCGGAAAAAGCCGTGGTAAAATCACTCCTTCCCTTTCTCCGTCGAAAAACCAATTTGAAAACCGGTTTCGACAGGTTTCGGGAAATAGCCTTGCGTGCCATGTCCATGACAAAGGTAGAGGCTCTTTTTTCTGCAAAACAAATTTTGACACTTAAATTTTTGTTAAAAATTAAAATAGCAAATAAAAAGGAGGCTAAAAGCCCCATTTTACAGCATTTTGAACGGATTTTAAAACTAAAAATATACCCAAACCGAAATGGTTTGGGGTATTTGCGACTCGCAAACAGGCAAAAGGTAGAGCGTTTGGGAGGCTGACGCCTCCCAATTCACTTCGCCATGAGTATAAAACCCCCAAAAAGCTAAAAGCACCTTTGACAAAGGGCACAAATCGCAACTTTTTTATTACTTTGCGTCATAATATAACCAAACCGAAATGGTTTGGGACATTTACAGCTCGCAAACGAGCGAAAGATAGGGAATTTGGGAGGCTGAGGCCTCCCAATCCACTTCGCCATGAGTACATATATCCGGAACAAAGTGGTTTTGAGCATTTCGAAACTCGTAAAAGACCTACATAGGGAAATCTTGGACACCAATGCACCCCAAGCCTTTTTTCTCTGCAAACACACGATATCCAAGCCAATTATCACGTAAAGAGGCCTTAAACGGGAGGACAATGCAAAGCAAAACGGCATTTACATGATGGTACCCAACTTGCTTTCAAGCCTTCAAAGAAATCAAAACAAGCGAAAAATGAAACAGACAAAAACTTTCCTATTCCTCTTCCTTGGGCTTTTTTTGCAAAGCTCTCTTCAAGCTACCACCTACTACGGAACACCTTCCGACTACACTTCATACCTGAGTTTGCTACAACCTGGCGACAGCCTTTTGCTACAAGCCGGAGACTACTACGACCGCCTCAACTTAGACGACATCGTGGGCACGGAAAGCCAACCCATCGTCATCTCCGGCCCGCTTTCCGGCAATGCAGCAGTCTTTTACGGCAATGCCTGTTGCAATACCGTCAGCATAGAGCGCTGTGCGTACCTCAAAATACAAAACCTGCTCCTGGACGGACAGGACATTCCCTATATCGATGCCGTTAAAGCCGAAGGCACAGCCGGCAACTGGGCACATCACATTACCTTGGAAAACCTCCTCATCATCAATCACGGCGGTGCTCCCCTAACCGTAGGCATCAGCACCAAATGCCCGGCCTGGGGCTGGATCATTCGCCGCAACACCCTCATCGAGCCGGGCGTGGGGCTCTATTTGGGCAACAGCGATGGCACGGCACCTTTCGTCGATGGCCTGATCGAATACAACCTGGTACTCAATCCTCAGCGCTATTGTATGCAAGTCAAACACCAAAACACCGGCACCCGTGATGTGGCCGGCATGCCAACCGAAGCACATACCACCATACGCTACAACGTCTTTGCCAAAGACGAAAATAGCGACCCCGACACGCCCCGCCCCAACCTGCTCGTAGGCAATTTCCCCGAATCCGGAGCCGGCTCCAACGATTACTACGAAATATACGGAAATTTGCTCTTCCAAAATCCATCGGAAGGCCTTTTTCAAGGTACCGGAAATTTCGGCTTCTACGACAATCTGCTCATCAATTACTACAGCAATGGCTGGGGCATTCTCTCCTTTCCCCACAACGATTTTGCACCCCGCACCATCAACTATTTCAACAACACCGTTTACACAGCCTCTTACGGCATAGAGATATACAATCCCGATCTTGCTTATCAGCAAAACGTTGTAGGCAATGCCATCTTTGCCCCTATCCCTTTTCAATTGAACAGCAACGTCAACGAACAGAACAACATCAGCGACGAAGATTATGCCATTGTCAATTACGTACAAAACCCTTTTGGCCCGCTCAACCAAACCGATTTTCGCCCCTTGCCAAACGCCTTGACAGGAACACCTATAGACCCCTCTGCTTTCTCCTTTTACGAACGATATAACTACGATTTTGAGGGACGATCCAGAGGCTGGGAGTACCGCGGAGCTTACACGGAATCCAATCAACTCATCTGGCAAACCGCTCTGGAGATCCGGCCCGAAGTAGCGTTGCTGACTACAGGCCTCTGGCCCGAATCCTATGCCCGAAAACTTTTCTCGTTTGAAATTTTCCCCAACCCAACAAGCCAAGACAAGCTTAGCCTTTCGGCAAATATCCCCTCATCCGGTTCTTTATCGCTCAGCTTATGCGACAGCTACGGCCGTTGCCTGCTCCGAAAAGAAAAAAAGGTGAAACGGGGCCTCTTTGAAGAACAAATCCAACTGAATGACATCTTTAGCGGCATCTACGTTCTGCATTGGGTTTTCACCAACAAGAGGGGACAAACAGCTTCAGGCAACCAAAAGATCATCCTCGAAAAAAACTAACTCTTTCAAAAGCCTTCTGACCGAAATAGGCTCCATAAAATCATGCCAATGCTCAAGGGCAGTAAAAGGCTAAATAAAAACATCAGCTCGTAAAAAAAAGGAAAAAAACCCCAGGCAGCCCAGAACATGCTCCCCTGCAAAAAAAGCAAAACTTCGGTAAACACAAAAGCCGGAACAAAAAGCCGAATACCCCAATAAACGGATTGCTTATCCAAGGGTATCATTTGGCGAAAGCCGGCCAAACTAAACAAGAAACTGGTGAGCACACCCAACAAAATGAGATGAATAAACCCAATGACGTAATTGCGCACGGTATAGGCAATAGTGGCCACATAGGGAATCACCACCACAGCCTGAATAACAATCTTCAACACATAACTCGTCAAAGCCACGGAAAACAACACCCGCATCACATGGGGAAAAAGCAACTTGATTCTCCGAACATGACCGTGCAAAGCAGTCAAGAGAAAATACAAAGCGCCCAATTGCAACACAACGCCCAGGCTATTAGTCCAAAAAATAAAAGGCAGAGGAGTAGTCCAGGTAACTGCTAAAGCATAAGTTAAGAAACAAGAAAAGAGCAAAAGAAGCCAATACGCTCTCAGTTTTCGAGGTGAAAGCTTAATGTCATGTTCCTCCAGCAACTCAAAAAACAGAGCCGGAACAGCAAATAAAAACCAGCCATTAAACTGGAAGTGCAAAAAAAACTGGATAGCCATGTAACACATCTTCCGCACCCAATTTTGTAAAAATTACGAATAAAAATTCCAATAAGAGAGGAGGGAGAGGATGTCTCGGTGTTCTTTGTTTAAATTTAGGATTATCTTTTCTCA
>JALSKB010000180.1 GCA_026989035.1 Saprospiraceae bacterium | reverse complement strand
GCTGTAGGCCAGGCATAGTTGAGGTCGGCTCGAATGTGCTTGGAGTTCATCACGTCGTAAGCTCCGCCATAGGCCTTGCGGGTGATGAGAGTTATACGGGGCACGGTAGCCTCACTAAAGGCATACAACAACTTCGCTCCGTTGGATATGATGCCATTCCATTCCTGATCAGTTCCGGGTAAAAAGCCGGGCACATCGACCAACACCAATAAGGGAATGTTAAACGCATCGCAAAAACGCACAAAGCGGGCAGCCTTACGGGAAGCATTGACATCCAGGACACCTGCCAGAATCATGGGTTGATTGCCAACGATGCCTATGCTCCGGCCGGCCAAACGGGCAAAGCCCACCACGATGTTTTCCGCAAAATTTTCGTGAATTTCAAAAAAGCTATCCTCATCAACCACTTGCCTGATGACAGTCTTCATATCATAAGGTTGTTGCGGATTGGGCGGCACGATATCCGTAAGTTCATCCCGCCATTCTGCACCCAGCTCACAAGCCCGTTCCGGAGGCTTCTCCTTCCAGTTTTGCGGAAGATAAGAAAGCAGCCTACGCATTTTTTGAACGGCTTCCACATCATTCGAAGCCGTCAGCTGACTCACGCCCGATTTGGAAGCGTGGGTAAAAGCCCCGCCCAATTCTTCGGAAGTAACCTCTTCATTCGTTACCGTCTTCACCACATTCGGGCCGGTAACAAACATATAAGAGGTCTGCTCCACCATCAAAATGAAGTCCGTCATAGCCGGAGAGTAAACCGCACCACCGGCGCAAGGTCCCATAATGATAGACAGCTGAGGAATCACCCCGGAAGCCTGCACATTGCGATAAAAAATTTCGGCATAGCCACCCAAGGAATTCACCCCTTCTTGAATACGGGCTCCTCCCGAATCGTTCAGCCCAATGATCGGTACACCGTTTTGCACCGCCAAGTCCATGATTTTGCAAATTTTCTCGGCATGGGTCTCTGAAAGCGAGCCGCCAAAAACGGTAAAATCCTGGGCATAGACATAGACCAAACGCCCGTCTATGGTGCCATACCCGGTAATGACACCATCCCCCGGAATGCGCTGTCGCTCCATGCCAAAATCGTGAGAACGATGCTCCACCAGCATTCCTATTTCTTCAAAGCTACCCTCATCCAACAAAAGTTGCAGCCGTTCTCGGGCTGTAAGCTTGCCTTTTTGGTGTTGTTTGGCTATGCGCTCTACACCTCCGCCCAAGAGAGCGCGCTCCTTTCTTCGCTGTAAGTCTTTAAGCTTGTCCTTCATCTGGCAAAATGGTTGTCGGAATTTTTCCGCACAAAGCTATTTAATTTTTTGAATGGCCTGGCGATAACGGGCAGCATTTTGGGCATCGCCCATCTTCTCATAAATTTGAGCGGCCAGCTCATAGGCATTGGTAAAGCGCGGATTGTATTTGATGCTCTGTAGCACCTCTTTCAAAGCTCGGTTCAGGTCGTTTTGCTGCATGTGCAAAAGACCCAAATAAAAATACGCTAAGGCATGTTCCGAGTCCACTTCCAAAATCCGGAACAAATGTCTCTCGGCAGAGCTTCGATCATCGAGGTTCAACTCGGCTAAAGCCAAAAAGTAAAGCCCTCCCGTATCGTTCGGGGCTACTTGAAGCGACTGCTCGGCAGCCCGCTTAGCTTTGGCTGCCTGCCCGCTGTTCAAATAGGCCATGGCCAGATTTCGCCATGCCCAGGCATTGTCGGCGTGCAAATCCACTTCGCGCTCCAACAGAGAGATAGCCTTCTGCCAATCCTTGGCCTTAATCGCCTTAGCCGCTTCAAAAGGCTCCGAGTTGCCCGCCTCGTAAACCGCCGTGAGCGGCACCCCCTGCGCCTCTATCTTCGCTATGGTACGCGAGCTCGGCCAAGTACCGGCCAACAAATGTGGCCCTCTCAAATAACGTGAAGGAAAAACTCCGTAGTCCCACGTCTTGTCGAAGCGATTGCTGTAACGCACGTAATCGGCCTTTACCCGATCTCCATATTTGCGCAAATACAGCGAAGTGTTGTACCAAAAAGAACTAACCACTTTTAAAGGCTGCTCCCCCTCTGCAGGGATCAAGCCCTTGTGTTCCATCTCGCGAACAGCCTGTCGCACACTTACGCCCCAATAGTCGGTTTCATAGCGCCCAAAAGCATGGCTAATCCCACCTGCTAAAGGATTAAAGTACACATAAGGGTAAGAACTGTTCTTAGCGATAAACCAAGCCGGCTCCAACAAAGATAAAACAAAAATACCCAAAATGGCATAACGCATCTGCCCCTTTTCGCGAAAGCGGTCTATCAAATACAACCAAGTCGTTGCAGCAAAAAGCAACATGCCCGGATAAACAAATATCAAATGCCGCCAACCGTCATACAAAAGCGAATCTTTAACGACAATGTAAAAGAGGGGAAAGAAAAAGGAAAAGAGAGCCAATCCCAAAATCAACGGGTCATAGCGTTTAAACAACCTCTTCATCAACAACAATCCCGCAACAAAACCTAAAAAGACCGACATGGGGATGCTGCGATAGATCCAGGAAAACGGATAATACCAAGGCAGTTGATCCGACATCAAACTTTGCCCCTCAAACAACACCCGAATGCGCGTACCAAATTTGGCGAAAGCCGCTAAAGCCTCCAAAGTATGAGCGATCGGAGCCTGCATACCATACGGCCAAAACAACAGTCCAAAAAAAAATCCGGCCAACAAAATGCCCCCGCCATACAAGGCGTACTTCAAACTCAAATCAGAGCGGGAAAACAAGCCTTGCCAGCCATGTTGCCGCACAAAATCCAGCAAGGTGAACAAGCCCACGTATCCGAAAAGAATAAGCCCGCCGGCTCGAACCCCCAGGGCCACCCCTATCCCTGCAGCCAATCCCAACATGTTCTTCCAGCGAATTTCGGGCATACTCCGCAACCAACGCACCAAAAAATACATGCTCATAGCCACCCCGGCTGCAAAGGGGATGTCCTTGGGGTTCATCAGGGAATGCCCCAGATAACGAGGCGAAAGAAAACCCAAAATCAACACCAAACCGGCCAACCGCCAACCAGCCAACTCGCGCCCCAACAAGGCCGTAAACAACAAACCCAAAAAACCGAAAACAGCAATCAACAAATGCCGGGTCGTGTGATAGGCTTCTTCTTTTTCCGTAAAGCCCAAAGCATGATTTAAAAAGCCTGCCATCAATTCATAACAACCACCGTAATAATGCATGTTGCCCTTTTCGACATACAGCGCAGAGGTGTCTTGGCCCAAAGTGGTGTAATAATTGACCAACTTCTCCGAATAATCGATCTGGTATTTGTCGTCTTCATTGATACCGCTACCCAAAGACAAGGCCAGCATTAAAACGGCAATGGCAGCACTAAGCCACCAAAAAATTCTGCGATATGACACAGGCTCCTCCGGCAAAGCCGGCCATTGCCATGTCGGCCTAACTGAACCTCTTGAAGATGGCTTCTTTCTGGAAATGCTCTTCCCTTTTCGTTTTCCTTTTCCGGCCTTAGCCATAATCCAAAGACTTTAAAATTGACTTATACCCAAACCAAAATGGCTTGAACTCGCAAACGGGCAAAAATGGGGAGCTTGGAAAGCCCGTGCCGCTCAAATCACTCCGCCATGAGTATAAAGGTGCAATAATAAAGAAAAATTATCTTTGCACACATGAAAATAAGCATTCCCTCGGCATCGCTCAGCCTGCTCCTGCTGTTATGCGCCCATTGGGCCAAAGCGCAGGCTCACCTCATCGGTTACCTCAAAAATTGGCAAAGCAGCAGCACACCTTTTTTGTTGCTCGACGAAGTTGATGAGCGCTACGACTACCTCATCATGGCCTTTGCCACGCCCTCTGCAAACAACGACTACGACATCCAGTTCGTACCGCAAGGCATCAACTCACAGGACTTTGCAGACTTGGTACAAACCGTACAAGCCAATGGTAAAAAAGTCTTGTTGAGTATAGGAGGCGCTACGGCCCCCATTTCTCTGGACAACCCCAACGAAACCAATATCTTCATCTCCACAGTCTCCGACTTGCTTGCTCTCTATGACTTTGACGGCTTGGACATCGACCTGGAAGGCAACTCGCTGGCCGTCTCCGGTGGCAGCATCCAAAGCCCCGTAGATGTACCCATCCTGCAACTCATCGATGCCATCAAAGCGCTCATGCAACAATATCGAATAGACCAAGGCAAAAAAATGATTCTCAGCATCACACCTGAAACAGCCTTCGTCCAGGGAGGACAATCAACCTATAACGGCGTTTGGGGTGCTTACCTCCCGCTCATCCACGCCTTGCGAGATTCCATAGACCTGCTTCAGGTACAACTCTACAACAGCGGCAGCATGTACGGTATAGACGGAAACATCTATGAACAAGGCACTGCCGATTTTGTAGTTTCGCAAACCGAAGCCGTCATCCAAGGCTTCTTCACCGATGGCGGGGTCTTTCAGGGCCTTTCGGCAAATCAGGTAGCCGTAGGATTGCCCGCTTGCCCCAATGCTGCCGGAGGGGGCTGGCTCCCACCCGAAGAATTGAAAAGCGCCATGCGCTATCTGCTCGGACAAGGCCCGCAACCCGGAAATTACAACTTGGTGCAGTCAGGAGGTTATCCCGACCTGGCCGGCATGATGTGCTGGTCCGTTAATTGGGATGCCGAAGAAAGCTGCGGAGGATACTACACCTATGCAGATGTTTTTCAGGAAGTCTTTGGCAGCATGACAGACACAAAAGAGAGTCCGGCTTTCGCCAAATGCTATACCATCTATCCCAATCCCGCTTCCGACCAGCTCCACATAACTCCTTGTAAGGAAACGACAAATCAGCCTCTGGGGCACATACAAATCTTCGACTTACTAGGCCGACTCGTCTTGGAAAAAGAATGCGAAGAGGACCAGGCAGACATTCTCCTCCAAAATTTGCCCTCCGGCCTCTATTGTTTAAGCATAGACAACCAACGCCAAAAATTTGTAAAAGAATAATAATACACTACACCTCTCCCATCGAGTCTAAAAACATTTGCCGAAAGGCCACAAAAAACAATACTCATGAGTAAAACACTCTATCTGATACGCCACGCAAAATCCAGTTGGGCAGATCCCTCCCTCAACGATTTTGACAGACCGCTCAATAAGCGCGGTTTGCGCGATGCCCCCTTTATGGCACGCCTCCTGGCTGCCCAGCATGTAAAAGCCGATGCCATCATAAGCAGTCCCGCTGTGCGCACCATGGCCACAGCCCGTTATTTTGCAGAAGCACTTCAGTATCCGAGCCATCAAATTCTACAGGAAAACCGACTGTACGAAGCAGCTCCCTGGGATATCATAGAAATCATTCGCCAAGGCAAAGCCGAATGGAACAGCGTCCTGCTCTTTGGACACAACCCATCCATAACTTCCGTAGCTAACAGATACAGCCAAAGCTACATCGCCAACGTCCCTACTTGTGGCATTTGCCGCTTAGAGGCCGATATCCAAAACTGGAGCGAGTGGAACGAAAACACCGCTTTGCTCACCAATTTTTACTACCCCAAGCAATACTTTACTTAAAAAACAAATAAAGTGCACAAAAAAGAGCGCATCTCTCTACCGGCCTTGCTGATCTTCGGATTCTTCCTTTTTGGGTTCGCCATGTTGAGTTGCAATCATCAAAGAAGAGAAGAAAAAAAGACCCTGCCTCTGCCCGAAGACAAGCTAGTAAAGGTTCTGGCTGACGTGCACATCGCAGAGGTCGCGGGGCAAAATACCATCGGCCCGCAAAGAGATAGTTTGGAAGCCCTCTATTACCGGCAAATCTTTGCCATACATCAGGTAGATTCAGCCGACTTCTTTCGTTCTCTAACCATCCTTCAAAAAGAACCCGAGCGCATGCGAGAAATCTACGATCGCGTCATAGCGCTGATCGGAAAAACGGAAGTCAGGGAAAAGGAAAAGCAGAAAAAGAACCAACGATAAAACTTTATGGGCTTTTCAGAGTTTTATCGTTTGACAAGTCACCCATTTCCTCCTCCGATCTGATATCGGACCGAGGGAGCACTAAAAACAACAACACAATGGCCAAAATACACTTCACTTTTGAAGACAAAAGCATTCCGCCCAAAACGGTAGAAGCCGAAGCAGGGCTTAGCCTGCTGGAAATAGCCCACGACAACGACATTCATCTCAACCACAACTGTGGCGGCGTATGTGCTTGCAGCACCTGCCACGTTTACGTGCTCAAAGGCGAGGAGTTTCTTCCCGAAATCTCCGAAAAGGAAGAAGATTTCATCGATCGAGCCATTGACCCTCGGCTGGAGTCCCGCCTGGCCTGCCAGGCCATCATCGAAGACGAAGAAGCGGAATTAGAAGTCGAAATTCCCGACCAATCCAAAATCATCGGACACGAACACTAAAAAACAACTCAACATGGCTTTTGAAGACATAGACAACTTCCCCATCCACTGGAACGACCACGAAGACATCGCCATCAAGCTGTACGAGCGCTTTGGAGATGAGTTTGACGAAAGTAAGATTTACCGCATCCGCTTCACCGATCTACTGGAGTGGATCCTGGAAATCCCCAACTTCGTCGGCAAACGGGAAGAGAGCAATGAAGCCCATCTGGAACAAATCCAAGCCAAGTGGGTTTACGAATGGAGGGAAAACCAACAATAAAAACGACAAAGCAGGACGACAAAACGATGGATTCAGGCAGAGAACTCTACAGCAACCCTCTGGAAAAATTCCGCCATATAGACACCGTCATCATGGACGTTGACGGCGTGCTCACCAACAACCTCATGCTCATCACGGAAGCTGGAGAAATGCTGCGCAGCATGAGTGCCCGCGATGGCTACATCATCAAAATGGCTTTGCGGGCGGGTATTCGCATAGCTGTCATCACGGGAGGATACTCCGAGGGCGTTACCAAAAGGCTAAAAGGACTAGGGATAGAAGATGTTTTCATCCGAGCCAGAGATAAAGTAGCCCCCTATCTGGAGTTAGTCAAAAAGCACCAACTTCAGCCCGAACGGATTTTGTACATTGGCGATGACATGCCCGACTACTACGTCATGCAAAAAACAGGTATGGCTGCCTGCCCTGCCGATGCCATGCCGGAAATTCGGGAAATGTGCGATTACGTCTCACCCATCAAAGGTGGCGAGGGTTGCGTCAGAGACATACTCGAAAAATTGTTGCGCGTGCAAGGCAAGTGGGCACCGGAGAATTACTAAATTTGCCTGGGCAACTACCAGTGGACAAACCTCAACCTTCGGAAATTTACAAATATCTTGTCCACCCTTTCCTGTCTAAATCAAAGTTCAGGCGTGCGTCCAACTCCCAAACACTACCTCCAATTGATGCGATGGCCCAATTTGCTGCTGGTAGCCGCGACACAATTTGTCGTCTATAAATTTGTTTTTGCTACAGCCTTTCGGCAAATTGATCTCAGCCCTGCACTCTCCCCCCTGCAGTGGCTGGCTCTTAGCCTGGCAACCCTCTGCATTACGGCATCAGGTTATATAATCAACGACTTGTACGACGAGAAAACCGACCGCATCAACCGACCGGAAAAAATCCTAATTGGTCAGGTTATATCGGAAAAAACGGCCCGAAAAATCTATGCCGCCTTGCTGCTGGCAGGTAGTTTGCCCGCCCTATGGCTGGCCTTGGAAATCGGCCCTTTTTACTACATCCTCCTCTACCCGCTGGGAGCCGCAAGTCTTTGGCTTTACTCTTCTCATCTCAAACGCCTCGGTTGGCCGGGCAACCTGCTGGTCTCTCTTTTCTGTGCAGGCGTAACAGCTATCGTCTGGCTGGCCGAACAAAGCAGCTGGCTGGAATTCAGCCGACAACAGAGTGAGGCAGCCCATGCCTTGCGCAACATCCTACTGCTGTACCTGCTCTTCGCCTTTATCTCCAACCTCTACCGCGAATGGCTCAAAGACCTGCAAGATTACGAAGGCGATCGCCAAAGCCGACGTCTGACTTTGCCAGTACGTCTCGGACAAAACAAAGCCCGCCTCTTCACCTTTGGTATAGGCTTGCTCTTTTTGCTCAGCGTTTTGGCTTTTGGCTTACAACTCTACCTGCAACACCACCTCCTAGCAATGGCCTTCCTAAGCAGCTCCATTGTCCTGCCACTCGCCTATAGTTTGCTTACGCTCTTCCGAAGTCACAAAAAAAAACATTACAAAAGACAGGCTCAAATTGCCAAATTCATCATGCTCGCAGGCGTACTCCTGCTCGTATTGCTTTAAGCGCCCTCAACACATCCGAAGCATTCCACTACCTGTCAAAACAACAGCATGGACATTTTCAAAAAGCCCTTTACCTTGATTTTAGCCTCAGCTTCTCCCCGACGCAAACAGCTGCTGGAAGAGATGGGGTTTTCTCCCGTACTCCGCCCCACACACATAGACGAAAGTTATCCCGACCAACTACCCCTTGCAGAGGTTGCCCCCTGGCTGGCTCGCAAAAAAGCCCATGCAGCGAGCCGAAAAGGCCTGAAAAAAAATCACATCATTTTAGCTGCCGACAGCACCGTTATCGCCCATGGTCGCATTTTTGAGAAGCCCAAAGACCCACAAGATGCCAAAGCCATTTTGCGAAAGCTGTCCGACAACACCCATGAAGTCATCACGGGCGTATGCCTGCTTAGCCCTACCGGGGAAGAAGTTTTCTCCCAACGTACCGAAGTGCGTTTTGCTCCCCTGGACGAGCAAGAAATCGAAAAATACATCGCAACCCAAGCTCCTTTTGACAAGGCTGGAGCTTATGGCATTCAAGACTGGATTGGCCTGTGCAAGGTGCAAGAAATCAGGGGCAGCTACACCAACGTCATGGGCCTGCCCACGGCATTAACATACGAAATGTTAAAAAAAATGCTGCGCTGAATATGCGTTTTAACTACCTTTACGCGTTAGTAAGCCCAAAACAACCCCAAAAAATTCTCATGAAACAACTTATCTCCTTTTCTCTCTTGTTCTTACTCCTCAGCTCGTGCTCCGGCTACGAAGAAGGGCAATGGATGTCCTTTCGAAGCAAAGAAGAACGCATAGCCAACACCTGGTATGTGGTCATTGCCCTTGATGCACAGGAAGAAGACATCAGCTCTCTTTTCAACCGCCAGTTCTTCACCTTCACCAAAGACGGCCAAGTGGAAATTGCCTTTCCCAAAAAAGGCATTCCCCCCCTACAAGGTAGGTGGTTCTTTGCCGATAAGAAAAAAACCTTTCGCTGGGAATTGGATGCCGACGAAGCCCAACTGGCTGAAGCGGAATTTGCCTGTCAAGCCAACGAATCTTTCAAAATTCTACGCTTGGAAGAAAAAGAACTGTGGTTAAAAGACGAAGAGGGCAAAACCCTACTCCTGGTAGAAAAAAAATAAGGTTTGCATGAAAAAGTGCACCCTCTTTATCTGGGCTTTTGTCTGGTTCTTTTCCGCTTGCGCCAAATACGAAGAAGGCCCGTGGATGAGCTTGCAAAGCAAAGCCAAGCGCCTAAAGGGTTCTTGGGTCGTGGAGCAAGCCTTCGACTTAGAAGACAACAGCTACCTCTCGGAATTTGAAGGGCAGACTTACACTTTTGATAAAGAAGGAAATCTGTCTATTCGCTTTACACAGGCCGGTAACCCGCAAACCATTCAGGGACGCTGGCAGTTCATAGACCTGAAAGACGGGCTGCGTTGGATACTGGAAGCCGATTCTCTGCGCTTAGACAGCCTCTCCTTCCCCTATGACTCCCTGGTTGAATTTGATATTTTGCGCTTGGCTCAGGGAGATTTGCGACTTATAGACCCCTTAAATCGTCGATTATTCTTCTCCAAG
>JALSKB010000179.1 GCA_026989035.1 Saprospiraceae bacterium | reverse complement strand
TTGTTGGCAGCTTGCCAGGCTGTCGGGGCAAAAGGCGTCTAAGGCAACGATACTCAGCTGGTTGGCGGGGTACAGGGTAAAGCAGACTTCGGTGGGGCAGACACCCGCGCTGTCGTAGGCTGTTCCGCAGTATGTGCCCGGTTCGTAAACGGTGAGGTTCTCTCCTATGTAGCCGGTGGACCAGCTGATAGAAGCGAAATCTCCCTCGGCTGTCAGGACGGCCATAGAATCCCCCGGGGCAAAACAATTTGGGCCGGAGATGCTGAGGTTTGGGCTCGGATAGGGAGCGACAATAAAGGAGGTGCTGTCTGTACAGCCATTAGTCGTTGTGATGGCCGCGATATATTCACCGGGTTCAAAGACGATTAATTCGTTTGTTCCGGTAGCGATGATGTCGCCTTGAAAAAACCAGTTGATGTCGTAATAAGGCTCGGGGCCCATAACTGTTGCGATTAAATAGGCGGTGCCTCCCGGGCAAATGCCGGAATCTCCTTCGATAGAGAGCGTGCATTGGGCTTTTAGTAATGAAGGGAAAATAAAAGAAATGATAAGTAGCTGGGCGAGCGTGTAGAATCGATTTTTCATAGGTGTCGTGTTTATGCCCGTCGCGAGTTGGTTTGCGCCTTGGCGGAAAGTACACCGAAGGTATGCTCATTTTCCCTACCCATTTTGCTCCGTATATAATCCGGTAGTGTTCTAGGGATACTTTGACAATTTATATTGCTGCCTTGAAATCAAGTGAAATGTTTTTTTGTCAATTATTAGACAGTCTTTTTGTCAGCCGATAGACAATACTGTGAGCTGTTTTTGTTTTTTTAATATTTGAAGGAGTGCAATGAAATGTGTTTTTACTGCAGTAGCTTTAAACTCCGAGATGCTTTTTAATCGTATGGCCTATGCCTAAACCACTTCACTTCGGGTATACCCCCATCACAAATTGGTTTGGGAGGCGTTAGCCTCTCAAACTCCCTATCTTTCGCCCGTTTGTGAGTTGTAAATATACCAAACCATTTCGGCTTGGGTATATTAAAAATCGCAGTTCTCTCCTACTTGGCAAGTGATTAATCTTCCCGATTCAAAGCCCGCTTTCTCTATGGCCGTGCGCAACGCCTGTTCGGAGGGTTGTTGTTTTTTAGGGAATTTCAAGATAGCAACCCCTTCTTTGAGCAAAATGTCGACACTTTGGACAGCCGGTAGCTCTCGCAGGCGTTTTTCCAGCCCATAGGCACAGAAAGGGCAGGACAGACCTTTGACTTCTATTTTTATTTGAATGCGTTGGTTCTCGGCTTCCTGCTGTGCCTGCAAGGAGAAAGAGAAGAGACAGAGAAAAAGGGTGGGAAGAAAAACAGAGGAAAAGACATTTTTTTTCATGGTTCAGTTTTTTTAAAAAAGCAGTGCTCTGAGGCCGAGAAGAAAAGCAAAGCGGGTATGTGCATTTTCTTCCACATCTTCACGAAGAGGAATTTGTAAGCCCGTTTCTATCAGGAATTTGCGCCCTTGAATCCACTGGAAGCCGGGTGAAAGGAAGTAGATATTTTGCTGAAGCCTCGACACATAACTTCCGTTAAATTCGAGATACACATTCAATTGTTTAGGTGGGTATTGTTGAGGTAATAACGGATAGGCTAGAGCTAGATTATAAGTCAATTTGTCCGGATTGGGACCTGAAGAGCGTTGATAGTTGAGGTTGGCATACAGGCCATATTTTAGGTTTATCAAGCCGGAGACTAAGCCGAGGGAAGTGGTCCAGTTCCCCGACCCCAGGGGAGGAGCTCCGGAAGGGAAGGACTGAGTGAGTTTGATTAAGGTTCGAAAAGTTTTGCCTTTTCCATTCCAGCTGTGCAGTTGATATTTGGTGAAGATTTTTACATCGCCCAGCCCAAACTGTCCTTGTGCATTTCCCGGCCATTTGCCTGTTAAAGGCAGGATGGTACCTATTTGCCAGTTTGCGCGCAGATTAAAAGGTAGGGCAATAGGTTGAATGTAAATTTTTGTATTTTCTTTTTTTACGTATTTCCCAAAGGTGCGCATACCCCCGCCTTCCAACCCCAACATAATGGGGGTGTCTGTAAAAATCGGGGGGCCTTGGGAAAGGAGTACTGTCCAAGGGAGTAAAAGAAGCAGCGTGAAAAATGCAAATTTGTCCATTGCAATGTGTGTTGCTCAAGCCGGAGGACTTGAAAGGATGAAATATGCAAAATCTTGGTGTCTCCCCTCATTAGGCAAATCAAATATCGGAAGATTTAGCTCGATGTGGGCGTCAATTTATTTATCTTCGGGTATGTTTTACGAGTTTTGAACGCATTTATCGCACATGGTTTGAGCTTGCCAATGCAGTAAGCAGGCCAAACTGGCTGTATTTTGTGTTGATGAGGGGGCCACAAATAGCCCCAAACAACTTGGATTCTTAGGTATATTTCAGCTGTTTTAGGTTTGCATGGCAGTCAAAATAAGAGGACTACACTTCCGTTACAGCTTCATGAGGGCTGTCAGACCATACTTCCGGTCATTTTTATTTCGGCTTTTGTTATTGTTGCCCATTTATGCCCTTCAGGCTCAGGAGCCAGAACAGGCGGTGAGCTTTCAATGGGAGTACATCCAGGGAGATACCGGCATTTGTCGAAAGGTTTTTTCTGAGCATTATCGCAGTTTGGAAGAAGCAAGGCGAGCAGTGGCGTCTTGCTTGGATAGTTTGTTGGCTGCAGGGTATTTGGCTGCACGCCTGCTTAGCTTTGACTGTGAAGACAGCCTTTGCAGGGCGAGTTTGTTCGTCGGGCCGCGTTTTCGTTGGGTGCAGCTTAGAACGGCCGGGCTCAGCGATCAACTGCTTTCAAAATCGGGCTTTCGCCAAAAAAAAGTGAGCCACAAGCCTCTTTCCTATGAGGAAATCAAAACATTTCAAAGGCGAATTTTGCGCCAGGCTGCCGAACAAGGCTATCCTTTGGCCAGCATTCGCCTGGATAGTCTGAGCTTTGAACCGGACGGGCAAAGCCGGGCTACACTGGTTTTTGAAAGCGGCCCTCTCATTCGTTACGGCAAACCGGATATACGGGGTGATGCCGGAATTTCTCCTGACATGCTCGGCAGGTTACTCCATTTGCCGGAAGGCAAAGTTTATCGACAAAAAGAAGTAGATGAATTGTTGCAAACACTTCAAGCTTTGCCTTATCTCCAAGTGGCAGCACCTCCTCAATGGCTTTTTTCAGCAGATGTGGCTACACCCATTCTTCAGCTCAAAAAGCGCAAGGCCAGCAGTTTTGATTTTATTTTTGGCCTCAATGCCGGCTCCAATCCGGGGGCTCCTCGTTTTTCTTTTACGGGTCAGTTGAGAGCAGATTTTTTTAATGCTTTCCGGCAAGGAGAGCGCTTTCAGGCTCAATACGAACAGCTCCCTTCCGGCACCAAAAAACTTTCAGTCAAATTGTGGTATCCCTTTATCGGCCCTTTGCCTTTGGGAGGGAACGCCCGTTTTGAGCAATTTAAACAAGACACATCTTTTAGTGACTTGCTCTGGAGAATTGGTCTTAGCTATCCTTTGCGGGCCACACAGTTTGTCAGTATGTATTGGCAGGGCAGTTCTTCCACTATTATCACAACAGATACTTCCCAAATAAAGCAAACCCACCAATTGCCCTCAAGGCTGGATGTAGAGCGAAGGGGTTTAGGTATAGAAATGCAGCTGGGAAAATTGGACATGCCTTTTAATCCGCGAAGAGGTTGGCGTTTGAAAACCGACTTTTCTTTTTCTCGAAAGAGAACTCCTGTTAATCCGCTTATTGCCGGTTTGACCGATGCTGAAGAGCCCGAGTTTGATTTTGCGTCTTTGTACGATAGCATTCCGACTCAGGTTGCTCAGGCCCGGATTCGGCTGGATGTCGGTTTCTATCTGCCCCTTTTCCAAAGCAGCAGTTTGGGCTTGAGTCTCAAAGCCGGTCATTTTTATTCGAAAACAGCGTTATATCAAAATGAGCTTTTTCAATTGGGCGGGTACTACAGCTTGCGAGGTTTTGACGAACGTTCTTTGCTTGCTTCTTCTTATTTGATTTGGACGGCCGAGTATCGGTGGATTACCGGTCCGGATTCCCGTTTTTATCTGTTTGTCGACTACGGCTGGTTAGAGGAGAACAGCGTGGCGGCTTATTTTACGGAGCACCCTTTGGGTATAGGTGCTGGTCTCACCTTTGCCACGCCTGCCGGTCAATTAGCTGTTAACCTGGCTTTTGGTGCCCGGCAAGGCCAGCAACCCGACTGGAGAAGTCCCAAGATCCATCTGGGGTATGTCGGGAGGTTTTAAGTGGGGGATTACCCTCTCCAAAGACAGCCATACGACCTTTTTTGGGCCCCAAATCTGCGAAAGAATTCTGCTACACCGGGTAAATCAGAACCTTCGAAATCCAGTAACAGCTTTTGTCCTGCATGGCGTTGAATCAATCCGTCGAATAAGGCATGCATGGGCATCCGTGCTTGTGCTTCGGGTAGTACATATCCTCCCTGGTAAATGAGGCGGTTGTGGCTCTGTAAGATAAAAGCTTCGGCACACAATGTTTTTTTGTGATTTTTTACGCGCACAAAAAAGCCTTGTTTTTTATGGGTGACAGTTTGCACCAATGTGGCCCAGCGTCGGTAAGCTCGTTGGTTTAAGCCCGTTTTTTTTCCCAGGTATCGAGCATGGCTTTGGAAAAAGGTTTTTGAAAAAGCCGAGCTCTCTTCATACTGCCATGCCTCTTTTGACTTTTTTAGTGCTCTGCGATGTGAGGCGGAATACCCTCCGCGTATTTCTTTGTAGGCCCGATTTAAATCTAGCAAGTAATTGGTTCGCATTTTGTAAGAGCCGGCCAGTTTTTTTTCGGGTAGAGACATGTTCTCGTTGAGGCAGTAAACAGCAATTTTTGGGAAATTTCGAAAAAGCTCTTTGAGGAAGACCGTTGTCTCGTCTTTTTGTAGAGGCCTTTCGGCAAATAAGCCCAATTGCTGGCAAAAGAGGGGTTGCAAGACCCAGGTATGCCAGGCAGTGCCGCGTTTTATTATTTGGCGAAAGCTAAAACGAAGAGGTGCCAGAGGAACGGGCATGAGGGCAGAGCCATCGGTACTGATCAGTGCTTTCCACCGTTTTTGAGTTACTATGTCCAAATACCAGCTATACGCATATGGCAGGCCATTGCGAGCTTTGCCAACAACAGTGTCCCATTGCTTGGTATTTAGTTCTTTTCGAGAGTAGAGCCGAGGGTTAGGCACTGGCGTTACAGTTTTTTGACCATCATCAGGCCGTCGCGCAGGGGCAGCAGGAAGTTTTCGACTCTTTCGTCTTTTTGCACCATTTGGTTAAAGGCGTGCAGGGCACTGGCATCTTCGTCTTTGAGGCGTTCTTCCTCCTCGAGCACTTTTCCACTCCAGAGCACGTTGTCGGCCAGGAGTACAGCCCCGGGTTTCATTTTTTTTAGGCAGATCTCGTAGTAGATCGGGTAGGAGGGTTTGTCGGCATCGATGAAGACCAAATCGAAGCCATCGGGCAAAAGCGGGAGCAGTTCGCGGGCATCGCCCAGGTGTTGTTTGATGCGGTTTTGCATGCCGGCCAGAGGAAAATACTTTTCGCCAAAGCGGAGCAATTCTTCATCGATTTCGATGGTGTGCAATTGGCCTTCCGGCTGCAGGCCTTCGGCTAGGCAGAGGGCGGAATATCCGGTGAAAGTACCTATTTCCACGATGAGCTTGGGCTGCAGCAATTTGCTGAGCAGGCGTAAAAAAGCGCCTTGCACGGGGCCGGTGAGCATTTGAGGTGCCAGGGTTTTCAGGTGAGTTTCTCGCTCCAGTTGCTGCAAAATTTCGTTCAGTGGCGTGCTGTGCTGCTCGCAGTAATCCAGAATCTCCGGTGCAGGGAAATGCATAGGCCTTGTGTTTGTGCGAAGATACTGGATTTTGATTACTCGGATGATTCTCGGTAGTTTTTGTCGGATACTTCTTGGAGTACTTGAGCTGCCATGTTGACGAAGTCCGATTCGGTAACGATGCCGAGCAGTTTTTTTTCACGGATAACGGGCAGGCAACTGATGTGGTGTTGCCGCATCAGGGCAACAGCTTCGGCGGTCGGCGTTTCGGGATTTACGGCAATAAATTTTCGAATCATGATGTCTTTGGCTGAGCGGATGTTCGGGCGGTTGCAGTTTTGGCTGTAGTGTTCGACCAGTTGTTTGGAGGTGATCAGACCCACCAGTTCACCGGCCTCGTTTTCTACCGGCAGGTGGCGGATGTTGCGCCAGGTCATTAAATGAGCCAGAAAATCGATGAGGTCGTGCTCATTGACGGTGAGCAGGTCTGTACTCATGATTTGTTGTATGCACCCGAAGCGATTCATCCAATTGCCGGCTTCGGTGAGCTTGGCCGTTTCCCATTCGTGAACGGGTTTTGCCGTTTGCTGGCGCTTCCACAGGGCGGCGGTGGTGGCTACGATGGCTTCTTCGGGGCTGCTTTGTTTTTTTAAGCTGTTGAAGGAATCCAGAATCCACTGCGAGCCGGTTCGGCCCGATTTGACCCGGGCTTCCAGGATGCCGAGGTAGTGTTCTACCTCTTCTCGATTTATGCCGGCTTGGTTGAGGCCTTCGCGGGCAATGGGCAGCAGCTCTTTGAGGATGAGTTCGGGGGCGGCGATTTTTTTACTCAAACCCGGCCAGGAGAAATACACGCCCAGGCCTTGGCGAGCTGCCCGCAGGAAATTGCCTTTGGCGAGATCGAAATCGAGGCGTTCCCACAGGCGTTCGTATTCGGGTGGTCTGTTGAGCATAAGGCCCAGCCAGAAGGCGGCATTGGCCACCTCATCAAGGGTAGAGGGGCCGGCCGGCAAGACGCGGTTTTCTATACGCAGGTGCGGTTTTCCGTTTTCGCTGATGCCATAGCAGGCTCTGTTCCAGCGGTAGATGGTGCCGCTGTGTATGCTGAGGGAATACAGCGGCGGGATGCGCCCTTTCTCTAAAGTTTTTAAGGCGTCTTCCATTTTTTTGGGCCGCAGCAACAGTTTGTGCATGCTCACTTCTTCGCGATAGAGCTCCAGGACCGATCGGCGCACCCACCGGTTGCCAAACGAGACCCGTTGGCTGCGTTGGCGGGAAAGCTCTGCCGTGTTGCGGGTATCCACAGCCTGCTGGAATAGCGCTATGCGCGTTTCGCGCCACAGGCGCTTTCCCAAAAGCATGGGCGAGTTGGTAGCTGCAGCCAAGAGAGGGCCCGTAACCAACTGAGACCAATTGTAGGCCTCGGCAAATTCCTCGGGCCAGACTTGAAAGTGCAGTTGAAAACTGGTGTTACAACTTTCAAACATGGAGCTTTCGGCTTTGGTGATGAGCTGATCGGTGCCTTCAATCCAAAACTCGAAATGACTTCCTCGTATTTGACGTAGCACATCCATTAAAGCTGCATAACGCTCCAAAGGGGTGAGGTTTTGCAGGCCAATGTCAGAGCGTCTGATGGAGGGCAGGATGCCCACTAAGATAGGATGCGCTTTTTTCTTGGAGGAGATGGCATCGGCTTTCGCCAAATACGTTTGCAGTTGTTGCTCTAATTCGCTGAGGCAGCTCCCTTTAAGCTCTTGAGGATCCAAATTGACCTCCATGTTGAAAACCGCCAACTCGGTAGTGAAATGGGGATCATCTATTTGTTCCAAGACCTTCATCAGCACCGGTGCCGGCCGCCAATGCTCATCTACAAAGCAGAATTCCTGCTCGGCGCCCATGCGGCGAGTGCCGCGGTCAAAAAGATCTTGCTCCATCATCAGCTCCAGGGCACGCAAATCTTTGAGCAAATACTCCATGCATTGCTGTCTGGTGGTCACGTCGGTAACCAGAGAAACTTTTTGACTGCCCATAAACGCGCTCTTATTTTGTGTGTTCCGGTTTTGCCGGATTGAAGAAAAAGGACTTCTTTTTTCGACAGCGCGGCAATGAGCAATGTCAATGGGCTAAGTGATTTATAGCAGGCGTTAAGTATAAGAACAAATGGAAGAACCTAAAATAGCGTGGTGGAGCTGACAAACAGCATAGAAGACGGTTTCACATTCCAATGCAAACAGAGTCGGGATAGCAGCTGCTATCCCGACTTCTCAACTTTAGGCTTGTTGCTTCAAACCGTTTTGGTTTGAGTGTGGGAAATTAGAAAGAGGGGTCATAATTGCTGCCGTCGGCAGGCTTTAAGTCGCCGGTAATGATCCGTATGAAATCGATAAGCGCCCAAATGCCAAGTCCCCCCAAGGTCAAAAGCTGTATGATACCAATGACTGTGTAACCCAGATAGAAGCGGTGTATTCCCAGAACCCCCACAAAAAAGCAGAGCAGCAGGGCTGCAATTTGGCTCTTCTTTTGGTTGCCGGCTCTTGCTTTTTTTACTTTTTTCCGGTCTTTTTTCAGTTGTTTGACGGCTTGTTTGTCCAATTTTTCTCCACTGCGTTTTTCAATGCTTTGTGGCGTCAGGTTCAGAAAGTCTTCTACGGAACTGGCCCCATAAGTTTTTTTCACGACTTTCTGCCAAGCGTGTTGCTGTGACGCTGAGTTGCCGGTAACGGCGAAAGCCGGAGAAGCGAAAAGGAATGATAAGGCAAAAAGAATGGCATAATGTTTTTTTACCATGGTTTACTGATTTTTGTTGCTAAAACTCCTACTCTGTCTGGCTTTTCGGATACCGCCCCCTACTCTTTTTAATGTATGACATTAGGCTTTTCGGGAAACGCCTTTTAAGCTTTTTAGTTTTAGCACCGGGGGGTGTTTCGTTTTTTAGCAAGCGTGTTAAATAGTGATGTAGATGTTTATATGATTAGGACGAAAAGGGTTTGGTATTTGTTAGCGTTCCAAACTTTTTACTTTGGGTGCATATCCAAATTCTGCAAACCTACTTAGAGGGCTTGATCATTTCAGCCAAAGAGAGAGCAAGATAAAGTTAGTTTTTTTTGGGAGAAGTAGTCTCATAAATTTGGTAATTTTACTTTTTACAAGCTGTGGCCGGCTTGATGAAAGCGGTTTGGCTTTTTGCCGTTTTAGTCATTGGAGGCTGAATTATTTTAAGTCTTTTGAAAGCATACTAAACCCTCTTTTCTATCGTCTTAACTAAAAGCTCTGTATGAAGCAGTTTGACTTCACTTTTTTTCGTTGGGCGTGGCTTACAGGTTTGTTGTTGGTTTTTGCAGCTGTTTTGCCGGCCCAGCAGTTGCCTCAGTACAGCCTGTTTTCGCTCAACCCCCTTTTGTTCAATGCTGCTTATGCCGGCTTGGAAGAAGATTTGTTGTTGGATGCCCGTTGGCGCAGTCAATGGTTGGGGCCATTGCCCGGCAAGCCACAATCGGGTTTTGTTTCGCTACAGATGCCTGTATATCTGACCAGAGGAGGCGTGGGCTTGCAGTTGAGCAGGGAGGTCTTGGGCGCAGAAGAGTGGTTAACAGCCGGTTTAGCTTACAACTTCCAAGGCATTTTAGCGGGAGGCAAGTGGTCTTTGGGTGCTCGCTTGGGTTATGAGCAGCAGCGTCTGCCAGGTCAGTTTTTGCGTACGCCGGATGGGGTTTACGAGGGAGGAACCATAGACCATCGGGATGACAGGCTCCAGGCACAGCCTTGGCAAGCGGCCTGGCTTACGGCCGGGCTTGGAGCTTTTTGGTTATCTGAACGAGGGGCTTTAGGTCTTTCCATAGAGCGTTTTGCTTTGTCGGCTTTCGCCAAACAGAACCCGGTGGTACACGATCCGACGGTTCATCTTTTCTTTTACGGAGCTTATAGAATGGAGTGGGGGCGCTTCTTGCTGTGGGAACCCGCTTTGCTGGTAAAAACCGATCTGGTGAGCTGGCAAACGGATCTATCTTCCCTTTGGACCTGGAACGGCAATATTTCGGCAGGCCTGGCGTTAAGAGGATACGACAGCCGCAGCTTGGATGCTTTGATTTTTTCCCTGGGGTATCAACTCAATGAAAAGTGGCGTTTGATGTATGCTTACGACTGGACAGTTTCCGGTTTGAGGAGGGTTTCCGACGGCTCTCATGAATTGTGGATACAGTATGCTTTGGGCAAAGTGCCGGGCAAGGGCAAATTGCCTCCTGTTATTTATAGCCCCCGTTTTTGAACGAATTGGAGAACATACGCCGGCTAATTTGTAGAAAAAAGCGCCCAAATTTTCCAATTGCAGGAAAAATTCTAACTTTGGGCGCTCGTAAAATAAAGCAAGCTCGGCTATAAACATGAGCATGAGTAGGAAAGAAAAGAGGTGCCGGAAAGTTTTTTCGCAACCTCAAAAAAGAAGCTCTGCTTCCCATGTCGGCTGAATTTTGCTTATTTTTGCCGCCTAAACGGCAAAAAGTGAAGATTAACACGTACTAACCTTTGACCGTATCGGATTTTTATCTACTTTTACGGTCACTTTTTATTCATTGAAGGAAAACTCGGGTGTAAACATGAAACTACAGCTCAAAACCGTTTTCGCGCTATTGGTTCTCACAACCTTTTTAGCAGCCTGTGGCTCCCGCCAATCCGGCCAGCTTACGGGTGTCTTGGATCGTCCGGCCTGGAAAGGCATTAACCCTTATGGTATGGTTTATGTGCCCTCGGGCACCTTGTTCATTGGTACCGGAGATGAAGACATCTCCCGCACCATGTATCAGCGGCCCAAAGCTATCTCCATTACGGGTTTTTACATGGATGATACGGAGATTACCAACAACGAATATCGCCAGTTTGTCTATTGGGTTCGCGATTCGCTGGCCCATGCATATCTGGACCACTTTGTAGAAGATGAGCTTACGGGTGATGAGTTCATTGACTGGGAACAGGAAATAGATTGGGAAGATGAGACCTTGGAAGATCTGTTTTACCAAGGGCGCGATCGTTTTGCCGGCAAGAAAGAGTTGAATGTCAGCAAATTGGTTTATGAGTACGAGTGGTACGACTGGAAGGCGGCTGCCAACGACCGCGGTAAATCGCATCGCCAGTCTTTCATCAAGCGCAAAAAGATCAACATCTATCCCGACACGCTCTGCTGGATACGCGATTTCTCCTATTCGTACAATGAGCCGATGACGCGCAATTACTTCTGGCATCCGGCCTTTGACGACTATCCCGTGGTGGGCGTCAACTGGCATATGGCCAATGCTTTCTGCTATTGGCGTACAAAATTGTGGAATGCCTACGAGGCCAATGGCGTCAATACCGAAGATTTTCGCCTGCCTTTTGAGCACGAATGGGAGTATGCAGCGCGTGGAGGACACGAAAATGCTCCTTATCCCTGGGGTGCTTATTATCTGCGCAATGCCAAGGGCTGTCTGTTGGCAAACTTCAAACCCGGCAGGGGCAACTATCCCGAAGACGGTGGTTTTTATACGGTTAAGGCAGATGCCTATTTCCCCAACGATTATGGCCTTTACAACATGTCCGGTAATGTGGCGGAATGGACTGTTACGGCTTTCCACTCCAATGCCTATTCCTTCATTCACGACATGAACCCCGATTATCGCTACGACACCAAGGAAGAAGATCCCGATGCTTATCGCTTGAAAGTCATCCGCGGAGGCTCCTGGAAAGATGTGGGCTATTTCCTGCAAACCAGCAGCCGCGCTTATGAGTTTGAAGATACCACCAAGTCTTATATCGGGTTCCGCTGTGCCCTGACGTTCCTTGGGCGTTCCATCAATGACTTCTAAACCTGAAAAGGAGGAGGAAACCGATTTCCTCCTCCTTTTTGACTTTTTCCCGTCCTGGCTGTTACCTTTTGCCTCTTTGGCATTATGGTAGTGGATTTCCCGGAAAGGGGATCGGGAAAAGCAACAAACTTTACTAACCTAAAACGAACACAACAATGAGTTTTTTGCATTCGAAAAGCTTCAAGTACATCAAGAACCTCATCATCGGTCTTGGCGCATCCGTGGTTTTGCTCGGTGCTCTTTTTAAGCTGGAGAGCTTGCCCGGAGCTAGTCTCATGCTGACCATCGGCTTGTGTACAGAGGCCTTTATCTTCTTGTTTTTGGGCTTGGTAGGCCCTGAAAAAGATTATTATTGGGAAAAATTGTTCCCCGGATTGGACGATTACGATGCTCCCATGCAGCCACTGACCGTGGGTGGTACCGCAGCACCTATGGGTAAACCTCTGGACGGTGAAGTGGTTGAAAAACAACTGGGAGGCATGCTCTCCGAATTGCAGAATGTATCCAAAAACCTCTCGGCTTTGAAAGCTTTGCAGGAAGTGGATTTTTCGGGTACCAGCCAGCAAATCCAGACGATGAACAACTTCTATGCGAAGTTGAATGAAGCCATGGGCGATTTGAGCGATTCGGTAGAAGATGCCAAAGCCTTCAAAGAACAATTGGCAGGTTTGAATCAAAACCTCAGTTCCTTGAATTCGGTATATGGCAACATGCTGAGTGCAATGGCCAGCATAGGTCGTGGATAAACGGTTGCTTTCTCTTGAAAACAACCATTTGTTAACCAAAAAAATCCATTGCCATGTCAATACCTAAGGAACCGCGGCAGTTGATGATTAACTTGATGTATCTGGTGCTGACGGCTCTGCTGGCCCTCAATGTATCGGCCGAAGTGATGAATGCCTTTTTCTCTCTGGATAAGGGTATTCAAGAATCGGGAAAAATCGTTGATGTCAGCAACAGCCGAGTGCTGGATGCCATTGAAGACCAAGCTGAAGCCTATCCTGATAAAAAGGAATTTGCCGAAAAGGCCAAGCAGGCACAAGCCATTACTTCGGAATTCGTAGATTACGTACAAAATCTGCGTGATGAGTTGTTTGAGGCAGCAGGTGGCCCTCATCCGGACCATCCCGAATGGCCCAAGCGCAAAAAGGATAAAGATGTTACTACCCGTCTGTTGGTGCTGGGAGACCCCAATACACCGGAGGACGATGGAAAGGGCTTTGAACTGGAGGCCAAGATCAAAGAAACCCGCCAGAAGTTGATTGACTTGGTCGATAAAGATCCGGAAGTGATCAAGAGTATCTCGTTGGATGTTGAAGACTGGAAGGCCTTGAGTCATGACAAAAAGAGCAGTTGGGCGGATTTCAAGTTTCGCCAAATGCCGGTGGCGGCTGTTTTCCCCATGTTCTCTAAAATCCAAAGCGATGCCAAGACTTCTGCGGCAGCTGTGTTGAACTACCTGTTCAAAAAAGCCAAAGGAGAGGACATCGTTTTTGACGTCTTCCAGCCGGTTTTGGCCGCTAAAAAGTCTTATGTCATCCGAGGTGAAAAGTTTGAAGCGGATGTCTTTTTGGGGGCGTATTCTTCTCAGTCTTCTGAAAACACCAAGGTGTATGTCAACGGGAATTTAATTCCCATGGAAGAGGGAACAGCCCATTACACCACCAAGGCAACGGGCTTGGGCACGAAGAAGTTGAACGTAAAGATCGTAGTTACCAACCCACTGACCAAGGAAGAGAAGGAGTACGAAAAAGTCTTTGAATACGAGGTGGGTGAGCGCTCGGTGGCCGTTTCTGCCGATAAGATGAATGTGTTTTACATCGGTGTTGAGAATCCCGTTTCCATCTCTGCCGCTGGCATTCCGACCAGTGAGTTGCGCGTGAGCATCAGCGGTGGCGGAGGTAAGATCAAAAAAGTCAGTGGTTCTCAGTACGTGGTAACGGTGAGCAAACCCGGAGGCCAAGAGCCTAACTGCTTTGTCAAGGTAAGCGGAGGAGGCATGAATGCCAAAAAGGGTTTCCGCGTAAAGCGCATACCCGACCCCATTGCACGACTGGGTAACAAGTCTGACGGCACCTTGCCGGCAGGTACATTTAAAGCGCAAAAAGGCTTGATTGCCTGGTTGGATAACTTCGACTTCGATGCCAAATGCCAAATTCAGGGTTTCCGCCTGGTGCGCGTACCCAAGCGCCAGGATGCTGTGGAAGCTTTGAATTCAGGTGGTAGCTATAAGTCTCAGGCCCAGCGCTTGATCAACCAGGCGAAGCCCGGAGATACCTTCTACTTCATGGATGTCAAGGCGCGTTGTCCTGGTGACTCTTCGGGCCGTAAGATCAACTCTTTGGTCTTTAACATCAAGTAAGAACAGGCGGCTTGCAGAGGTTTGATAACCTTTGAAGTCTGTCTTGCTCATAAAAAACAGGGAAGTGCCACCGGATAATAGAAACTTCAGCTGAGCGTTCTATATCCGGTGGCGCTCTCAAGCAGGAAACCGGCGGTTTTTTCGGCCGGCTTTTGCGCAAAGCAATTGTAGCAGTTGTACAGTGCTTTACTCTTTCATTTAGCTACACACAAGCAAAGTATTTAATTATGAAGATGGCTCTCAAAACTCTGTTTCTAAGTGCTCTGCTCGCGGGTTTGTTTATGGCCCCTGGCTTGCTCTCAGCTCAATCTCCCGAAGCCTCCCTGACCGAATCCGGTGAACCGGTGGATGAGGGGGATCTCCCCGTGGATGGCATCGTGGAAAAAAAACTTACCGTTGAACACCGCGTTTTGCCGTATGACGATATCCGCGAAATCGACATTTTCTGGGAAAAACGCATTTGGCGTGTGATTGATGTACGCGAAAAGATGAACAAACACTTCATCTATCCCGATCGGCCTTTCTTTAAAATTTTACTGGACGCCGCCATCAATGAAGACATTACGGTGTACAGCCCTGAGGACGACAAATTTCTTCATCCACTCACAGCCGATGAGGTGGCTGCTCAGGTGAGTTTTCTGGATACGACCATTGTCTTTGATCCTGAAACTTACGAAGAAATCATTCAAGTCGTTCGCAACGAAATCAATCCGGAAGACATCAAGCGCTTTCGCGTAAAAGAAGATTGGTTCTTCGACAGAGAAACTTCGACCTTGCAGGTGCGCATTTTGGGTGTTGCGCCTATTCAGGATGTTACCGATGACAATGGAAACTTCCTCTATGAGAAGGTGATGTTCTGGGTGTATTATCCCGATGCCCGCAAAGTGCTTGCTAGAGAAAAAGCTTATATAGAAGGCAATGATGCTTCTCTAACCTCTTGGGAAGACATCATGGAGATGCGCTATTTTTCCAGTTATATTTACAAAGAGTCCAACGTTTATGATCGTCGTTTGAAAGATTATCTTTCCGGCGTGGACCTTTTGCTGGAGTCGGAGCGTATCAAGCAAAGCATCTTCAACTTTGAACAGGACCTTTGGTCCTATTGAGAAGCGAGTGGCTTTTCACCTGTTAAAACAAAAAACCGCCTGTGCAAGCAAGCGGTTTTTTGTATTTTTACCCCATGTTAGAACTCGCTTCCCTCATTATTTTAGGGATTTTGGCCCAGTGGTTGGCTTGGTATTTTCGTTTGCCGGCTATTTTGCCGCTTATTCTCATTGGTCTGGCTGTGGGGCCGGTGTCCAGTCTTTTCCTCCCCGATGGAGCAAAGTGGTTAGAGCCGGTCTATGACCCTAAAACGGGGTATGGTCTTTTTCCCAATGAGTACCTGTTTTATTTTGTGGAGTTGTCAATAGGCATTATTCTTTTCGAGGGAGGGCTGACCTTAAAGATGCGGGAAGTGAGGGAAGTGGGGCCTACCATTTGGAAGTTGATTTCTTTGGGGGCGGCCATTACTTTTGTCGGAGGAGCTTTGAGTGTCCATTATTTAATGGGCTTAAACTGGCAGTTGTCTTCGCTGTTTGCCGCTTTGATCATCGTTACCGGCCCAACGGTGATTGCTCCTATTTTGCGCAATTTGCCTTTAAAGCCCAAGGTAGCTACGGTACTCAAGTGGGAGGGAATTTTGATCGATCCTTTGGGCGCTTTGGTAGCTGTCTTGGTTTTTGACTTCATTATCAGTGGTCAGGGAGGCGCTTTTACGCTGCGGGCCTTTGAGTCTTTCTTGCGCATTCTCATCGTGGGCGTTAGTTTGGGTTTTACTGCAGCGCATTTTTTGCGTTTCATGTTGAAACACAAGCTACTTCCTCACTATTTGATTAACGTCTTTACTTTAGCCCTGGTGCTGGGCGTTTTTGTGGCGTCCGACCAACTGGAGCACGAATCCGGGCTTTTGAGTGTGGTCATTATGGGTATGGTTTTGGGCAATCTGGACACCAAAGAATTGAGTTATATCCTCGACTTCAAGGAGTCTTTGAGCATTCTGCTCATTTCCATGCTTTTCATTTTGCTTTCTGCCAACATAGATGTTGAGCAGATTCTTCTGCTGCAAGATTATCGGGCGCTGGGATTGTTCTTGTTGGTGATTTTTGTCTTGAGGCCGCTTTCTGTTTTTATAAGTACACATGGTTCTAGTCTGACGATTGGGGAGAAGGCTTTTATTTCCTGGGTGGGGCCTCGCGGTGTGGTGGCTGCCGGTGTAGCTTCTCTTTTTGGGCTGAAGCTGATGGGCAAAATGCCGGGAGCGGAGTACATCACGCCCTTGGTCTTTATGATTGTAGCGGGCACGGTCTTGCTCAATGCCACTACAGCGCGGTTCGTTGCTCAGTGGTTGGGTGTAGCTCTTGAAGAACGCGAGGGTGTGCTCATTATCGGAGCCAATAAGGCAGCCCGCCTCATAGCCAAGTACTTGCAAGAGCACGGGAACAAGGTGATTTTGCTTGACCGCTCGGCTTCTTTGGTGGAAAAAGCTAAACGCGAAGGGCTTACGGCTATCCGGGAAGACGTTTTTTCCGAAGACCTCATCGACCATCCCGAATTGCTCAACGTCAAAATGGTGCTGGCCATGACCGGCAGCTCCGACGTCAATAAATTTGCCGTAGAGCGATTTAAACAAATCTTGGAAGATGAACATGCCGCTTATCGCCTGATTTCGCAAGACGAATTGCAACTTGGAGAAGGTTCCGGTAGTCCGAAAGAGGGCCTTTTTTCCTGTGTGGATGATTACATCAACCTCAGTGAGGTGGTCAGAGATCATCCTGAATTGCACGAAATTCCCATTACTTCTAAAGAACAATTTAAACAAATTATTGCTCGCATCAATCGCCAAGAAGAAAGTATTCCGCTTTTTATTAAGCGCAAAGGGGGGCAAGGGGTTGATATTATACTCTCTCGCTGCGACGATATGGAGGTGGAAGAAGGGGATGTGTTGGTCTATATCGGAAAAGCATTGGCCGAAGAATAGACCGTTTGTGCGCTTCTTTTTTGCGTATCTTTGCGGGCGCATCACACTCGTGGCAAAGGCGCGGACGATATTGTTGGCTTGTGCCTTGTCGTTCATGGGTTTGATTGCTCTAAGCCTTTGACTTGAATATCAAAAGTTTGCAAGGAAGAGGAGCTTACTTTGCTCAAAGACCAGTCAGCTATGCCTATTAGAGAAATGCGCGTCCCAACCATAGGAGAGTCCATCAACGAGGTAACCCTGTCGCAGTGGTTGAAGGAAGACGGCTCTTATGTCGAACGCGATGAACCCATTTGCGAGTTTGAATCGGACAAGGCTACCTTGGAATTTCCTGCGGAAGCTGCAGGTAAGTTGATTCACGTAGCTAAGGAAGGGGATGATTTGGAAATAGGAGCCTTGGTGGCTCGTATAGATACTGATGCTGCTCCGGCAGAGAAACCCACCGTTGCTGCGGAAGAGGGCGAGCAGAAGCAGGTTCAATTGCCTTCCGGCAAATCGGAAGCAGCCACTGAGCTTCAAACTTCGGCAAAAGAGGTCGGTGTTCCTTCTCCGGCTGCAGCCAAGCTTCTTCGGGAAAACGGTTTGGAAGCTTCACAAATTCAAGGCACGGGCAAGGGCGGTCGCATTACTAAGCAAGACGTGTTAGGGGCTATAGCTGATGAAAAGCGGGTTGCAACAACGACGGCAGATAAGGCGGTACAGGCCGAGGCTGACCGGCAAGAAGCTCCGACATTTGGCGAAAGCCCAAAACGAACAGAACAGCGCAAAAAGATGAGTCGCATGCGGCGGACTATTGCCCGTCGTCTCGTTTCAGCAAAAAATCAAACAGCCATGCTGACCACCTTTAACGAGGTGGATTTGACGGAAGTCATGGCTTTGCGGAAGAAATATCAAGAACAATTTGTAGAAAAATACGGCATCAAACTGGGCTTTATGTCGCTTTTTGCCAAGGCTTGCGCCAAAGTGCTGATGGATATGCCCGATGTCAATGCCTTTATCGAGGGCGATGAAATCATTTATCACGATTACGTGGATATTTCCATCGCTATTTCTACACCCAACGGCTTGGTGGTGCCTCCCGTAAAAAATGTGGAATCGCTGTCTTTCGCAGAGATTGAACGCAAGATTAAGGAGTTGGCTGCCAAAGCCAGAGAAGGGAGGTTGAGTTTGGAAGAGATGAGTGGCGGCACTTTTACCATCACGAATGGAGGTGTTTTTGGCTCCTTGTTGAGTACGCCCATTTTGAACGAGCCGCAGAGTGCCATCTTGGGTATGCATGCCATCAAAGAGCGCCCTGTAGCTGTAAACGGTCAGGTAGAGATTCGCCCGATGATGTACCTGGCTCTTTCTTACGATCATCGCATTATTGACGGAAGCACTTCGGTAACTTTTCTCGTTCGCGTGAAAGAACTGCTGGAAGATCCTGTTAAACTGTTGCTGGATTTATAGCGTTTTATTCGAAAGTGTACTCGGTTTGGCTACTTTGCCTGTGAGTAACTTTCTTTTTTTCAACCTTTGGCTTTCGCCAAAACTTTTTTTCATGAGTAACAAAGTAGATAACAAAAAAGTGGTTAGCCTGGCTTACGAGTTGAGGCTGGACCAGGAAGGCAGTGAAGTCGTTGACCAAGCTGCCAAGGACAAACCTCTGACCTTTTTGTATGGTGCCGGTCAATTGTTGCCGGCTTTTGAAGCCAACATCAAGGATTTGAACAAAGGCGATTCTTTTGCTTTTCAGCTTTCACCGACCGATGGTTATGGCGAAGTGGAAGAACAGTTTTTTGTGGAATTGCCCAAAAACATTTTTGTGCAAGACGGCAAGGTGATTGACGAGTTGCAAGTGGGGAATTACATCCCCATGACGGATCCTCAAGGCAATCAGCTGCAGGGCAAGGTGGTTGCCATTGGCGAGGAAACGGTAACCATGGATTTTAACCATCCTCTTGCAGGTCGTACACTTTTCTTTTCCGGAGAAATTGTGGATGTACGAGATGCTACACCGGAGGAATTGGAGCATGGACACGCCCACTAAGTGTTTTGTGGAGACTTTGAGGGGCTTTGTCCTTTCAAAGTCTCCATCAACTTCATGTAGCCGGCTCTCTTTACCGGAGATTTTTTAAACAGATCTTTAAACACTTCTTCGGTCAGCTCTTCCCACGCTCTTTTGTCCATGTTGAGCAAAGCAACTTGAGGCTCGAAGGCAGGTTCCTTGTGAGGGGAGGCAAAGCGATTCCAGGGGCAGACTTCCTGGCAGATGTCGCAGCCGAAAATCCAGTTTTCGAGTTGGCTTTTGTATTCCTTAGGAATTTCTTCCTTGAGTTCAATGGTGAGGTAAGAGATGCATTTGCGGGCATCGAGCAGGTAGCCTTGGGGGCTGATGGCGTCTGTGGGGCAGGCTTCAATGCAGCGACGGCATCGGCCACAGTGGTCTTCTCCGGGAGCATCCGGCTCCAGTGCCAGGTCGGAGATGATTTCGGCCAGGAAGAAGTAGGAGCCTGCTTTGGGCCGAATGAGCAAGGTGTGTTTTCCGGTCCATCCCAAGCCGGATCGCATGGCCCAATCTCGTTCTAAGACAGGAGCACTATCCACAAAAACGCGGCCGTTGATTTCTCCGACTTCTTTTTGTAGGGTTTTGACCAGTTCTTTCAGTTTAGCTTTGATGATGCGGTGGTAGTCTTCGCCATAGGCGTAGATGCTGATTTTAGGAGCCTCGGGGTCTTGAGGTTTTTTGTCGGTGTAGTAGTTGTACATCAGGCTGATGACGGATTTGGCTCCGGGCACCAGTTTGCGGGGGTCCACTCTTTTTTCAAAGTGATTTTCCATGTAGTGCATTTTGCCGTGGAAGCCCAGGTTGAGCCATTGTTCCAGGCGTCGGGCTTCGGCATCCATAAACTCGGCTTTGCTAACCCCGACAAAGGAAAAGCCGAGTCGCCGGGCCTCTCGCAGCAAAACGGACTTGGCTTTGTCGGCTTGCATGACAGATGTTTTAGGTAGGAGCCAAAGGGCTTGTTACTTCAAGATTTGCAGTTTGGCAAATTTCAGCATGATGCGTTTTTGATCTTTCAGTTCGTGGAAGAAGATAGTAGCCACCCGTTTATCTCGGCTACCGTCAATAGCCAGTACTTTTCCCTTGCCAAATTGGAGATGGAAGACTTCCATGCCGGATTGTATGGCGGCAGAGGGGCTGGGGTGAAAGTCTTTAGGCACCTTAACAGGTTTTTTTAGTTTGCCGGCGGCTCGTTTGAAGTTGCCTTTTACTCCGGAGCGGCTTGGGGCGTTCATAGCTTGGAGGTTGGCAGCGATGGTTTTTTCGCCTTCGATATGTTGGGGGTTTATTTCGGTGAGGAATCGGCTGGGGTCGTTGTATCGCATTTGTCCGTAGCGGTATCGGCTAAGTGCATAGCTGAGGGTGAGAAAGTTTTTCGCACGGGTAATGGCTACGTAAAACAGTCTTCTTTCTTCTTCCAGGCCTTCCGGGCTTTCCATGGCCATAAAGCTGGGGAAGAGTTGTTCTTCCAGGCCGACGACAAAGACAGAGGGGAATTCCAGGCCTTTGGCGGCATGGATAGACATGAGGGTGACGAAATCATCGCCTTCCGGCAAATTTTGGTCGAGGTCGGTCAATAGGGCGATGTTTTGGATGTAGGCAGCCAGGCTGAGGTCGGACTGTTCTGAATCGTCAGTTTTTTGTGCTGTAAATTCTTTGATGCCATCGAGCAGGGAATTGATATTTTCCATGCGGCTGAGGCCTTCTATGGAGGTGTCTTTTTTCAGTTCATTGAGGATTCCCGAGCGGCGGGCGATGTGCAGAGCTGTTTGATAAGCATCTTGTTCTTCCGCCATTTGACGAAAGTCTTTGATAAGTGCTGTAAACCCGTCCAAAGCATTTTGGGTTCGGCTGGGGAAGCTCATTTGGGGGATGGTTTGCCAGAGCGTTTGCTGGGAAAGAGCGGCTTGAGCGGAGATTTTTTCGAGGGTGGTTTTTCCAATGCCTCGTTTGGGATAGTTGATGATGCGTCGAAGAGCTTCATCGTCTTGGGGGTTGATAGCCAGGCGGAAATAGGCAATGAGGTCTTTGATTTCCTTGCGTTGGTAGAACGACAGTCCGCCGAAGACGCGGTAGGGGATGTTGTGTTGGCGAAGGTTTTCTTCAAAGATGCGAGATTGAGCATTGGTGCGATAGAGGATGGCGATATCGCGGTTGCGTAGGTGGAGCCTGTTTTTTTGTTCGAGTATAGCATCGACGACGCGTTTGCCTTCCTCGTTATCGGTCATGGCTTTGATGAGGTGGATTTTATTTCCCGAGCCGCGTACCGATTCGATGGTTTTGGGGATTTGTCGCTTGTTGTGGGTGATGACTTGATTGGCTGCCTGGACGATGTGTTCGGTCGAGCGGTAGTTTTTGACGAGTTTATAGGTTTTTACGCCATAAGGTTTGAAGTCGTTTTGGAAGTCGAGGATATTTTGGATGGTCGCACCCCGAAAGGCGTAAATGCTTTGTGCGTCATCACCTACGACCAGGATGTTGCGGGAGCTTCCCGGATAGTGGGTCAGTTTTTTGGCAATTTGGTATTGGAGGAAGTTGGTATCTTGAAATTCATCGATGAGCAAAAAAGGAAAGCGTTTTCTGTATTTATCGGCAATGTCCGGATGATTTTGCAATAATTCATAGAGCCTATAGAGCAGGTCATCGAAGTCCATGGCACCGCTGCGTTTGCAACGAGCTACGTATTCTTGGTAGATTTTGGCGAAGTGTGGACGTCGGGCGGCACGATCTTGGGCCATGAGTTCTTGATCTTGTTCATAGCGTTTGGGCGAGATGAGGTTGGTCTTTGCCGAGGATATGCGTGCCCGAACGGAATTGGGGTTGTATTGGTCTTTCGACAAATGCAGGTCGTTGAGGATGTTTTTGATGAGGCTTTTGGAGTCGTCGGTATCGTAGATGGTAAAGGAAGAGAGATAGCCGATGTGTTCGGCTTCATAGCGGAGGATGCGGGCAAAGATGGAGTGGAAGGTTCCGGCCCAGACATTGTAAGCTTGGGGTCCCGTAACGCTTTGGATGCGTTCTTTCATTTCGCGGGCAGCCTTGTTGGTGAAGGTCAGGGCCATGATTTGATAGGGGGGGATGCCTCGATCGATGAGATGGGCTATGCGATAAGTCAGCACTCGGGTTTTTCCCGAACCGGGGCCTGCTACGACGAGGGCGGGGCCTTCCATGTGCATGACGGCCTGGCGTTGTATTTCGTTGAGTTGATCTAAGTAATGCATGGAGTGTTGTCTCTAATGAGGCGTATTCATCTCGGTTTTCCGGGGGCTGGGCAAATTGAGGAAACAAAGGTAAGGAATCCGGGCGGCAATAGCCTTGGAATTGTTTACCTTTGTTTTTATGAAAAAGTCAGGTGGTCGTTTTGTTGCGCTTTTTTTGGTTTTGCTCATAGTGGGCCTGGTGTGGTATTTTTTTAGCAACATTGTGGTTTACGTGGTGATTTCCTGGGTTTTGTCTTTGATGGGTGCTCCCGTTCGGCGTTTTTACCTTAGACATTTGAAGTTTTGGCGTTTTCAAGCGGGGCCTTCTTTGGCATCGATTTTGACCTTGTTGACTTTTTTGCTGGGTTTTGCTCTTTTGCTTGGGTTGTTTGTTCCCTTATTTGTGGAGCAGGCAGCACAATTGAGTCGCTTGAATTATGCAGCTATAGCTCATGCTTTAGATGAACCCTTGGCTCAATGGAACAATTGGATGTTGGAGCGAGGTTTAATTACACGCCCTCTTTCTACGGAGGAGCAATTGCAGCGGGTTTTGCGTTTGGAGGAGTGGTTTAGGCCGGAGCAATTGGCGAATTGGTTCAGTAGTATTTTGGCGGCAGCCGGAAATATCTTTATTGGTTTTTTCTCTGTTTTTTTTATTGCGTTTTTCTTTTTACGCGATCAGGGTTTGTTTACGAGTTTTATCCAAATGATGGTGCCTGAGGCTTACGAAGAAAAGGTGGAGAAGGCGATTTCGTCTATTAGCGAGCTTTTGACGCGCTATTTTTTAGGAGTGCTTATCCAGATTACGGTCATCACCGTTATTGTAAGTGTAGGTTTGAGTTTACTGGGCGTAAGCAATGCACTGCTCATCGGCTTTTTTGCTGCTTTGATTAACGTTATCCCCTATTTGGGCCCGTCTATAGGCGCTGTTGTAGGCATTTTAATTGCCATTACTTCCAATTTGGATTTGGATTTTTATTCTCAGATGTTGCCTTTGATAGGTAAGGTGGCTTTGGTTTTTGCCTTGATGCAGTTGATTGACAACTTGGTGTTGCAGCCTTGGATTTTTTCCAACAGCATACGTGCTCATCCGTTGGAAATTTTTATCGTCATCATGATGGGAGCAAAGATAGGAGGCATTCTCGGTATGATAGTTGCTATTCCGGCTTATACTATTTTGCGGGTGGTTGCTGCGACCTTTCTCAGCGAGTTTAAATTCGTTCAGGAATTGACAGAGGGGATGGGAGAAGGCATAAATAAGTAGTGCTAAAGTCTTGTGTTTATGGTTTAGTCTCTTATTTTTGCGGCACTTTTCCTAAAGTGCAGGAGGAGGCTTTGGTAATATACTCATGGCAAAGTGGTTTGGGAGGCTGAAGCCTTCCAAACTCCCTATCTTTCGCTGGTTTGTGAGTTGTAAATGTCCCAAACCATTTCGGTTTGGGTATAAATTTTATATCGAATGAAATTAGCAGTTGTTGGAACGGGTTATGTCGGCTTGGTTTCGGGTGTTTGTTTTGCCGAAACGGGAAATGAAGTGGTTTGCGTCGATATTGATGAGGCTAAGGTAGCCGACTTAAAAGCAGGGAAGATTCCCATTTATGAGCCTGGTTTGGAGCTGTTGTTTCACCGCAATTTGGAACAGGGGCGTATTTCTTTTACGACGGATTTGGCTTCAGCTGTTAAGCAGTCGGAGATAGTTTTTTTAGCTCTACCCACACCGCCGGCAGAAGACGGCAGTGCCGATTTGTCCTATGTGGAGGGTGTAGCTCGCCAATTGGCCGGGTTGATTGAGCGATATACCATTGTGGTGAACAAGAGCACTGTTCCCGTAGGTACAGCTGAACGAGTATGCGATATTTTGTCTGAACATTTGCCTCGGGATTTGTTTGACGTGGTATCGAACCCGGAATTTTTGCGTGAGGGTGTAGCCGTTGAAGATTTTTTAAAGCCCGATCGGGTGGTTATCGGTGCGTGGTCTGAGCGAGCAGCAGAGCTCATGAAAAGGCTTTACCAGCCTTATGTTCGGCAGGGCAATCCCATTCTCATTATGGATCCGCGTTCTGCGGAGATGACGAAATACGCTTCCAATTCTTACCTGGCTGCGCGCATTTCGTTTATGAACGAAATGGCCAATCTTTGTGAGCGGGTTGGAGCTGATGTCAACAAAGTGCGCCTGGGTATGGGCAGCGATTCGCGCATTGGCAAGCGTTTCCTCTTTCCCGGGGTGGGCTTTGGAGGATCTTGTTTCCCAAAGGATGTTCGTGCGTTGTTTAAAACGGCAGAGGAGAACGGATATCGCTTTCGCATCTTGGAAGCGGTTATTCAGGTGAATGAGAGGCAAAAGGGCGCTTTGGTGCGAAAGATTAGGAAGTTTTATGGAGAAGACTTGTCGGGCAAGTGCATAGCTATCTGGGGCTTGGCTTTCAAACCCGAGACTGACGATATTCGGGAAGCTCCTGCTTTACATACCATTGATGCCCTTTTAGAGGCGGGGGCCTCTTTGAGGGTGTATGACCCGGAGGCTATGGACAATGTGCGGGAGAAATACGGAAAAGCCTTGCATTACGCGCAAGATTCTTATGATGCTCTTTTGGATGCAGATGCTTTGGCTATACTCACGGAGTGGTCGGCTTTTCGCACACCCAATTTTGAGGTAATGAAGAAACTGATGAGAGAGCCTGCCATTTTTGACGGCAGAAATTTGTACGATCCGGCTTTTGTCAAGAGCAAAGGATTTCACTACGAAGGAATTGGAAGGCGTTGATGGAGAAAAAAACA
Organism: Saprospiraceae bacterium; assembly: GCA_026989035.1. Taxonomy (GTDB): domain Bacteria; phylum Bacteroidota; class Bacteroidia; order Chitinophagales; family Saprospiraceae; genus WGBN01. Next base: position 19,909 of record JALSKB010000179.1, on the reverse strand, counting down.
GCCCTGCCTCGAGTCTGAAGACAGGGCAGGGCTGTTTTTATGGGTTGAGAAAAGCTCCTTAGAAGTTGCAGCTGAGATAGATCTCCATGCCGTAGATGGGCTGTTCTGTACCCAGTATCAGGCCTCCAAAGGTGTTGACGCCGAGTTTGCTTTTTTCGTTTAGGCGGGCTTCCAGACCCAGGGTAAGTGAAGAGCTGAAGGCATCGTCATAGGGCACCTGGATGGTGAAGTTCGGTTGATCTCCCTTGAGTTTGTAGCCAAAAGAGGTGTGTGACATTTGATAGCCTAGAAACAGGCCACTGCGCTTTTTGAGGAAGTAATAGCGCAATTCGGCGCTTAGTTTGCGGGCCTGATACTTAAATTTGAAGTCATCTGTTTCCATTTTCATGGCATGGAGCAGCCCCAAATCCAAGTCAAGAGCCAGGTGTTTGCCAAGGGGTGCTGTTACGCCGACTGAAGGGCCGGTGAAGGTCATACCATTTTCGTCATAAGCTGTGGCTGTAAGACCGATGTTGGTCGTTTGAGCTTCTAAGGAAATAAACGATAGAAAGAGACAGAAGAACAAAAGCAAACGTTTCATGGGCCTTGCGTTTTGGTGAGGAAAATCAGGTGTTCGCAGGCAAAACGGGTTGTTACGGAGATAAGTTACTATGGTCACTTTTTTTTAACGCCTTTTAACGCAATTTAACTAAATGACGGTAGGCTGGAGCTCTTTTGTTTCCGAGGTATCGTACTTAACACTACTTGAGGGGGCGTTACCGATTTATACCATAGAGGGGAGGTTCTCAGCTGAGGAGTTGGTAAGCGCCAAAGCTTACGAGATAGGCTAAGCCGGTCATGAAGACAAATTGGAGAGCGGGCCACTTCCAGCTTCCCGTTTCGCGTCGTACGACGACCAGGGTACTCATGCACTGCATGGCCAAGACGTAGAAGAGTAGCAGAGAGATGGCTGTTGCCGTGGTATAAACCGGCTGGCCCGTTTCGGGATGGACATCCTTTTCCATGCGTTCTTTGAGGCGCATGGGTTCTGCATCACTACCTATGCTGTAGATGGTGGACATGGTAGAGACAAAGACTTCTCGAGCGGCAAAAGAAGTGACGAGGGCTATGCCTATTTTCCAATCGTAGCCCAGAGGCTTGATGAGGGGTTCCATGCTTTTGCCGAGCAGGCCGGCATAGGAGGCTTCGATTTCTTTAGCGGCGATGAGGTTGTCAGTGCTTTGTTGGTCTAGTTGTTGTTGTGCTGCCAGAGTTAGGGCTTCCCGGCGGGCCTGTTCTATGGCCCCTGTCGGACCATAGCTGGCCATGGCCCAGAGCAAAACGGAAATCATCAGAATGATTTTACCCGCTTGAAAGACGAAGGCTTTGACTTTGGCATTGACGTGGTAGAGGATATTTCGCAATACCGGCAGGCGGTATTCGGGCAATTCGAGAATAAGCATGGTGTTTTCCGAGCTTTTGAGCAGGTGTTTTAATACCAAAGCCGAGCCAAAGGCTGCCAAGATGCCGATGAGGTATAAGCCCATAAAGGCCAAGCCTTGTTGGTCGAAAATCCACCAAATTTTTTTCGATGGTACGGCAAAGGCAATAAGTGCCGTATAGACAGGGATGCGGGCAGAACAGCTGATGAAAGGTGTTACCAAAATAGTGATAAGGCGCTCTTTCCAATTGGAAATGGTGCGCGTACTCATGATGGCAGGTATGGCACAGGCACCTCCGGAAATGAGCGCTACAATGCTGCGTCCTCCCAGGCCAAAACGCTGCATCAAACCATCAAAGAGATAGACGACGCGAGCCAGATAGCCCACTTCTTCGAGCAGGCCAATGAGGAAGAAGAGAATGGCTATTTGCGGCACAAAAATGACGATGCCGCCGAGACCGGCCACGATGCCGTCAATGAGTAAGTCTGTTAAGGCATTTGCCGGAAGGCTGTTGGATAGCCATTCGTTCAGTTGTGCAAAAGCGGAGTCTATCCAGTCCATTGGATAAGCAGCCCAGGAAAAGATAGCCTGGAAGACGAAGAGCATGATGAGGAAAAAAATCACAGGCCCCAGCCAGGGGTGGGTAAGTGCATTGTCCAGGATTGCTGTGAAATTTTTTCCTTGGCCGGCTTTCGCCAAATACTTTCTAACGAGGGGGCTGAGGCGATTATAGCGGGCCATGGTTTCGTCCACTTGAGCGCGCAAGTCGTCGAAGGGATTTTGCTCAAGGATGGCGGCTATTTGTCGTTTTTGCTGTCGATTTAGCCAGGACAGCCAGTGATAGTGGTGTGCGATGAGTAGAGCTTGGTAATCGCTCTGAAGGGGTAGTATTTTTTTGACTTTCGCTATGATTTTTTCTTCTTGCTCGGAGGGGGTGTAAAAGTTTTTGGCTTTGCCGTTTGTAGAATTTTTCTCCAAGTTTATAGTTGGGAAATACTTGTCCAAGACACTTTTGAGGCGCTCTTTGAGTTTTTCGATGTGGTGGCCGGTGCGCCCACTTATGCAAATGACCGGGACGCCAAGTTTTTTTTCGAGTTGTTCCCGCTTTACACGAATACCCCGTTTAGCAGCCAGGTCAGCCATATTGAGTGCCAAGACGAGGGGTATGCCCAGGTCGAGAAGCTGGCTAAACAGGAGCAGGTGTTTTTCGAGCTGCGTTACATCTGCGATGTAAATGATGGCATCGGAGTAATTGGGGTCATTGGGGTTGGTAAATGTTTGGGCTACGATGCGTTCGTCTTGCGAGGTTGGATAGAGGCTGTAGGTGCCGGGGAAATCCGTTAAAATGATTTGCGTGTCGGATCCAAGTTGAAAAGAACCTGTTTTTTTATCTACGGTAACACCTGGGAAATTTCCTGTTTTTTGGCGCAAGCCGGTAAGGTAATTGAATACGGAAGATTTGCCGCAATTGGGGTTGCCCAAGAGGCCGACTTTAAAGGTTCGAATTTTTTCTTTGGCTTTGCTTTTTATTTGAGCACGATACATGCAGCCTCTTTTTTACGAATGGCAAAGCGGTTGTCACCGACTTTGATGTAAAAGGTGTCGCCTTGCAGGGTTTTGCGTAAAATGACAATGGGATAGCCTGGCAGGATGCCCATGGAAAGCAGTTTAGCGCCTACCGCGGGGTCGGTAAAATAACCGATGCTGGCTGTTTCGTGCTCGCGTATTTCCGTCAAGGCACGCATAGGTGTTTTGTTTTATAGAGCTTCCGCCAAACGAAGGCCGAGGTAAATACCTGCCAAACCGGCTATCAGGCTAAGCCCTATGTTGAGCACAGCCTGGGTATAGTGGCCTATTTGTAGCAGGTGATAACTTTCCGCAGAGAAGGTGGAGAAAGTGCTAAAACCTCCGCAAAATCCGGACATCCACAGCCATCGCCCTTCTTTGGATATGCCCCCTCGCAAGCTAAGTCCTGCTAAAAAACCCAACAACACACAGCTCAATAAGTTGGCTAAAAAGGTGGCTAAGGGGAAAATTAGAGCGTGTTTGTTTAGCCAATAAGCCAAACCATAGCGGGTCGCGCTGCCCATCCCGCCCCCAAGGAATACCCATAAAAAAGAAATCACACTATCCGATTCTTTTCCCCAACCCAATCGGCTTGGGGTAGTTAAAGAGGTTACCTTTGCTGCAAGGAATTGGATCTGTCTGAGGCAAGGCCAATTCCTTTGTCAGGAGTACAATCTTTTGTGCCTTCGGTGTACATACACCAAAATACCCGACAAAAATAGGGCTATTGCCAAGATCAACAAAATGAGCATTAAGGAAGAAGAGGCATGGAAATAGTAGCAGAAGATGATGATGAGTGTGTTGGCTGCCAACAGCATGCCGGTGGCCTGTAAATGGGAAAAGCCCAAGTCGAGTAGGAGGTGATGCAAGTGCGTCCTGTCGGCTTGAAAGGGCGATTTCCCTCTTAAAAGGCGCAAGACAAAGACTCTCAGGGTATCAAAAAGGGGTAAGATAAGCAAGCCGGTGACAACGGCTGGTGCGGAGCTGATTTGTAAAGGGTTTTTGTGCGATAGCATTTCGTTCCACTCCAGGAAACGGATAAGCAGCACGGCAGAGATCAGGCCGATTAACATAGACCCTGTGTCGCCCATAAAAATTTTTGATCGAAAGTTGTATAGGAGAAAGCCTATGGTCGCACCGGCCAGAGAGAAAGCCAGAAAATATTCTGCTTTGGCTCCCGATAGGTAAAGCCAGCTACCGATAAGCAGGGAAAAAAGCGTAGCTACGCTTCCTGCCAAACCGTTGATGCCATCAATGAGATTGAAGGCATTGATGAGTAGCAAGACGACTAAAATACCCAGAGTATAACCCCAAAGCAGAGGAATTTCCTCTAAGCCGGCCAGACCGTGTAATCCTTTTAGATAGACATTGCCTTTGAAGACTACGATGGATGCTGCCAGCAATTGCCCCAAGAATTTTTTCCAGGGCAAAATGGGCTTGATGTCGTCGCGTACTCCGACTAAAAAAATGATGAGGAAAGAGGAAAGGACAGCTTGGAAGCGGAAGAATTGGTTGTTGGGCACCCAGATAAGCAGGGCAAAAACCACACCTGAAAAGATGGCAATGCCACCTAAGGGAGGTGTTTTTTCTACGTGGACGTGGCGTTCATCGGTTTCGCCGAACAAGTTCTTGTACCAAGCCACTTTGATGATGTGGGGTACTAAGAGGTAGCTTACGGCAAAGGCCGTACTAAAGCTCAGCACGATGGGTGCCCATGGGGCCATTTTTTTGGGGTTATTTTTTCTTTAACGAAAAAAGAGAATAAAAAGTTATCACTCCAGCTCTTTCAAAATTTCGTCAACTTCGCTTTTCAGATCATCCATGAGGGGTCTGAGCTCTTCTTTGAGGGCTTTGAACTCTTCTTTTCCTTCTCTGAGCACATCCTTCAATTGTTCTTTGATTTTGTGATTTTTGGCTCGCTGATAGGCATAGGAGAGCATTTGACTTATGACATGGGCTTTTTCTTTGACATTCAGCTCTGCTTTCCACTTTTCATAGCAGTTGTTGAAAAGCACCTCCATTTTTTTGTCGTATTTTTCCCAGCGTTCATCATCGGGAGGATAGCTTAGTTGTTTGGCTTCTTCAATGAGCCGGTCGAGTTTACCGAGGAAGGCTTCTTTGCTGTTTCCGCAAGGAGAACTGCAGGAGAAAGAAAGCAGTAGTATGGGGAAGAGTGCAAAAAGGAAGGAGTTTTTGATTTGGGGAGGCAATGGGTTGATGTGTAGAACTTTCTTCATGATGACATAGTTTTTTGGATAGGTTTGTACCTCAGCAGACGCAAACCTAAGGCAAAATAAGGCTTTTTTGATTAAATGCGTGTATTTTCGCCCGGCGTTTTCGGAGAGGAGGGATTTGTTGTTTTGAATCAAAAACAAAGTTCATGAAGTGTTTTAGGTTGATGGTATTGGGTCGCTTTTTGTCTTTGCCCTTTGTCGTTTTTTTGATGCTGCTGTTCATGCTGTCTTGTGAGGAGGAGTCTGCTTCCGGAGAGGAGAAAAAGCAAAGAGTTGAGACACAAAGTTCTGATCCCGCTTTGGAGAAGTTGAATCAGCTCATAGCAGAGGAGTCGGGGAATGCCGAGGCTTATGCAGCCAGGGCTCGTTATTATTATGAGCAGGAGGCCTATGATCCGGCTATAGAAGATTTGAACAGGGCCTTGGCTTTGGATTCTGTCAATGTCGATTACCTGCATCTTTTAGCCGATATTTATATGGATTATTACCAGTCTCAAAAGGCCCTAAATACCATGCTGTATGCTGCTTCACTTTATCCCGAGCGCATACCCACTTTGCTGAAGCTTTCGGAGTTTCAGTTGATTTTGAAGCAGCACGAGGAGGCTTTGAAGACGGTGGGTAAGGTTTTAAAGATAGACCCTCAAAATGCAGAGGCTTATTTTATGTTGGGGACTATTTATTTAGATCAGGGGGAGAGAGAAAAAGCCAAGAAGGCTTATTTCAAGGCGGTCAATTTGGATTCGAAATTGGTTGACGGCTGGTTGCAGTTGGCCGCTTTGTGGAAAGAGGCCGACCCTGAGGAAGCCTTGCGTTATTACGACAATGCTTTGCGGGCCGATCCCGAGAATATTTTGGCCCTTCATGAAAAGGCCTATCATCTTTCAAATAATTTAAACAGGTTGGACGAGGCCTTGAAGGTCTATCGCCAAATCATTGATTTGGATCCTCAGTACAGTGATGCTTACTACAATTCGGGTTTGTTATACCTAGACATGGATTCCACGGCTCAGGCATCGGAGCAGTTTGACTTAGCCATAAAAACCGATCCGGCTTTTGTCAAAGCTTATTACTACAGGGGGGTAGCCTGGGAGTTGCAAGGAAATTTGGCGAAAGCCAAAGCCGATTACGAACAGGCCCTTCGTTTGGATCCGGAATATCAAGCTGCTAAAGAGGGTTTGGCTCGTTGTGTGCATTGAGGTTGGTACAGCTTTTTACATTTCTTCTTCGTCGCCTTACATTTCTTCTTCGTCGCCGAAGATGTCTTCTTCATTGGGGTCTTGGAGGGTTTCGGCACCTTCTGTGTTTTGTTGATATTTGCTGCAATCGAGCTCTATGTTGATGTTGTCCGGTTTATAGAATTGGGCTTTGTAGTTGTAGCCGGAGTTTTCGTCGGTTTCCAAATCCTTGATGAGTTCGCGGAAAAAGGGTTTAGCCATGCGAGCACCTTGGCCGTAGTAGATGCTGCGGAAGCGAATCCAGCGGTCTTCTCCGCCGACCCAGGTGCCTACGACCAGGGAGGGGGTTATACCCATGAACCAGCCATCGACGTAGTCGTTGGTGGTACCCGTTTTTCCACCGGCTTCGCTTTTGAGGTCGTAGAAGTTGGCTGCGTATTTGAGCATTTCGACCATGACGTAGTTGGTTGCTTCGTTTAGAGCCGGGCGTTCGTAGGGTTCTTGCTTGTAGATGATGCGGCCACTGCGGTCTTCTATGCGGAGCAGGTAGATGGGTTTGTTGTAAATGCCGTTGTTGGCGAAGGTGGTGTAGGCCCCACTCATTTCATAGACGGACAGGTCGGTGGCTCCCAGGCAGATGGAGGGGGTGCGGGGTACGACGTAGCGGCCATTGGGGTATTTGGCGTTTATATCTATGCCCATGTTGTGGATGACTTCGAGCACGGGGTCCACGCTGCCAAGTTCTTTCATGAGGAAGACAGAAACGGTGTTTTTGGATTTTTTCAGCGCATCTTTAAGTGTGAGGAGCTCGCCGCTGTATTCACCCGAGGCATTTTGGGGCGTCCATTCTTTGGTGAGGTAGAAGTGGCCTTCCCCGGGAAGGATGGTTTGGGGTTGGTCATAAACTCGGAAGCAGGGTGAAAATCCCATTTCACCTATGGCTGTAGCATAGACAAAAGGTTTAAAGGTTGATCCTACCTGCCTGCGGGAGAAGATGTGGTCGTATTTGAAATAGGTGAAGTCGATGCCTCCGACCCAGCCTTTTACGTGTCCGTTGGAGGGGTCCACAGCCAGGGAGCCTATTTGCAAGAAGTTGTGGTGGTATTTGAGGGAGTCCAGCGGACTCATCACGGTATCTTTTTTGTGTTCTGCGTTTTCATAGGTGAAGACGGTCATTTTCACCGGCTTGTTGAAGATGTCTTCGGCTGTTTTTTGCAGTTCTTCCCAAGCTTGCTTGAGGGCGGGCCATTGCGGGTGTTTGAGCGTTTGGGCGTAAGCACCGGCCATGTTTTTGGAGATGATACCGTTGTCTTTGAGTCGTTGGAGTTCTTTGTCGTCTTTTTGGATGGCGATGAGCCGTTGGATATCGATGTCGCGCAGGCGCAGGTTTTCGACTTGTTGGATCAGGGGTTGTTTGTACTGTTTAAGGGCACTTTGGCTGAGTTTTCTGTAGCGCTCGCTTTCCCAAACCATGCGCTGGAGCTTGTTTTGGCGGGCCTGCATTTCAGCTTTGGTAGTTTCTTCTTCTTTGTAAGTCCAGGGGTCTTTGTTTTTCCAATGTTTATCAAATTCTTCCTGCAGGCTTTTCATGTGTTTCCAGGCTGCTTTTTCCATGTGGCGCTGGATAGCGGGGTCTATGGTGGTGTATATTTTCAAGCCATCGCGATAGATGTCGTAGGCGGTGCCATCGGGTTTGAGGTATTCTTCTTGTTGGAGGATTTTGCGAATTTGTTTGCCGAGTTCTGCTCGGAAATAAGGAGCCAGGCCTGCATTGTGCATGTTGTAGGCCTTTTTTCTGACTTGGAGAGGCAGGTTTTGGAGGGAGTCTTTTTCTTCTTTGGTCAGGTAGTTGTATCGATACATTTGGTAGAGGACGACATTGCGGCGTTGTCGGGCGTTATCGGGATGGGAGATGGGGTTGAAAAGGGAGGGGTTTTTGAGCATGCCTATTAGCGTAGCGGCTTCTTCGATCTTGAGGGAGTCGGGTTGTTTCCCGAAGTAATTTTCGGATGCTGCTTTGATGCCGTCGCTTTCGTAGAGGAAGTCGAATTTATTGAGATACATGGCAATGATTTCCTCTTTGGTGTATTTGCGTTCGAGACGCACGGCGATGATCCACTCTTTGAGCTTTGGGATAGCCCGTTGGATGACGTTTCGGGAGTGTTTTTTGGTGAAGAAAAGTTTGGCCAATTGTTGAGAGATGGTGCTTCCTCCTCCGGCGCTATGTTGGTTGAGGATGACGGTTTTGAAAAATACCCGCCCCAGGGCTTTGAAGTCTATGCCGGAGTGTTTGTGATAGCGGACGTCTTCGGTAGCGATGAGGGCGTTGATGAGGTTTGGGGAGAGATCTTGATATTTGACGCGCACGCGGTTTTCGATGAAGTAGCGACCCAGCACGCTGCCATCGGCGGCCAGTACTTCCGAGGCCAGTTCACTACGGGGGTCTTCCAATTCCCGGGTGTTGGGCAAGTCCGAGAAAGTTAGACCAACGAAAAGCAAGATGAGAGCCAGCCAGCCTAAGCCAAAGGCATACCAGGCATATTTGATCCATTTGCGGTATTGCGGCAGTCTTTTTTGTTGGATTTGCCGGATTTCTTTTTGATCGATCATGTGTGTCTGGTACCGAATATTATTGCAAGGTCGAATAACAGAAAAACAACGCTAAGATACGGCTAAAGTTTTTCCTATCCAAACGCTGTTTGAATGGGGGTGCCGGCGCAGCTGTGCATGAGAAGAAAGGTAAATACCCATGGCGAAGTGGTTTGGTAGGCGTTAAGATCCCAAACGCCCTATCTTTCGCTTGTTTGCGAGTCGTAAGTATCCCAAACTGTTTCGGTTGGGGTATAGCTTTGTTTATTGGATGGCTTTATAGGCTATGGATTGTATGCGGGGCCGGAAGTTCATGGAAGCTAGTTTGTGGTTGGTCATTTTGGGGTAAGTGCGATTAGACAGGAAGACAAAGATCAGGCCTTCGGCAGGGTCGGCCCAGACGCTGATGCCGGTAAATCCCAGGTGGCCGAAGGCGCGTTCCGAGGCATATTCGGATACGTTGAGTACCTGGGTGGGGTCGAGTTGTTTCATATCGAAGCCTATGCCTCTGCGACTGCAGTTTTCACAACGGGAGGTAAAGCGGTCTATGGTTTCTGCTTTGAGGTAGCGCTTACCTCCGTAATAGCCTCCGTTGAGCAACATTTGAAAGAGGATGGCCAGGTCATTAGCATTGGAGAACAGGCCGGCATGGCCGCTTACTCCGTCCAGCATGGCGGCTCCCATGTCATGGACGTATCCCTGAATGCGTTGGTGTCGGAAATAATCGTCTTCTTCAGTTGGCGGAATGCGGGATCGGGAGAATCTTTGAAGGGGGTTGAAGCCCGTAGTTTGCAAACCCAGAGGGCGGTAAAAGACGCTGTCGGCGTATTCATTTAAGGGCATACCTGTGAGTCGGTGAATGGTTTCGGCCATGAGGTAGAGCCCCAAATCGCTGTACAGGTAGCCGGGTTTGTCGCGCAGAGGAGATTGGAGAATCTTTTGCCAAATGGAATCCGGATAGCTATCGAGCAGGTAGAGTTTGTCCGTAACGCTGATATCGTAGTTGGAGCTTTTACGGCTGCGATAATAGGTAGGCAGGGGGCGGTGTTTTTTTTCGGAGACCGTTTCTTCGTAGAAGGGAATCCAGGGTTTGAGGCCGGCTCGGTGGCGCAAGATGTCTTCTACGACCAAGCAAGCTTTGTCGGTAGTATCTGTTTCCGGTAAATAGCAGGCCAGGGTGTCGCTAAGGCGCAATTTTTCTTCTTCATACAGCTTCATGATGGAGAGGGTGGTAGCAGCCACTTTGGTAACGGAGGCCAGGTCGAAGATGTCGTCGGGGCTCATGGGGTGTTTTTTTCGATAAGTGTGGTAGCCATAAGCCTTGTGAAAAACGACTCTTCCATTGCGTGCTACGAGCACGACACAGCCTGGTGTAGCTCCGCTGTCTATGGCGTGTTGAGCCAAAGTGTCGATGCCACGGAGAATCAAGGAGTTCATGCCTTCTTCTTCGGGGAGCCCATAAGCCAGGCGCCACAGGGAAGGACGTTCCAGCCCATGTCCGGCTTTGAATCTCAGGCCCACGCTAACGGGTAGCTTTCCCGCTACCCTGAAGGCTCCAAAGAGCGCTTGTGCTGCCACATCCTGGGCCGATGGATCATCTTCATGGGCGAGCAGAATATGAGGGAAGTCTTCCAGTTGAGCCAGGACGTAAGGTGTTCCGAAGACGACCAAGATGATTTCATTTTGCTCTCGGAGTTTTTGCAAAAAGCGAATGGTAGAGGGTTTCAGGCCAAAGTTGCGAGCAGCATAGGGGTTGAGTCCATGCAGGCCAACGATGATTCGGTCGTATTTTTTCAGCAGGCGCAAGTAGCGTTTGGCGCGGCCGTCCGAGATGTTGGTAGGTAGTACAAAATACTGGGCAGGCACATAGCTGTTGAGGCGCTTTTGAAAGGGCGTTCGGACGTCTGTTCCAATGCTGAGGCTGGCAAATTGGAGATGAGCTGTTTCTCGAAAAGGGAGCAGGTGGTTTTCGTCACTTATCCAAGTGAGTGCGTGTTGATAGAGTTGGCGTTTGAGCGCTTGGGCTTTGGGGTTGTTGAGGTCTGCCCGAAGGTTTGCCAGGGGAATGGGCCGGTAGTGAGCCAGTCCCAGCCAGTATTTGAGGCGGAGGATGCGGCGTACGCTTTCTTTTATGCGTTTAGGGCTGAGTTTGCCTTCGGCCAGATAGCGGCGGATGGCGGCCTTGGCGGCGGGCACATCTTGAGGCAGCAGCAACAAGTCATTACCTGCGGCCAGAGCCATGGCCTCCAGTTCTCCACTGGGGAAGTATTTGGTTACGCCTTTCATGCCCAGGCCGTCGGTAACGATGAGGCCTTGGTATTGCCATTGCTTTCGCAAAATATTGTTAACGGCTTGAGAAGAGAGGGTTGTTGGCAGGTGAGGTGTGTCGTCCAGAGCGGGAACATGCAGATGGGCAATCATGATGCTACCCAGGTCTCTTTGCGCGAGTTGATGAAAGGGAAAGAGTTCGACGCTGTCTAAGCGTTGACGCTTGTGGGGAATGAGGGGCAAATCGAGGTGGGAGTCCACATCGGTATCTCCATGGCCGGGGAAGTGTTTGGCGCAAGCCAGCACCCGTTGATCTTGCAGTCCGCGGGCATACAGGTAGCTGCGGGTACTGACTTCGTAGCGGTCTTCTCCGAAAGAGCGCACGTTGATGACGGGATTGTCGGGGTTGTTGTTGATATCGGCTACGGGGGCAAAGTTGATATGTACGCCCAGCCGACGCAGTTGACGGCCGATTTCGGCGCCCATTTCGTAAATGAGTTCGCGTTCTTCTATGCTGCCGAGGGTGAGTTGCTTGGGGAAGCTGATGGCGTTTTCTTTTAGCCGCATGCCCAGGCCCCATTCGGCATCCATGGCAATCATGAGGGGGACTTTGCCGGAGATTTCCTGATAGTGGTTGGTGAGCAGAGCTTGTTGTTCGGGCGAGCCTTGAAAGAAGAGCAATCCTCCTACGTGTTCTTCTCTGATGAGCTTTTCCACTTGTCGTTGGTGTTCGGGGCCGAGGTTGGAGTGGGCGCGTATCATGAAGAGCTGCCCGAGGCGCTCATCTTCACTCAGGCTTTGATAAACCGAATCCACCCAAGCATCGGCTTGTGGGTCGTCGGCCCAGAAGGGCGCTGTTTGAGCGAAGAGAAATTTGCCCAGAGCAATGAACAAAAGACTTAAGGTGACTTTTTTTGTATTCATTTCGGTTTAGGTGTTTGCTCCATGATACGAAGAAAACGGTATGCGACGACTTTAAGTGTTTCGTTTTTATTGCTGCAAGCGTTTTTGCATGGAGGGGTCGAGCTGGATAGCTTTTTGGTGAAACTTTGCTCCTTTTTCGTTTTGTTTTGCGTTGTAATACGCGCTACCCAGATCGAAATATATGGGCGCAGCTTTGTCTTGAGGCGCGTATTTCAGTGCTTTTTCAAAATAAGATATGGCTCGTTCGGTTTGGTTGGCAAAGCCGTAAGCCACACCAAGTAGGTGTAGTGTTTGGTAGTCTTTAGGATTTTCTTTTTCTGCTTTGTGGAGGTATTCCAGGGCTTTCGCCAAATTGTTTTGTTGGCCGTAGTAACGCCCGGCTTCGCGCAGGGTATTGAGTTTTCTTTGGCGGGCGTCTTGATATTGAGGTTTGACTTTGAGGGCTTGTTCGTATTGCTGTATGGCTTCATCATAGCGATGCAAGCTGGCCAGGGCTACTCCTTTGTTGGTGATGGCTTCTACAAAAGATGGGTCTATGCGCAGAGCTTTGTCGTAGTAAGGTAGGGCTTTCTCATATTCGCTTAAATAGACTAAGGCATTGCCCATTTGTAGGTAGGCGTTTTTAAAGTACGGGTGTAGTTCTATGGCTTTTTGAAAATGCGGGATGGCTTTTTGGATGAGCTTTAGGCGTTCTTCTCCTTCTAGAGATTGAGCGCGTTCCACCATTTTTCCTCCGACGGAGTTTTGCAATTTTGCACTGTTTTTGGATACGCGAATATCGGTGGTAAAGAGGGTGTAGTCGTCTTTCCAAGCGGGGTTGCGGGTGATGGTTTTTATGCTGAAGAGCAAGGAGATTGTGCCGACGATTAACCACCAGTTTTTGGTTTGCAGCCCTCCTTTTTTTGCCGTAAGGCGGTACAAAAACCAAGAGAGGAAAAAGGCAAATCCGACTGAGGGCATGTACAAAAATCGCTCCGACATAAACACGCCTACCGGAAAAACGATGTTGGATACGATAGACAGGCTCATCAGGTACCAGGCCACGCCAAATGCCGGCATTTGCTTTCGCAGGATACCTCGGAGAGCATAGAGGCCGAGAGCCAGATATGCGATTAGCCCAAGCAGGGCTGTGGGTGAAGAGAAGGTGTGCAATCGGATATGGTGGGGGTAGTAATCGTGGGTCAGCGGATGGGGGAAGAAGAGGAGGCGCAGGTATTCGAGCAGGGTATGGGCTATGGTCGCCAGTTTTTCAGTGAAGGAGTAGGGGATATAGGTTTTTCCGTCCCACTTGAGGAAAGGATTGTTGAGCAGTTCCCTTACGGGCTCACCCAGGCTCCAGCCCAGGATGTTGCCGCGCCAGATTAGAAAGAGCAGGCTTGCTGCAAGTGCGGGCAGGAGATACTTTAGGCTTTGTTTCCAGAGGTTGCCGGGCCTGAAAAAATACAAGGCCAGGGGCATGATGCCCAAAAAGGTGATGGCGTTTTCTTTGGAGAGCAAAGCGAACAAAAAGACGGGTGCAGCCCAAAAGGAGGTTGTCCATTTTTTTTGATCAGCTGCCCGAGTAATGAGCCAGGCTGTAGCTAAACTGCCGAGCAGGGCAAAAATTTCATCTAAGCCCTTGATGTTGGCCACGACTTCCGTGTGTAAAGGGTGTGCGCCAAAGAGCAAAGCCGTGCCTAAGCTGACGTATAAAACCTGTTTTTTAGATAGGTTTTTATTTGGCGAAAGCCAAAGAAAGAATAAGTAGAAGAGAAGCACAACTGTTAGTGCGTAAAAAATTGCATTAGCTATGTGGAGTGGCATGGGCTTGAGACCGAAAAATTCGACCATGAGTGCAAAGAAGACGGGCGAGGCCGGTCGGAAACGCCCTCCCGATACCAGTTTGTCTTTTCCTGCTTCTTTGAAAAAGCCGCGAAAGGTGTCGTATTTGAGCAGTTGGGGTATGCCTTGGATGCCCTGTGTGGTGAATTCGTTTTGTGTGATGACTATGGCGTCATCTAAGGCGAAATCATTGTTAAAAGTGTTGGCGTAGAGCAAGAAGGAAAAGGCGAAAAGCAGGATGGCATAGAGTCGTAGGTTTTGTTTTGGAGGTGTTGTTTGTGGGGCCTGCTTTTTTGGTTTCTTTTTTTTAACTTTGCGTTGAGCCATGAGCTGTGTTTTGGCATATTTTTACGAACAGTCCTGGTAAAGGGTTTAACCGACAAAGCAAAGATATGAAAAAGATTCCCGTTGTCGATTTGAGGAAGTACACTTCCGGGGATGAAGCCGCGCGTGCCGAGTTTGTGCAGGAGATTGGAGATGCCTTTCGGCAAATAGGTTTTGTGGTGGTCAAAAATCACGGTATTCCGACTTCTTTGGTGGATGATTTTTACCGCCTTTCGCACGAATTTTTTGCTTTACAGGATGGGGTAAAGAGTCAGTACGAACTGCCGGAATTGGCTGGCCAGCGCGGTTATACTTCTTTTGGCCGAGAGCACGCTAAGGGGTTTGACAAGCCCGATTTGAAGGAGTTTTTTCAGATTGGTCAGGAGCTTGAAGGGGAGGAGCTTTTGGGGGAGGAATATCCGGAGAATGTCTTTGTTCGGGAAGTGCCCGACTTTGTACCGACAGGCATTGCCTTGTATCGCATTTTTGAACTTACGGGCGGTAAGTTGCTTCAGGCGATTGCGCGTTATTTGGGCTTGGAAGAGCGTTATTTTGACGACAAAATTCGTTATGGCAACAGCATCTTGCGTTCTATTTACTACCCTCCGATTACGGAGGAGCCGGCATCAGCCATTCGGGCAGAGCAGCACGAAGACATCAATTTGATTACTTTGCTGGTGGGGGCTTCGGCCGGAGGTTTGCAAGTTTTGAATCAGGCCGGAGAGTGGATTGAAGCCATGCCGGCTGAAGACGAGATTGTCATCAATGTAGGGGACATGCTTCAGCGTCTGACCAACAACTACCTGCCTTCCACGACGCATCGGGTGGTGAATCCTCCGCGGGAACGTTGGCATGAGCCGCGTTTGTCCATACCCTTTTTCCTGCACCCGCGCAGCGAAATGGACTTGAGTTGCCTGCCGCAATGTGTAACGGAGGATCGCCCTTTGCAATACGCCCCTATCACTGCCGGGGCCTATCTGGATGAGCGTTTGCGGGAAATCGGATTAAAAAAATAAGGCTGTGGAGGTTCCTGCTAAATCGATCTCGGAATATAGTGGATTTAAGCCTGCAGTTAAAAAAGTTCCGGTTGTTAAGAGACATCACTACTATGTCAAAGCACTGTCTGTAGGGGGCGATGCTCCAAAAGATGTTATTGCTTTTGTACTTATGACAAAATGCTTTGGGAGGGCTTTAGCTCCCAAATTTTCTTATTCTCCAATCGTTTACGAGTGGGGAGTATCCCCAGGCATTTTGGCTTGAGCGATTATGAAATATGATGCAGGTTTTGTAGCTTCATTATTTACAGGTAGTCGAGTTCTTGCGATTGGGGAAATGTTGCGAACGGAATTTGCTGGTTTGCTGAGTCATAATCGGCCAGGCCTTCTTATACTCATGGCGAAGTGGTTTGGGAGGCTGACGCCTCCCAAACCACTTCGCCATGAGTATAGTTCGCTTGCAGGGTGTGTTTGACCCGAGCGACTTCAGTTCGGGTATGGGTATGAGCGGATTGGTCTTCGTTTAGCTTTCTTGTTGCAAGTTCCGGAAGATTTGTTAACAAGTGGAAAGTGTATTATATACCCAAACCAAAATGGTTTGGAATATCTAAAACTCGCAAACAGGCAAAAGATAGGGAGTTTGGAAAACTAAGGCCTTCTAAACCACTTTGCTTCGGGTATAAAAGACAACTACACCTGCTACCAGGGGAAACTAACGGCACAGCAAGAACGAGCCTTGGTTGCCCACTTGGCTGAATATCTCTATTTGGTACCAAGTCTATTTGTACCTACGTTTGGGAAACTTTCAGGGTAAAGTATGCCATTTCCGGCATGCGTGATTTGCTTCACTGCCTGGAATTCGTATTCAAGCAAGCCCAAAAGGTGCCTGAAAAGGCGAGTGAAGAGTAGCAGCGCTCATTCCCCCGGAAAATCCTATCGAGTATGCTGGAGGGAGTGAAAGCCGACAAAGCTGCAGACAAAATAGCGCTACCTCTTTCGAGCTAACCAGCACTTCGCCATATTAAATAGTTGCTATGTTTTTTCTTATTCTGCTGAGGCTTTCCGGTGTGATGTCGAGATAAGATGCAATGTGTTTGAGTGGAGTTCGTTGGATTAAAGCGGGTTGTTTGTCGAGGAGTTGCTTGTATCTTTGCTCTGCCGTCATGAGCAACAATTCGATTTGCTGGTTTTGCTTGTGGATGAAGAGATTTTCGGCAGCGATTCTTCCGATTTTTTCTCCGGTTTTTGATTGAGCGTACAGATCGTTTAATTTGTGTTGAGAAATAGCCAGGCATTCCATGTCTTCAAGGCAGAGGGTGTATAAAGGGCTGGGTTTTTGCGTGAGGAAGGACATGTAATCGCTGAAGAAATCGTTTTCAAAGCAGAGGTCGATGCACAGGGCGTGGTTTTCTTTCCAGAGGAAAATTCCGGCAGCTCCTTTTTTTATGATGTAGAGATTTTTTTCCGTTTTCCAAGAGGCTTTGACGATTTGCCCTTTAGTGTATTGAACTTCTTGGAGTTGGGAGGCGAATGCTTCCCAATTTTTTTCGGAGCTTTGGTGATAGGGGTCGAAAATTTGCTTTAGCAGCCGAGTAGTGGTTGGCATTTCAGTTGCTTTTTGGTTTGCTACAAAGATAGGGTTTTCAGGATGTTATTTATTTTTGCTTGTACGGCTTGCAGGCTGTAGTTTAGTTTGTTTTTTACGCATAGGCGTTTTATAAGGTAAAAAGCACAGCAGATGTCAAGAGAAGAGAGGAATGGCATATTGCGGAGAGGAGTTTTTTTTTCTTTGCTTTTTTTCTTTTGGTCGGCTTGCCGGCCTGAGCCGCAGGATTTGGAATTTCGAAATTGGGCGAAAGAGGTGCATTACGTGGGGTCGAAAGCCTGTCGGCCTTGCCATGCGGAGATTTACGAGGCCTTTGTGCAGACTGAAATGGGGCAATCCATAGCTGCAGCTTTGCCGCAGAACAGCTCGGCTTTTTTCGGGTCTGAGGTTTTGGTCTATGATAGCATAAAGAATTTTTACTATCACCCTTTTTGGAAGGACAGCAGCTTGTACGTTAGGGAGTTTCGCCTTGAGGCGGGTGATACGGTTCATTTGTTGGAAGCGCGGATAAGGTATGTAGTGGGTAGCGGACAGCATACGAACTCTCACCTTATCGAGCGAAACGGTTATTTGTATCAGGCACCTATTACCTTTTACACCCAAGAGGGGCGTTGGGATTTGGCACCGGGATTTGCTCATGGCGGGAATCAACGTTTTTTTCGGCGTTTGGAGTGGGAGTGTGTGAGTTGTCACAGCGATTTGCCGAAGGTGGATACGGCAGCTTTCCACCGCTATCGAAGGGCTTTGCGCCCTATTGGTTGTGAGCGCTGTCATGGACCGGGCAGTTTGCATGTAGAAGAAAAGATGAGCGGTGTGCTGGTCGATACAGCGCTTGAAGCCGACTTGAGCATTGTGCGGCCATCCCGTTTGACACGTGAACGACTGATGGATTTGTGCCAGCGCTGTCATCTACAGGGGGTGAGTGTGTTGGCTGAAGGGAAGACTTATTTGGATTTTCGGCCGGGCATGCGTTTACACGATTACATTCGGTATTTTTTGCCGCGTTACGAAGACTCGGACAGGGCTTTTATTATGGCTTCCCAGGCCGATCGTCTGAAGCAGAGTGCTTGCTATCAGAAGTCAGAGCTAAGCTGTTTGTCTTGTCATGATCCGCATCACAGCATCCGCAAAACGGAGCGCGGAGATTTTGTCAGGGCTTGTACAAATTGCCACGCAGAGCATTCCGATCGAACTTGTAGTTTAGGTCCGGCTGAGCGCAAAGCGTCAGGGAAAGACTGTATTTCCTGTCACATGCCTCGTTCGGGTAGCATAGACATTCCCCATGTGCAGATTACGGATCACTATATTCGGAAAGACAGCATTTGGCGAAAGCCGGCCAAAGGGAAAGCCTTTTTGGGGCTTGAATTGTTGACGGGTGAGCCTACGCCTTTGCTGACGGCACAGGGGTATTTGGCCTTTCACGAGCGGTACGACCAAGGGCCGGAGATGTTGGATTCGGCTTTTGTTTATTTACAACAGAGTAAAGCATTGGCTTTTAAAGAATGGGTGTATTACTACTTTGCCCGCGGGGATTACGAGGCCTTGTTGGATTTTGTGGAGGGGAATCCGGAGAAGCCCGGTGATGCCTATACTTTTTACCGCATTGGAGAGGCATTTTTGCAGCTAGGAGAAGCAGAAAGGGCATTGCACTTTTTTGAAGAAGCTCTGGTTTTGCGGCCGGCGCATCCACCTTTTCACGAGAAGCGGGGTGTAGCTCTGACAGCCTTGGGGCGCTATGGCCAGGCAGAGGAGGCTTTTGCAACAGCTTTGTCTCTGGACTCCTGGCTACCCGTATCGCTCAACAATCTGGCTTATTTGCGAGCGCTTCGAGGCGATTACAAAAAGGCAGAGTCTCTTTATCGCCAAGCGCTTCGCTTGGATCCGGATTACGCCCGTGCCTGGCTAAACCTGGGTGCTTTGTTCTTGCAAGAGGGACGCAAAGAGGAATCGCGTCGGGCTTTGTTGCGTTGCCTGGCGTTAGAGCCCGAGATGCGAGAAGCAGCTGTGGCTTTGGAGAAGTTTTGGTGATTTTTATCAAAAACTTCCTTTTGCTCTGATGAAGAAGGCCTGTACCGGATTGCGAAATTTGTCGGTTTTTTCCCAAGCCAGTTGAGCTATGAAATAGAGGTCTAAATTTTGCGAAAGCGAGTGCGAAAAATTGGGGCTAAGGAAGAGCCCTTGTGCTTTTACCGGGCTGTATAAGAGGGCGAGGCCTAGTCCGGTAAGCGGAGATAGGGTCCATTGGGCCTGGGCGAAGACGGTATGTTGATAGGGGTAGAGATTGCGGGCATTTAATTCAAAGGCGAACAATTGTGTGATGGATGTTTGTTTTTTGCCTTCGCTGTTAAAAAGGTAGCCAGCCTGGAACAGATGACTTTTTACCGTGATGTAGTTGAGCTCCAAAACACTGCTAAAGGCAGGTTTGTCATCGGGCTTTGTGTGTAAGAAGTAGGAGCTTTCGACTTTGAAGCCCCAGTTGCCCAGGGAACCTTCCCATCCTCCTCCGAACACCCAGTAAGTTTGGTCATAAGCTGTAATGAGTTGGGTATCCCATTGGTTGATGGGAAAGCGGCAGCGCAGGGCTGCGATGGCCCTTTCTTTTTTGTCGAACATGTTGATGGCAAATTCTATGGAAGAGGTAAAGCTTGGATAGTAGCGCATCCACAAGGCGTCGCTTCCGGGCCTTTCTTCGTAATCAAAATCGGTAAAAGAATAGGCATTGAAGAGGTCGTTGGGGTTCCATAGGGTACTGACGCCCCAGTTGATGCGCTGCCTGCCCAGGCTGATGTCCCATTTGTCGTTTTGCCAGGCGAGGTAGAGGCGATCTATGACCAGGTGCCAAGCCAGGCGTTGTCGGGTGTTGAGTGAGGAGGCGGAAAGGTCGAAGTAGTCGTTGGCGCTTTCGAGGCTTTCCATGAATGGCTGCGTAAGGCCGTCACCCCAGAAAAGTCGCTGGCGAAAATCCATGCGGAGGCTGAGTCCACTT
>JALSKB010000178.1 GCA_026989035.1 Saprospiraceae bacterium | reverse complement strand
GGCCTATCCATTCCGTGGCGTCGATGACGCCGCGCTCCAGCCCCATGTAGATTTCGCTGCCGGCCAGCAGTACGGGAGCACCACCGGCCCGCTCCAGCACCTTGCCGCCCAATCCGGGAATGCGCATCTTGAGGTTTTGCAAATCGGAAAAAGAGTCGATGCGCTTGTTGAACCAGCCGCCCATCTGCGCACCCGTATTTCCCGCGGGAATGGGGTAGAGGTTGAAATCGGCGTATAGCTCCTGCCACAATTCCCAGCCACCACCGCTGAGTAGCCAGGCATTGACCTGTTGGGCGCTCATTCCAAAGGGAATGGAGGCGATGAACTGGGCTGCGGGTAACTTGCCGGCCCAGTAATAGGGAGCACCGCTGGCCATATCGGCCGCACCCGAACGCACGGCGTCAAAGGCTTCCAAAGGGGGCACCAACTCGCCTCCTCCGTAAACCTGAATTTCGAGCCGTCCGCCCGACATCTGCCGAACCCAGTCGGCAAACAAGTCGCACACCTCGCCCAAAACCGGAAACTTGGGCGGCCAGGTCGTTACCATCTTCCAGCGATGAACCGCCGTTGATGCGGAGAAAAAGCGGTTTCGGCTTTCTGCTTTACCTTGGGCCTTGCTCTGCCCGCCAAAGAAACGGATGAGCACCGGCAGGGAAATGGTGGACAAAGCCAGCCATTGAAGAAACTTTTTGCGATTCATGAGATTTCGACTCTTAGTGTAAGGCTGCTCGGGGAGGTAAAGCTCGAATGATTTCCGCTTCGCGTTCTTCCCACCAGGCAAGGCGAGATTGTATCTCTTCTTCCGAAAAATAATTTGCCGCAAGGCGAAGAAAGAGAACGCCGTGCTTGGCCTCCGAGGTCCAGAAGTGCTTGTAAAATTTTTGCATGGCTTCATCGGCCACGTTCTCCGCAACCAGGCGAAAGCGCTCGGCTCCGCGCTGCTCTACCAAACCGGCGATGAGCAGGCGGTCGAGGAAGCGCTGATCTCTGCCTGTCCTGCAAAGTTTGAGCAGGGCCTCCAGGTAGGGGTCTTTGCCCATGGAGGCCGGCAGAGAGATGCCCCGCTTTTCCATCTCGGCATACACCTCGCGAAAGTGTTCCAATTCCTCTATACCCAGGTCGATCAGCGCGGGGATGATGGCCTTGCGATCGTGGTATTTGGCCACAAAACTCAGCGCCATGGCCGAGGCCTTGCGTTCACAATCGGCATGGTCTTGCAAAAAAGTGTCGAAGTCGGCTAAAACGGCTTGTAACCAGGCATCGGGCGATGCACAACGGAGTGAAACTTTGAGCATGAAATGGTTTTTTGCGACAAAGATAATCCTTCGTGCGAAAATTCGCTCGCTTTGTGGAATTCTGCCTATCTTTGCAGGCGCCTGAAAAGGCTCTTCGCTTTACACGAAAAAAAACAATGCAATGAAAATACTCGTGTGCATAAGTCGCGTGCCGGATACCGAGGCCCGCGTGGCTTTTACGGCCGAGGGTTCGGCTTTTGACGAAAGTGGCGTTACCTTCATCATGAACCCTTATGACGAGTGGTATGCCCTGGTGCGGGCCTTGGAGCTGAAGGAAAGCCTGGGCGGAAGCGTTACGGTAGTTCATGTAGGCACGGCAGCTTCAGACCCCATCATCCGCAAGGCCCTGGCCATTGGTGCCGATGATGCGGTGCGTATTGATGCCGAGGCGTCTTCTGCAGATTTTACAGCTCGGCAGTTGGCGGCTTTCGCCAAATCGGAAAACTACGATCTCATTCTCTGCGGCAAGGAAACCATCGACTACAACGGAGCCGAAGTGCCCGGGATGCTGGCCGAGTTGCTCGGCCTGCCTTTCGTGTCGCATGCCGAAAAGCTGGAGATGGAAGGGCAAAAATTTGTCTTGACACGGCCGGTAACGGGGGGTACCGAAGTGGTGGAAGTGGAGGGGCCCCTGGTGGTCAGTGCTGCCAAAGGCATGGCCGAACAGCGCATTCCCAATATGCGGGGCATCATGATGGCCAAGCGCAAGCCGCTGAAGGTGGTGCCGCCGGTAGAGGTGGAAGAGAAGGTGCAGTTTGTGCATTTCGAATTGCCCCCGGCCAAGAAAGAAGTCAAGCTGATCGATCCGGAAAACATGGACGAGTTGGTGCGCCTGCTTCACGAAGAAGCCAAAGTCATTTAAAACATCTACGGCCTTTGCCGGAAAAGAACCGGACAGAGGCGTTCAAAACATAGCGTATATGTCTGTTTTAGTCTTTGCAGAAATGCAGGATGGCGGATTCAAAAAAGCCGCCAAAGAAGCCGTAACTTATGGCCGCAAGACGGCCGACATGCTGGGTGTGGAATGTCACGCTTTGGTTTTAGGCGGAGAACTTCCAGCCGAAGCCTCACAGTTGGGTCTTTACGGGGCCGCCAAGGTGTTTGGCGTAAGCCACGAAAACCTGACGGACTTTGACAGCAAGCTCTATGCCCATGGCCTTGCCGAAGTGGCTCGGAAGACGGGCGCTCAGGTGGTGGTGCTGCCCTTTACCGTTCGGGGTAAAGCCCTGGGCGGACGCGTAGCTGCCGCTTTGGGTGCCGCCTCGGCCTCCGGTGTAAACAGCTTGCCCGACTTAACGGAAGGTTTCAAAGTCAGGCGGCCGGTTTTTTCGGGTAAGGCCGTCGCAACGGTGGAGTTGAAGGGCGAGCTTAAGGTGCTCAGCCTGATGGGCAACAGCATTCCCCCCGACGATCAGCTGGGATCGGAATGTCCGGTGGAAACCCTGGAACTGGCCATAGAGGCTCCCGGCATACGCCTACTCAAGCGGCAAAAGCAGGAAGGCAGCATTCCCCTGCCCGAAGCTGAGCGCGTGGTATCCGGCGGTAGAGGTCTGAAAGGCCCGGAAAACTGGCACTTGATTGAAGATTTGGCGAAAGCCCTGGATGCAGCTACAGCCTGCTCGCGCCCCGTAGCCGACAACGGCTGGCGCCCCCATCACGAACACGTGGGCCAGACCGGACTGGCCATCCGCCCCAACTTGTATGTGGCTATAGGCATCTCGGGTGCCATTCAGCACCTGGCCGGCGTGAACAACTCCAAGACCATTGTCGTCATCAACAAAGATCCCGAAGCGCCTTTTTTCAAAGCTGCAGACTACGGCGTGGTGGGCGACCTCTTTGAAGTGGTACCCCGCCTGACCGAAGCGGTGAAGCGCTTCAAAAATAAATAAAAACAAAAAAGCCGGTGCACGCCGGCTTTTTTGTTTGAAAATGTGTACCTTTGCGCCGCTGTAACTGATTTTCGCAATCACTAACGGTTAAAAACAACATCATGCCAGAGTATTTGCCCAAGGAGAAGATCCAAGAGATCTTCCAGGAGTATGGCGGAGACGCCAAGAACACGGGTTCCATTGAAGGACAAATTGCCCTGTTCACCTATCGCATTCAAAATCTTTCCGAGCACCTCCACAAGAATCACAAAGACCACGCTTGCCGCAGGGCTTTGTTGAACCTGGTCGGTAAGCGCAAGCGCCTGCTGCGCTACCTGGGAAAGAAAGACATCACCGCCTATCGAGAATTGATCAAAAAGCTCGGAATTCGCGGTTAATGCATCACAGCTTAAGCGAGCGGGAGAACCACAAGTGTTTTACCCGCTCGCTCAGTTTTAAAACAACTATTCATGGGAAAACAAATTCCTATTAGTACTTCATTTCAGTTGCCTGACGGCAAAGAAGTGGTCATTGAAACCGGAAAATTAGCTACCCAGGCCGATGGCTCTGTGGTCGTTCGCATAGGTAAAACCATGCTTTTCGCTTCGGTGGTTTCTGCCAAAGAAGCCAAAGAAGGTCAATCTTTCTTTCCACTGTCTGTGGATTATCAGGAAAAATTTGCCGCTGCCGGGCGGATTCCCGGCAACTTTTTTCGCAGGGAAGCCCGCTTGTCGAACTACGAGATTCTGATTTCCCGCCTGGTGGATAGGGCTTTGCGCCCGCTTTTTCCCGATGGTTACATGAACGAAACGCAAATCATCATCAACCTGATTTCCGGCGAGGAGCAGGTGCTGCCGGATGCCTATGCAGCTCTGGCCGCTTCATCGGCTCTGGCCGTGTCGGACATCCCCTTCGCCGGGCCCATCTCCGAGGTGCGCGTAGCTCGTATTGGCGGAGAGTACAAGGTGAATCCCTCGCGGGCTGAAGTGGAAGAGGCCGACTTGAGCATCATCGTCGCGGCTACCATGGACAACATCACCATGGTGGAAGGTGAAGCCAACGAGGTGTCGGAACAAGCCCTGGTTGAGGCCATGCGCATTGGGCATGAAGCCATCAAGACACAAATTCAAGCGCAACTGGACCTGGCCCAAAAGGTGGGTGAGAAAGCCCTGAACAAGCGCGAAGTGGCCTTGCCCGAAGAGGATGAAGAAGTGCTCGCTTGGGTAAAAGAAAAAGCCCAAGGTGAAATCTATGAAATTGCCAAAGCTTTTCTCGACAAGCAAACTCGCAAAGCGCGTTTTGACGAGCTGAAAAAGAAACTGAGCGAGCAATTCCTCGAAGAAAAAGGGGAGGAGCTGGCCGAAGAAAAGGCCGCTTTTATCGACCGCTACTTCGACAAAACGAAAAAGGAAGTCATCCGCAACATGGTGATGGACGAGCGCATTCGCCTGGATGGGCGTGCATTGGATGAAATCCGTCCCATTTGGTGCGAGGTGGACTATCTGCCGGCTGCTCACGGTTCGGCCATCTTCACGCGGGGTGAAACCCAATCGCTGACCACCCTGACCATGGGTACCAAGCTCAGCGAACTGATGGAAGATAATGCGCTGTTGATGAGCTACGAAAAGTTCATTCTGCACTACAATTTTCCGCCTTATTCCGTAGGGGAAGTTAAGCCGATGCGCGGCCCGGGTCGTCGCGAGGTGGGGCATGCCAACCTGGCGGCTCGTGCTTTGCGTCCCGTGTTGCCCGATGAAATGCCCTACACCCTGCGCATCGTTTCCGACATCATGGAAAGCAACGGCTCTTCGTCTATGGCTACGGTCTGCGCCGGTTCGCTGGCTCTAATGGATGCCGGTATCAAGGTAAAAAGCGATGTATCGGGTATCGCCATGGGCTTGATTTCCGATGGGGAACGGGTTGCCGTTCTCAGCGACATCCTCGGTGATGAAGATGCTTTGGGCGATATGGACTTCAAAATTACCGGCACGGAAAAAGGTATCACAGCCTGCCAGATGGACATCAAAATCGAGGGCATGTCTTATCAGCTGCTGGAGGAAGCTCTGGAGCAGGCTAAGCGCGGTCGTTTGCACATCCTCAACGAGATGCGCAAAACCATTTCCGCTCCGCGCGAAGACTACAAGCCCCATGCTCCGCGCATTGTCGAACTGATCATCGACAAAAGCTTCATCGGAGCCGTCATCGGCCCGGGTGGCAAAATTATCCAACAACTGCAACAGGAAACCGGCACCACCATCAATATCGAAGAGGTGGATGACAAGGGCGTGGTCAACATCGCCAGCTCCAATGCCGAAGGTATCGAAAAGGCTGTCGCCAAAATTAAGGAAATCACCTTCACCCCGGAAGTGGGTGATGTCTATGAAGCCGTAGTGAAAACGGTGATGCCCTATGGCGTCTTTGTGGATTTCGCAGGGAAGAGCGGCTTGCTACACGTCTCCGAAATTGCTCACGAACGCGTAGAACGCGTCGAAGATTTCTTTAAGGAAGGCGATAAGGTTAAAATCAAACTCATAGGTATTGATCCGAAGACGGGCAAAATCCGTCTGTCGCGAAAAGCTCTTATCCCCAGGCCCGATGGCAGCATGCCCGATGACAACTACACAGAATCTCGTTCCCGAGGTGAACGCGGCGGGCGTAGAGAGCACCGACGCTCGGACCGGAGGCCGCCAAGAGATAAGCGCTGATGAGACAGGGGAGGACCCGCTCTTCTCCTTTTTTGCAAAAACTGTTTTCCACAAGAGGTTTGGGCACAAAATCCGTGCTCAAACCTCTTGTCTTTTTCGCCTTTGCAGTGCGCTTTCCTTGAGCTTGCCCAAGCCATAACGCTTTTCGTGTGTTTCTTTTGGCGGGCTGGGAACTTTTTGGTCAAGTCTTGCGTTGTAAGTAAAGGAAAGTTGTTTTTTGTGTACAGCTATTAACAACTTTCTTTCAGAAACAAATCCCTGAACATCTGTAATGCCCCCTTAGCCTATGCGACAATTAAAAATTACAAACCGAATCACATCTCGCGAAAGCCTCTCTTTGGATAAGTACCTGAATGAGATTTCGAAAATAGACATGCTAACAGCCGAGGAAGAGGCCGAACTGGCCCGCCGGATTAAAGAAGGCGACGAAGAGGCTTTGGAAAAGCTGACCAAGGCCAACCTGCGCTTCGTCGTTTCCGTAGCCAAGAACTACCAAAACCAGGGCCTTTCTCTCACCGATTTGATCAATGAAGGCAATGTAGGCTTGATCAAGGCTGCCCGGCGCTTTGATGAGACGCGGGGCTTCAAGTTCATCTCTTATGCCGTGTGGTGGATTCGCCAATCCATTTTACATGCCATTGTGGAAAATGCGCGCATCGTTCGGATGCCGACCAACAAAATCGCTTCGTACAACAAAATCAATCGGGCTTACGCCAAATTTATTCAGGAGCACGAGCGCGAGCCTTCTTATGAAGAACTGGCGGATATCCTGGGCTTGAAGGCTGCTGAAGTTGCTGCCGTTTTTCGTTCGGGTAGGCATTTGTCTATGGATGCACCGCTGAATAAGAGTGAAGACGGCAGCAGCACCATGCTGGACCTGCTGTCTTCCGATGAAAGCCTCAGCCCGGACTTGGATTTAATTACGGAAGCTCGACGCCAGGAAATCCTTCACAGTTTGAAAGTGCTCTCGCCGCGCGAACGCGAAATCATCGTTTCTTATTTCGGCCTGGAAGACGGCAAGCCGTTGAACCTGGAAGAAGTGGGCGATCGCCTGGGGCTCACCCGGGAACGCACCCGCCAGATTAAAGATCGGGCCATACGCCGCTTGCGCAAAATTTACAACCGCCGTTCACTCAACCACTTGTTGGAGTTGTAAAAGGGATCTATGAAATTTGGTTTTTACTTGCTGCTTCTGCTTGGTGGGAGCAGCTTTTTCATCAGTTGTAAGGGAGAAGAGCCATCCAATGGCCAAGAACATACAGCCGAGCAGGCGCTGTCCGATCCTTCACCGGATGCCCCTTTGCCCACGGCCCTGGTTGCCGTGGACTATTTGCGCCTACGGGAAGAACCCCGCCTGGATGCTGCCGAAATGGCTTCTTTGCGCGTGGGGCAACAAGTTCGGCTCAGTGGTGAAATCACGGGTTTTCAGCAGCCTGTCAGCATGCGGGGTTTGGCCTACGAAGACCCCTGGGTGCGCGTTCAAACAGCAGATGGCCGTACGGGTTGGGTGTATGGCGGAGGGCTTAGCTTTCGCCATCAACCTCGCTCAGCCGTTTCTCAGTCTCTCATAGACGGACGTCTCAAACACTTTCTGGGTAGTGAACTGGCACAAAAAGTCGAACAGTATGCACTCGACTGGAAAAAGCCCGATTGCAACGAGCTTTCATTTGCCGAAAGGCTGAAAAAAAGCCTGGAACTCCGGCCGCAAATCGAGGAAGAACTCAACAAGCACTACCGGTATGTCGGCCAGCTACCCGATTTCAATTGGCTGACTGCCTCTTTTCCACCTTTTTTTGTCCTCTATGACCAGCCCTCGCAAAGACTTCGCCTCTATCGCGATTTCCAAGTCTTGAAACGCATGGCTTCCCGTTGCAGCGGAGCATTGGATGATGAACTGGTGCAATTGTACCTGGCGCTGTTCCCGGATAGCCTGGAACACCAAAACCCTTCTTACCTCCTGGTCGATACCGAGAAGCAGCAAATTTGGTTTTCTATGGAAGAAGGGCAGGCGCCTGCGCTGCTGCAGCGGCTGTCTAAGCTCTATCAGGCAGGTGGGGTGTACAAAGAGCGGGCCTTGTATTGGAAGGACCGCTGGCTTCGAGACTTGCTCAATCCCGATTATCCCTTTTGGCAGGATGCGGAGAGTTTGCATTCCGAGATAAACGCTATCTTAGAGCAAAATTTGCCGATCTTGTCGAACGAAGACCGAGAGCAACTGAAACAGGCCTTACAAAAAACAGACGAACCGTTGTTGCATTGAGCTGACGCTGAGAACCCACAAGCTATGATTACAGCCCTTGCCGTTTTGACTACTGCCGTGGCCGGTGCCGCTTCGCTGGCTTTGGCTTTTAAAAGCATTAAAGGTTTGCAATCTGCCGGCAAACGAATGGCCAAGGATTTGCAATTGATGGAGAAGGCGGTGCGAGAACAGTACCCTGAGTTGGTGCCCTTCACTACCGATGAAATTAAATTGTTCTCCTTTGCCATAAGGGAGAAAATTCCTCCCGGACGACGGAAGCCCTTTTTAACCGGCTTGTTGAGCAACATCTACCAAGAACCTCTGGTCGCTTTTGCCATCAAGACCTATGCCCGCAGCCCTTATAAACACCTGGTTTATGCGCGCACTGACCGCCACGAGTTCTCCTATCGGAAGGGGAAGAAAGGAGGCGTGGAAGTGGCCATAGACGACTACCTCATCGGCTTTTGCGACCTAAAATCCTACCGCCTGCTCAAACCCGACGGGCAAACGCCTTACCTGTCTGCTCGACCGGCACCGGGAAATATGATGACTTTCTACAGCCAGAATAAAGAATTGGCCAGCCTCAACCTGAGGCCGGAGGAAGGAAATCCCAACCCCAGAGTGTTCACTTTTGTATCCCCGATGACAGAAAAAGAGCTCACTTTGCTGCTGGCCTTTACGATTTACTACATACTTTCACGGGATCGTGAAATCTCTTTGCATGCCTGAGCTTTTATGCTCGTTCAAAGGCCATTTGCCTTTCGGCAAATCATTCTGATTAAACCTCACTTTTATGTTTGCCCGCTGGTACATTCTCTACATTTTTCTTGTTTTGCTCTCTCTTTCTTGTCAAAAGCAGAAGCCATCCGCTTTGTCGGAAGACCGAGTCAGGGCCTCTGAACAGCGATTTAGCGGAGCGGAGTGGTCGCTGTTGCAGTGGAGTGCTTTTCGGGCTTATCCGGGAAAACGCATCCCTGTTAAGCGTTGGGAGAGCGCACAGGAGAAGCTCCAAAGCCGCTTGTCGGTGCGCTCTTTGCCCTCTGCCGACTGGCAGGCCATAGGCCCGAAGAACATCGGCGGCCGCACGCTTTGCCTGGCTTTTCACCCCCAGAATCCCGACATCATCTATGCCGGATCGGCCGGTGGTGGCTTGTGGAAGAGCAACACGGCAGGCCAGGGCGTGCAGGCCTGGGAACGCGTTGAAACGGGCTTTCCCCTTATCGGTGTGCCGGCCATAGCCATCAATCCTTTAAACCCCGACGAGATGTACATCGGCACCGGAGAGGTGTACAATTACGAAGCAGCATCGCCCGGCGTCATCAACCGTATTACGCGAGGCACTTATGGAATCGGCATCCTCAAGACGACAGATGGAGGCCAGACCTGGAGCAAAAGTCTGGATTGGGACTTGGATGAAATGACCGGTGTGCAGGATATACTCATCAACCCCCAGCGGCCGGAAACGGTCTTCGCTGCAACTACAAAAGGACTGTATCGCTCCTACGATGCAGGGGCTAGCTGGGAGAAAATCTTTGATCCCGATATGGCCATTGACATTGAAATGAGCCCGGCGGATACCGGTAAGTTGTACGTCAGCTTTGGCAATTTCAACAGCCCTGTCTCCGGGGTTTTCCGAAGCTCGGACGGCGGTCAGACTTTTGAGCTGTTGGATAACGGATTGCCGACAAATTACACGGGGAAAACGCTCTTGGCCATTTCTCCCTCTAATCCTTCTGTCCTTTATGCCTCTGTTGCCGATGATTTTTCAGGTAAGGGACTGTATCGCTCTGTGGATGGTGGTGACAGCTGGACACAAATGACGGATCTGAATTATGCCACTTATCAGGGCTGGTACTCCCATGATGTAGCCGTAAAGCCCGACAATCCCGATCATCTGGTTTTCGCAGGGGTAAACACCTTTTTATCTACGGATGGAGGACTTACATCCAGCCAGGTTGGCGATTGGTCGGCTTGGTACTTCGGGCAGGTGCCGGTGGGTGGCCCCGAAGGCCCTTCCAATTACGTGCATGCTGATGTCCATGCCCTTTACTTTCAGCCTGACAACCCCAATGAAGTTTTTGCCGCCACCGATGGAGGGATTTTTTACTCTGGAGATGCGGGATTGACTTGGGAGGGGCGCAATGGTTTTTACCAGACCCAGCAGTTTTATGCCAATTTTGGCAATTCCATGCTGAGTGCAGATTTGGCCATTGGAGGTATGCAAGACAATGCTACGGCCATTTACACCGGTGAGGATGCCTGGACGCGCGTTGTGGGAGGAGACGGCATGAGTGCGGCTATAGATCCCACAGACGACGACATCATGTACGCCTCAGCCCAGTTTCTCTACTTGGTCAGGGCTGATGACGGGTTGAATTTCAATACTTTCATCAGGCCACCGGATGCCGATCAGGAGCTTCGGGCCTTTAGTGGAGCTTTTGAATTGGCACCTCAGCTTCCGGGAGCTTTGTACGCAGGCTCTTCGCGCTTGTATTATTCAACCGATCGGGGCGAAAACTGGGAAGCCACCGGTGCAGAGCACGTGGTCGATGATCAAACGCCGATTTTTCGCATTGGCCTATCCCCGCTAAACGCTAACCTCATCTTGCTCAGCCTGGTCAACTATTACGATTTATCATCGGCTTATGTGCGTCGAAGTACCGATGGAGGAGCCACTTGGCAGCCTGTCAGTGGCTTGCCCGATCGCATGGCCATGGATTTTGCCCTGTCTCACGCAGACCCCGATGTGGCTTTTGTCGTTTTTAGTGGCTTTGGTACGCCCCACGTCTATAAAACGGAAGACGGAGGTGCTAGCTGGTTCCCTTCCGATGCCGGCCTGCCGGACGTACCGACCAACAGCATTCTATTTGACCCCTTCGATACCGAAATCCTCTATGTGGGCAACGATTTAGGCGTTTTTGCCTCGACAGATGGAGGAGCGAGCTGGGAGCCGTATATGGATGGCCTACCTAGTGGAGTTTTAGTCATGGATGTTGCAGCTTCTCTGCCAGCGGAAAAACTGCGCATAGCTACCCATGGAAACGGGGTTTATGAGGGAAACCTGTTGAGCGTGATTACTGCTGCTGCTGAAGCGACTTCCCTCAAGGAGTCTTTTCGCTGTTTTCCCAATCCCTCGAACGGGCATTTTTCTCTACAGTGGCGCGGTGGTAAGGCGTTCCGGGGCAGTTGGCAGATCTGCGATGCCCGAGGCAGGGTGGTGCAGGCTCGCACGGCGCTTAGGCTTTCGCCAAATGAAAGCCTGGAGGTAGAGCTGGACCTGTCTTCCGGCATGTACTACGCCCAGCTCTACGATGAACAGGGCAGGCAAAGTGTTTTGCCTTTTGTGATTGAGCGATGAGCGCAATGACTCATTCCTCAGGTAGAGATGCATCAAAGTGCATCTCTACCTGAGCAGCACCAGCTTTTCCGTTGTGAGTACCTGCCCGTGTCCACTGAGGCTGAGGGTGTAGATTCCGGGAAGTAGGTGCCCGAGTTGGAGGGAAGTTTCCATGGAGGAAATTTTCTGTTGAAAAACGAGTTTTCCCAGGCTATCCTTGATGAGGACATGGGCAACTTGCGGTGGTGTGTTGTTGATCTTAAGCTGCAATACACCTTGGCAGGGGTTGGGGGAGAGCTGTAGCTTGGTTTTTCCCCGAAAGTTAACGGAGGCGATGTTGGAGTAGGAGAAGCTGCCGTCCAGATCGTTCTGTTTGAGGCGATAGTACCACTGTCCGGCACGAGGAGGTACATCCAACCACTGATATAGACCGTCTGCCCGTAGGGGAAGTAGGGCTATTTCCTCCCAGTTTTGCAAATCAGGGCTGCGTTGTAGCGCAAAGTTTTGAGCACCTTCTTGTCTATGGCAACTCCAGCTCAGCCGTACCTGTCCGCCCTCAAGGTTGGCCTGTAGAGGCTGTAGATAATCCACAGCCATGACCAGAGAGAGATCCACGGGGGCATGTTGAAAGCCGGTGCCCGGCGAGCCTACGAAAACCTCAGGTGTGGCGGTATGGTCCACAGCTACGGCCAGGGCAAAGGGGTAGGCCATGTTTTGGTTTTGTTGTACCCAAGAGGAGCCGCTGTCATAGGAAAAAAAGACACCACCTGATGCGGGATAGTAACCTCCGGCTTCGAAGGCACTGGAAGAGGTGGCGTATAGGATGCTGCTGTTTTGCGGCATGATGGCCACTTTGCGCAAGTAGGGGTCGGTCAATACCTGTGTCCAGTTGTTGCCCTGGTCAGTGCTTTTGTATAGCCCTTTGTTGCTGCCGTCACCATGCACCGCCACGTAAACGGTATTGGCGACGTTGGGGTCGGTCTTGACGTCAAAGATGCCGTCGTAGTTGTAGTCCCAAAAATCCGTTCCGGAAGAGGGCATGTCGGAATGGCTGACGTCTGTCCAAGTGCTACCTCCGTCGGTAGAGCGCCACAGGCCTGTTTCGCCTCCGGCATAGATGAGGTTGCTGTCGAAATAGTCCACAGCAGTAAACCGGCAGCCGTTGCAATTGAAGATTTTCGTCCAGGTGGCCCCGTCATCGACACTTCGATAGACGTCGCGATTGGCCGTTACGTAGAGGGTGCGGTTGTTGGTCGGGCTATTGGGATCTACAGATAATCCCATGATTTCCACATCGGGCAAGCCGTTGTCGGATTGGATCCAGCTGTTGCGTTCGCCGGTATTGTTGTTTTTGATGAGATAGACGGGTGGTTCACCATTTTGGTTTTCGGATAGGGTAGCCCAGACGACATTAGGCCTGTCCGGGTCGGCCAGCACGGTGGCGCAATTTCCACCCCGTCCGTCCCAATCACCGGTGTAGTCGGCGTGGTTGCAGCTCTGCCAGCTTTGGCCGCCGTCCAAGCTGCGCCAAATGCCCATGTCGAAGTAGGCCAGGTAAATGATGTTTTCATCGGCGGGGCTGATGGAAATGTCCATCATATTAACGTTATCAAAACCACGGCTTTGCCAGAAATCCGTACCTACTTCATTGGTCATGAGGTTTTGAAAGGTATTTCCACCATCGGTGGTTTTGAAAACCCACTGGATATTAACCCAGTACAACACATCGGGATCAGACAGATCATCGCCCAAGGTTTTGCAGATGCCGTTGAAGCTGGAGCCGTAGCAGTAATACGGGTCTCCGTTGAAGAAGGTATCCCAGTTGTCGACGAAGCCCGTATGGGTAAAGGTCTGCCCTCCATCTGTGGAAGTCCAGGTGCCGGCATCGGGGTTCCAGGTGTAGGGTTCGCGTGGGTCAATGAGCCTGATGATATCGGTATTGTTGCGGTCGATCCAGATAACACCGGTTCGCCCCGCAGCCAGGGGGCTGCCCCAGCTGTTGCCCCCGTCCGTGCTTTGGTAGAGGTCGCCATTGAGGTCTGTCCAGTAATAAGGTGCATTGCAATCGGCATTCATGGTGGTAACGAAGACTTCATTCGGGTTGTCGGGATTGAGGGCTATGTCCAGAATTTCCGAAAGAGAAGCCGTCAGGTGAGTCCAGGTAACACCGCCATCCGTACTTTTGTACACTTCGGCAGGTCCGCAGGCAAAGCGACCTTCGCCGGAGAGCAGATAGACGATGTCGGCATCATTGGGATTAACCAGGAGCTTTAAAATACGCAGGCCTGAGGGCAGGTTGGTGCTCACCTGTGTCCAGGACAGGCCGTTGTTGGTACTCTTGTAGATGACGCCCTGGTTGGAATTGTATGTCGGGTGGTAGCTGGCATAGCCGATATGGGGCTGAGCCGTACCAAATTCAATATCGGTGATGTAGCCTCCGACCAGGACCTGGGTAACGGAATTTCCACCATCGTCGCTGCGGAAAATGCCGTTATCCGTACCGATGTAGAGGATATCTCCATTGGTTTTGTGGAAACCCAAACCACTGACATGCGTTTCGGTCAGGCCCTTGTCTGCGCCGATGACATCCCAGCTGTTTCCGCCATCGGTACTCCGATAGGCGCCGCTCAAATCACTACCGGCGAGGATGATACCCGAAGCGGAAGCACCGATGGTGCTGAAAGCACCGCCTCCGCCGGGATTGGTGCGCTGCCAGTTGTGCGTTTGGGCCAAACTTGTGTGGATGAAGAAAAAAAAGAGGGGGGAAAATACAAGCGAAAAAAGGCATCGTATTTTCATAAGTGCTTTTTTTATTTTGTCTGTTTACATTTGAAACGCTTTCGTATCGTTCTGACAAAACTACGAAATTTTGGATTTGGAAAGAAAGGATTGTCAATTTTCAGCTGACAATTTGCTCAAAATTCGGGTGGCGACGATTTCCGAAGCGCTTTTATCGGGTAGCGGAGGGGATAGCAATTTTCGGAGCGAAGTATAGCCTTGGAGTATATCGGAGGGGTCGGCAAGTAATTTGCGCAAACTTTGTTCGACCCGATCAGCGGTAAACGCTTTCTGGATGAGTTCTTCCACCAGAGGGCGGTTTAAGATGAGGTTAACCAGGGAGATGTAAGGGACTTTGACAAGTCTTTTGGCGATGAGGTAGGAGAGGGGATTTCCGCGATAGCCCACGACTTGAGGTGTTCCCAGTAGGGCTGTCTCCAAGGTGGCCGTACCGGAGCAAACTACGGCAGCACGCGCCTGCCTGAGCAAGGCGTGGTGATTGCTTCTGATGAGGGGCAATTTGTTTTTTTCCTTTCGGAAAATGCCGTGAAAAAACTCATCACTCAAGGCCGGTGCTGCAGCGATGACAAAGCGATGGTCGGGAAAACGCAACGGCAGCTGCAACATGACGGGTAAAATGCGCTGTACTTCTTGTTTTCTGCTGCCGGGCAAAAGGGCAACCAGAGGGCAGCTGTCTTCTTCGGAGGCTTTGTCGTTTGGCGAAAGCGCGGGTAGCGTTTCATTTTCCTCTTCAAACTGTTCGAGTAGGGGATGACCGACATAGGTGACTTCAAAGCCGTGTTGGGCGTAAAATTCTTTTTCAAAAGGCAAAATGACGAAAAGCTCGTCAACGACTTTTTTAATTTTTTTGACTCGACTTTCCTTCCAGGCCCAAACCTGGGGCGAAATGTAGTAAAAAATTTTAAAGCCTTGTTTTTTTGCCCATTCGGCCAGGCGCAGATTGAAGCCGGGGAAATCTACCAAAATCAAGGCATCAGGGCGAATGCGCAGAAGGGCCTGCTTGGCCAGTCGAAAATTATGAGAAATGCTTCGCAGGTTTTTGAGCACTTCCCAAAAACCCATGAAAGCCATTTCTCGATGGTGGAGTAAAAGCTCTCCACCCACAGCGGCCATGCGATCACCACCGAAAAAGGAAAACCGGATGTCCTTGCGCTGTTTTTTTAGCGCTTGCATGAGCTTTGCCGCATGCATGTCGCCGGAGGTTTCTCCTGCAAGGAGGAATACTTTCATAAGTTCATCACGTCTTTGGCAAAGAAAGCCATCCACAGCGCCACATAGCAAAAGGTAACGATTACGACAGCGCGCAGTGCAGGCATGCCTTTTCGCCCTTTGAAGCGATTTAGCAAATAGGCGTTAGCCGCTATGCCGATAAGAGCTGTAGTGCGTAGGCGGAAATTGGGTCTGAAATGCCGGGAAGAAACCCAACCCAGCTGTTCCAGGAGATAGTACAGGCCGTTGAGCAGGGCAAAAAGCAGAAGCGGAAGCAATAAAGCTTGAATCAGCCCTTTTTTGAAGGCTGCCTTGTGGTGGGGTAATGTATCCATATCTTACAGTATTTTTTCCAGCCCTTGGAGTGCTGTCAGGCCGCGGTAGCTCGTCAGGTCATGGGTTGAGGGTACGATAGACACATAGCCGTTTTGCAAAGCCCAGATGTCGGTGCCTTCAGCAGCTCCATTGTTTTGCAGCTCCCCTGCGAGCCAGTAGTATTTTTGTCCGTGAGGATCGACACCTTGCACGAACTCTTCGCTGTAGTTGCATTCGGCTTGCCGGCAGAGTTTGATACCTCGAATCTGCTCCAACGGCAGTTTGGGAATGTTGACGTTGAGCAGTTTGCAGTCGGCCAGGCCGTTTTCGAGCACGTGTTCCATGAGCTTGAGGGCGAAAAAGCGGGCGGCTTCAAAATCTGCTTCCCAAGAGTAGTCCTCCAGGGAAAAGCCAATGGAGTTGATGCCTTCCAGTGAAGCTTCCATAGCAGCCGACATGGTTCCCGAGTAGAGGATGTTGATGGCGGCATTGGTGCCGTGGTTGATGCCTGAGACGCAAAGATCTATTTTTCTATCCTTGAGTAGAAAGTACTTGGCAAATTTGACGCAGTCCACTGGTGTGCCGGAGCATTCGTAGGCTTCGATCCCTTCGAAGATGTCCACCGGATGAATGCGCAAAGGCCGGGTAATCGTGATGGCATGCCCTTGGCCCGATTGTGGCTTGTCGGGTGCAACGACGATGACTTCGCCGAGGTTTTGGGCAGTTTCCACCAAAGCTCGGATGCCGGGTGCAGCAATGCCGTCGTCATTGGTTACTATGATGAGCGGTTTTTTCATGTTGCGGGCTTTTTGCAGCCGGTTTTTGTTGCCAGCGCTTTAGTGGCTACTGGCTTTACAGGTTTATTCATTCACCAAGCGACAAAGGTAAAGAAAAGCCTTGAGCTTGCAGCTCAGCAGCTTTCCTTTCTTATCTTTGCCCTGAGCAGAGAGATGAGAGCTTACAAGCGCGTCTTGTGTAAACCTTTTGCATCGTGGAGTATCAAGCCATTTTGAAAGCCATTCGAGCCGGGGAGTATGCTCCGGTTTACTTCTTGCATGGCGAGGAGGATTTTTTCATGGACCAGCTGGTTTCGGACTTGGAAAAACGGGTTTTGAAACCGGAAGAAAGGGCTTTCAATCAGACGATACTTTATGGTAGAGATTTGCCTACGGCCCAACCTTTGATCGATGTTGCCAGGCGTTATCCCATGATGGCGGAGCGCCAGCTCATCGTGTTGCGCGAAGCGGCGGAAATGAAGGATTTGCAGGGTTTGCAAAAGTACATCGAACAACCGCTCGACAGCACGGTGCTGGTCGTCTTGCACAAGCACAAGCGCCTCGACTTGCGTTCGGGTTTGGCGAAAGCCCTGAAAAAGAACCCTAAGGTGGTGCTCTTTGAATCCAAACGCCTATATGACAATCAGGTTCCGGACTGGATCATCTCGGAAGTGAAGCGGCGAGGCTTGCAGATAGTTCCCGAAGCAGCCGAATTGATGGCCGAATACCTGGGGACGGACCTGGCCCGCATAGCCGGGGAGATTGAAAAGTTGGGTCTCAATTTGCCGAAAGGTGAAACCGTAGATGCTGCGGCTGTTGAGCGTTATGTGGGCATTAGCAGAGAATACAATCCCTTTGAGTTGCAACGGGCTTTGGCCAGGGGTGATCGTCGGAAAATTTGGCGCATACTCAGCTATTTTCAAGCCAACCCCAAGAGCGCTCCCATGCCCTTGGTCGTGGCCAGTCTTTACGGCTTTTACAGCAAACTGTTGAAGTATCTGGCCTTGCGGCAAATGTCGGAACGCGAATTGCTGCAAGCCATGGGGCTGCGTTCGACCTACTTCCTGCGCGAATACCGCGAAGCCGCACGCCGTTTTCGTCGAGCCGATGTGGAGCGGGCTATTGCGCTCTTGCACGAGTACGACCTGAAGAGCAAGGGCGTGGGCTTCAACAGCAGTAGTCCGGCGGCTCAGGGAGAGCTGTTGCGCGAGCTGATTTGGAAGTTGTTACATGGAAATATGCCGCGATGACTGGTTTAGTTTCCGTTTTTTGCTATTATTGCGGAGTTTTTTGTTGGAAGCAGCTGTCTGTGAGGCGGCTTTTATACCACTCAATTGGGAACCTGATGCCCCGAAACGAAACAACTTTATTATCATGAGTCAGGCAAGCAAGGACTTTTTTAAATCCAATGTATTGGGCCATCCGGCCGGTTTGTTTATCTTGTTTTTTACGGAAATGTGGGAGCGCTTCAGCTATTACGGCATGCGCATTCTGCTGGTCATTTTCTTGACGGCAGCTGTTTTGGATGGTGGTTGGGGTTGGGAGCGGGAAACCGCTTTGGCTCTTTTTGGAACTTATGCTTCTTTGGTGTATTTGACTCCCATTGTGGGAGGCTATTTGGCTGATCATTTTATTGGCTATAGGCGGGCTGTGGTCATTGGAGCTACCATCATGACCCTGGGGCATGCTTCCATGGCATTGGAAGATGTGTTCAATGCGCACTTTTTTCTGTATTTGGGCTTAGCCCTGCTGGTCATCGGCAACGGCTTCTTTAAGCCCAACATGACTTCCATCATTTCCGAGATGTATAAGGATCATCCGGAGAAGAAGGACGGGGCTTACACCATCTTCTACATGGGCGTGAATGCCGGGGCCTTTCTGGGCATTTTGCTCTGTGGTTACCTGGGCGAGAAGCTCGGCTGGGGCTGGGGCTTTGGTCTGGCTGGCATCTTTATGTTTTTCGGCATGTTGCAGTTTTACTTTGCTTCCGATATGTTTGGGGAGATTAGCAAATCGGCCAAGGAAAAGAAGCGAGATGCTCTGGATGCGGGCTTGAGCCATGGAGAAGACACCTCCGGTTTTGTCGATGCTGACGACAAGCCCAACCCCTTTACGCTTGTGGATAAGATTTGGGCGGGCCTGGTTACCGTTGCCGGCTTGACCTGGCTGCTCAGCGACCCCTATTCCAAGATTACGGGTTCCGAATTGTTCAATTTTTCCGTGGGGAAGATGAATGGTTCGGACTTTGTCTTTGTCCTTATTCTTCTGGCTTTGATGGGGCTTTTGCTTTCGCGCATCAGTCGTTACTCGTCCAAGGTCGTTAGAGATCGGATGTATGCCGTCATCATTTTTGCCTTTTTCGTGATTTTCTTTTGGATGGCTTTTGAGCAGGCCGGCGGTTCGATGAACATCTTTGCGCGGGATTACACCAATCGAGTTTTGACGGGCAACAGCATCTGGATTTTCAACCTGGTGAACACCCTTTTGACCGTGGTACCTTTGGTCATTTTGACCTATGTCTTGGTACGCCTTTTTCAGGAGACCTTTTCGCATTACGCTTTGTCTAATGTGATTTTAGCCACCAGCTTTGTCATCATCTGGGGTATCGTTATCTGGATGTTGAAGCGGGAATATTCGCAGGAAACTACGGAAGTCGCGGCCACTTGGTTTGGCATTTTGAACTCCTTTTTCATCATCGCTTTGCCAAGTGGTGGGAGAGCAAGTACAATCCTTCGGCGGCTTTCAAATACGGTTTTGGCCTGATTTTGCTGGGTATTGGATTCGCTGCACTGGCTTATGGAGCCTCGACCATCCCCTCGGGGGCCAAAGTTGCCTCGGTGAGCATGCTGTGGCTGATTCTGGCCTATTTGTTTCACACCTTGGGTGAGCTTTGCCTTTCTCCGGTGGGGTTGTCCTATGTGAGTAAACTGGTGCCGGGCCGCATGATAGCTTTCATGTTTGGCATGTGGTACATCGCCATTGCCATAGCCAACAAACTGGCCGGTTTGACAGGGGGGTTGATTGATACCATTTCGGAGCAATACTCTTTGAGCACCTTTTTCCTGATTTTTACCCTAATTCCCATTGGGGCAGGTGTGATCATCATGTTGCTCAATCCTCTGCTCAAGCGGCTCATGCACGGGGTGCATTGAGGCCATGAAAGTCGGTTCTGCCCCGGAGTAGAACCGACTTTTTGCTTTTATGTGCGCGCAGCTATTTAAATGGCTATTGTTCTTCTCGGTGTACGGCTTTGAGCATATCGGTTTGCGCGTTTAAAAGTTGCGGGTTCATCCGGTTTTGGAATGAGTACGTTATGGACGATATCTACAAAACCATCGCCGCCCCGGCTAGTGGTGAATATCGGGACAGGGGAAGCAAATTTATAGCTTACGCCTTTCCGGTTGAGACGGAAGAAGAGGCTTTGCAGCGGGTAAGAGAAGTGCGCAAGCAGCACCCCAAAGCCCGGCACCACTGTTTTGCCTGGCGATTGGGATTTGGCGGAGAACGCTTTCGCGCCAACGACGATGGGGAACCTTCGGGTACGGCGGGGCGCCCCATTCTGGGGCAAATCGATCGATGGCAATTGACGAATGTGGTGGTGGTTGTGGTGCGCTATTTCGGAGGCACCCTGCTCGGTACTTCGGGCTTGATTCAGGCCTACAAGGGCAGTACGGCAGCTGCCTTGGAAGCGGCGGAAAAGGTGGAGCGCATGGCGGAAGCTTATTTCGAGGTGAATTTTGATTATGCCTTGATGAATGCCGTTATGAGGGCCGCCAAAAAGCCCGATTTGCGGATCGTCAAACAAGATTTCTCGGAAAAAGCACAGATCGTACTCGCTATGCCTCGCAGTCGGACTCAAGAACTCTTGCACCGCTTCAAGGCTCAGGTCGCCGGCAAACGCGAAGCCGAATTGGACCTTGATTCAGCCGTTCCCGGCTTACACATTGCCACTTGCGAGTTTTGACCTTTTGGCCCCTTAGCACGGTCTTCTCCAAAGCGGTTGTACAAAAAGCCCTATCTTTGGGCAGACTACACCAAACCGATTACCCACGAACAACGACCTGTTATGAGAAAAACGACTACACTGCTGTTCCTTTTGTTTTTTTTGAGCCTTTCGGCAAATGCTCAAATAGGCGAGACCCCTCATGCCCTGGCTGCTCGCGTGCTCTTTTTGGATTACGCCACACCCCAGGGGTATGACTTTCAGACTTTACCCATTTCCAATGGCTTGGAAGTCGCCTATATCCGCAACATTAATTCCTTTTTAAACATCGCCTTTCCACTGCATGCCGGCCTGGCCAATGTGCCGGATTTTATGAATAAGCGAACCATGCTGGGAGGAGATGCTTTGCTGTTGGTGCAGTACTACAAGGAATCTTCTCCTTTTACGCCTTATTTTCTACTTGGGGGAGGAATCGTCTCTGAAAATTTTGAGGGCCTGGCTGTGGAATTTCCCGTTGGCCTGGGTTTCAACTTTCAAATAGGAAAAGACTCCTATCTCAATTTAGAGGCGGCATATCGTTTGGCGCAAGCCGATCAGCGCAATCACTTGAAAGTGGGCTTGGGCTATTGGTTTACCCTCAAATCGGCGCCCCAGCTCAGCGATGCAGATGGTGATGGCGTGCCGGACGAAAAAGACGAGTGCCCGGAGCTGGCCGGGCCTGCCAATTTACTCGGCTGCCCCGACAGCGATGGTGACGGTTTGGTGGATCGACTTGACCAATGTCCCAACATGCCCGGAACGGGCGAAACCATGGGCTGCCCGGATGGAGACGGAGATGGCGTGGCCGACAAAGACGACCAATGTCCAGATGTTTCGGGCTCGCCCGATCACGGAGGATGTCCCGAGGAAGAAGTTATGGCAGACAGCGATGGCGACGGCGTACCGGACGAGAAAGATGCCTGTCCCGAATTGGCCGGTCCGGCTGATTTGTCGGGCTGTCCTGATAGCGACGGTGATGGCGTAAGCGATGACAAAGATCGTTGTCCGGATCAGGCAGGCAGCTTAGAAAAGGATGGCTGCCCCGAAGAGAAGGGTCCGGCTGATAGCGATGGCGATGGCGTAATTGATAGCGTAGACAAGTGTCCCCATGAGGCAGGGCCTATCAACATGGGCGGTTGCCCGCCCAAAGACAGCGATGGCGACGGCGTATTGGACCAGGCGGATCAATGTCCGAATACAGCAGGCCCGATTAACCTGAACGGCTGCCCCGACAGCGATGGTGACGGCCTGGCCGACAAAGACGATGCTTGCCCCGATGAAGCCGGCCCCATCGATATGGGCGGTTGCCCGCCCAAAGACAGCGATGGCGACGGCGTATTGGACCAGGCGGATCAATGTCCGAATACAGCAGGCCCGATTAACCTGAACGGCTGCCCCGACAGCGATGGTGATGGCCTGGCCGATAAAGACGATGCTTGCCCTACGGAAATCGGTCCTCCTTCGACAGGAGGTTGTCCTGATAGCGATGGCGACGGTATCAAAAATGCCGATGACCAGTGTCCCTTAAAGCCGGGTTTGAAAAAATTCAACGGCTGCCCCGACAGTGATGGCGACGGCATTGAAGATAGCAAAGACAAATGTCCGAATAAAGCCGGTGAGGAGAAAAATCAAGGCTGCCCCGATAGTGACGGTGATGGCCTGACTGATGACAAAGACCCCTGCCCGGATAAAGCAGGTCCTTTTAACGGCTGCCCCGATACCGATGGTGACGGCATTGATGATGCTCATGACCACTGTCCCAACAGCGCGGGGCCACTGGAAACTTTTGGCTGCCCTGAGTTGAAAAAGGAGGAAAAGGAAACGCTGGATTTGGCAGCACAAGCCATACAGTTTGAAACGGGTAAGGCTACCCTCAAAGTGGAGTCCTACAACATCCTCAATAAAGTGGCCGCCATCATGAAGAAATACCCCGATTACAAACTTCGCATCGTAGGTTATACGGATAATGTAGGCGATCCCACCCACAACATGACTTTGTCTGAAGAACGCGCTCGTTCCTGTTATGATTATCTGATTGCTCAGGGTATAGACCCTGCCCGCATGAGTTATGAGGGCAAGGGAGAAGCCCATCCCATAGCAACGAACGATACGCCACAGGGGCGAGAGTTGAATCGCAGAGTGGAATTTGAACTTTACTGATATGAAACAGCAGGGGCTTTTTACGTCTGTTTTGCTGAGCTTGAGTTTGCTTTTGACAACTCCAGGCAGTTATGGGCAGCTGCTCAGCCCTTTGATCCATGTAGATCAGTTTGGTTATTTGCCGGAAGGCGAGAAAATAGCTGTGTTCAGCGACCCTCAGGAAGGTTTTGATGCACAAGAGAGCTATGTTCCCTCCTCGGAAATTCAAATTGTGGATGCCATGTCGGGTGATGTGGTTTTTACGGGTGTGCCGCAAGCTTGGCAAGGTGGGGTAGTGGATCCGCAATCGGGCAATAAGGTGTGGCGCATGGACTTTTCCTCCTTGACAACGGAGGGTAGTTATTACCTTTTGGATGCACAGCAAAACCTTCGTTCTGCCGTTTTTGACATTTCTCCTCAGGTTTACGACGGCATTTTGCAAACCGCTTTAAAGGCGTTTTACTACGAGCGATGCGGCGTGGCCAAAGAAGCGGCTTATGCAGGTGATAACTGGGCCGATGTGCCATGCCATTTGGCTGATACGGCTTGCCGCTTTGTGCTGGCACCGAATGACATCTCTTTGGAAAAAGACGTTTCAGGAGGATGGCACGATGGTGGTTTCTACTTAAAAACCGTGAATAACGCTTTTTATCCGGTGCATCTTCTGCTATCGGCATATCGCCGCAAGCCTGAGCTGTGGAGCGATGCTGTGGGTATCCCTGAATCGGGAAACGGCTTGCCCGATATTTTGGATGAAGTGAAGTGGGAGCTGGATTGGTTGATGAAGATGCAGTTGCCCGACGGTCAGGTTTTGATGAAGGTCTCTAAATACGGTTGGGCAGGGGAATCTCCACCTTCGGCAGATGGCATCTACCAGCGCTTTTACGGGCCGGCACAAAGCTCTGCCACCAGGCGTTTCAGTAGTATGCTGGCTCATGCGGCTGTAGTGTTTTCTGAACGGCCGGAGCCCGAATGGCAGACTTATGCCGACACCTTGATTGCTCGGGCAGAAGCTGCCTGGTTCTGGGTAGCTGCTCATCCGGGTTACTCTCAATACGACGATGTGGGTTTTGATAATGATAATCCGGAAATCGAAGAGTATCAACAAGAAGCAGCTCTCACTTTGGCAGCTCTATATCTCTATGCCGCCACAGGATCACAACTGTACAAGAACTTTTTTGAACTTCGATATACCGATTTGAATCCCGTGGATTGGTATTACTGGTATCCTTGGGAAGGCATTATTCAAGATGCCCTGCTGTTTTATTTGGATTTGCCTGACCCCACGCCTTCGGTAGAAACCGAAATTCGCCAAAGCTTTGTAGAGAGCATGGTACAGAACAATACCGACTTGCTACAAGCTTTTTTGTCGGACAGCTGTGCTTACTTGTCCTATGTGCCGGATTACGGCTGGTTGAGCAATTTGATAAAATTGAATACGGCTCGTCTTTATGCTCAAGCCTTGCAATACGGCATGGATACGGTTAACTATGCGAGCGCCTATCTGCAGGCCGTGCAGCGATACCTGTATTATTTGCACGGGCTCAATCCTTTGAACAAGACTTTTGTGAGCAACATGTCGGCTTATGGGGCGGAGAACAGCTGTAGGGAAATCTTTCACTACTGGTTTTACGACGATACGCCTTGGGACAATGCAGAGACTTCGCCTTACGGGCCTGCACCGGGTTTTGTCGTTTCCGG
Organism: Saprospiraceae bacterium; assembly: GCA_026989035.1. Classification (GTDB taxonomy): domain Bacteria; phylum Bacteroidota; class Bacteroidia; order Chitinophagales; family Saprospiraceae; genus WGBN01. The sequence continues at coordinate 21,862 of JALSKB010000178.1, read as the reverse complement.
TCCCAATCACTACTATGAACCCGATGAATCTTACGGGGGCGTGATTTCACCTCCGCAGTTTCAGCCTCCCATGAAGTCCTATCTGGACTGGAATACCAATTGGCCTGAAAATTCTTGGTTTGTCTCTCTGGCCGATTTGGAGATCCAGGCGGCCTATGTACGTTTGTTAGCGGAATTTGCCAGTGCGGATGCCCTGATTACCACGCCAACGGCAGAAGTGTACCGAAGATCTGCCGAATCGCTTTTTGCGCTCTATCCCAATCCGGCCCGACAAGAGGTTTTGATCCAATGGAAAGGCAGCAGTTTACCACCGGAGCATTGGTATTTGCTGGATGCTTCCGGGCATTTTGTCGCTGAACTGCCCAAGGAGGGCAACAGGCTGCTTCTTCCGTCCGATTTGGCCACCGGTTCTTATTGGGTCAAAGCCGGAGATCTCGGTGGGTTGTGGCTTTCGGTCGTTCGCTAAAAAAAAATTGACGTATTTGGTTCTGGCAGGTATTGCGGTAAGCAACTCTTTCTATATTTGCTGTCTCAAAACCAGACAGTCATGAGGTATTTATGCTTTGTTGTGGCCTTTGTGCTCCTCACTTTCGGAGCATGTTCTCAGCAGGCTTCTTCTTCCGGCCATGGTGATGGCAGTACGACAAATCGCCAAGCAGAATCTCCGGATATTTATGTGGAAGTGCAGGGCATTCGCCCGGGTATGGCTCGCTTGTTGGGTATCTTCGAAGGGAATTACTATCTCATCGATTCAGCTCAAGTTAATGAACAGGGAGGAGTGCACTTCAAGCGAGAGGAGCCTTATCCTGCAGGTTTATTGTTCGTACAATTTCCGGATCGCAAGATCGTCCAAATGCTGGTCGATGAAGATCAGACTTTCTCGTTAAAAACGCCGGGTAGCATTGAGAGCGAGATGCAAGTAGAGGGGAGTGTGGACAATGAGTTGTTGTACGAGTCGTTTCGCTTTGATGCTTCACAACGGGCCAAGTTTGCGCGCATCAGCAACAAAATGCGGGAACTGCCTAAAAACTCCAAAGAGTATCTGCAATTGTTGCAGGAACGCTACGCTTTGCTCGACAAGCGAGAGGCCTTTTTGGAAGAGCTTTATGCCCGCCGGCCCAATTCCTTTTTCACCAAATTTAAAAAAGCAGGGCAAAATCCGGATATTCGTTTAGAGCCTGGACCGGACGGCAGCATCGACCAGGTTTTGTACGCCTATTTGTATCGCCAAAAATTTTGGGATGATGTGGATTTTAGCGATAAGCGCCTGCTGTACACGCCGGTCATCTCAACCAAGCTCAAGCGTTATATCAAGGAATTAACGCCTCAGCATAGAGATTCCGTCTTGACGGCGGCTTATGCTTTGATGGATCGCCTGGAGAACTATCCTAATTACGATCCGGAGTACTACAAGTACTTTGCCAATTGGATTGTTTTGCAATATGACCCTCGGGAATCGCACATGATGGATTCGGAGAAGGTGTTTTCCAAAATGATTCTCAAGTACTTCACTTACGACAAGGCTTTTTGGTCGGATTCCGTAGAAGTTTATGCCTTGCGGCAAAGGGCGGAAGAAATGGCAGGTAGCTTGTTGGGTGAGAAAGCACCGAACGTTACAGCTCCCGGCCCCGACGGCAAGATGTACTCGCTCTACGATCTCCAAGCACCTTATTTGATCGTTTACATGTACAATCCGGACTGTGAGCACTGTGCTGAAGAAACCCCGAAGATGGTGAAGTATTACCACGAGCATTACCCCGAGGTGGATGTTTTTGGCATTGCTTTGGATACGGATCACCAAAAGTGGGTCGATTACATAGCCAAAAACAAGATGCCCTGGGTGAACGTGTATGACCCGACCAATCGGGCTATTTACGGAAAGTATTTTGTGGACATCACCCCGGAGATTTACGTCATCAATCCGGACCGGATACTGATCGGCAAAAACCTGAAGACCAATCAGATTGACACCATCATTGTGCGGGATAAGGCTCTGCGAAAATAGCGGTGGGAGAGGAGGCCGGCGGCGGGAATCAGATTTCCCAGCCTTGGGCTCGAATCCAATCGTCGTTGTAGAGCTTGTTGACGTAGCGGCTTCCGTGGTCGTGGATGACTACGACCACTACGTCCCCTTTGTGGAGTTTGTCTTTCATTTGGAGCAAGCCGGCCACAGCTGATCCGGCCGAGTAGCCCAGCATCAGGCCTTCTTCTCGGGCCAGGCGACGTGCCATGAGGGCACCATCCTTATCGGTAACCTTTTCAAAGTGGTCGATGATGTCGAAATCCACGTTTTTCGGAATGATATCTTCTCCTATGCCTTCTGTAATGTAGGGATAGATTTCACTTTCGTCAAATTCGCCGGTTTCGTGGTACTTTTTGAAGACCGAGCCATAGGTGTCAATACCCCAAATCTTGATGTCGGGTTTCTGCTCTTTGAGATACCTGCCGGTACCGGATATGGTACCTCCGGTGCCGACGCCAACGACCAAGTGTGTTATTTCCCCTTCTGTCTGTTGCCAGATTTCGGGTCCGGTACTTTCATAATGTGCCTGGCGGTTAGACAGGTTGTCGTACTGATTGAACCAAAAGGAGTTGGGTATTTCTTTGCTCAGGCGACGTGCTACGGCGTAGTACGATTCGGGATGGTCGGGGGCTACGGCTGTAGGGCAGACGATGACCTCTGCACCCAAGGCCCGCAGCATGTCTATTTTTTCTTTGGACTGCTTGTCTGTGGTTGTAAAGATGCAGTTGTATCCCTTGACTGCAGCGGCCAAGGCCAATCCCATACCGGTATTGCCGGAGGTGCATTCAATGATGGTACCACCCGGTTTCAAATCTCCTCTGACCTCGGCGTCTTCCAGCATTTTCAAAGCCATGCGGTCTTTGATGGAGTGCCCCGGATTGAAGGTTTCCATTTTGATCAGGACCAAAGCGGGCAGGTCTTTGGCGATTTTGTTGAGCTTGACCAGGGGGGTATTGCCTATGGTCTGCAGAATATTGTCGTAATAGAGCATGAATTTGCTTAAGTCGTTGAAGCCGCAAAGATAACAAGGAAGAGGAGATTTCTGTTGTTGATAAATTCGATATTTCGGTCTTAAAAATACCGCAAGTGGATGAAGAATTTGGCGTCTAAGCCACCCAGCATTTGCGCGATATCGGAAGGTATGACGACGATGATATTTGAGGGGTAGTTTGTTGGGATAGGTCCCAGTACTTTGGCAAAGACCTCTCTGTTGTTCATAGGGTTTTTGATGGCTATGATGCTACCTTTTCGCGCTTTGTCGCACAAGGCGTAAAGACCTGAGCTCGATTGTTTTTTATCGGTCTCAATTTGGAAGGCAGCTCCCTGGAAAAATTTAATGCTGTGTTTCAAGGCCGCCTCATCGAATTGTTTTTCCAGGGCATAGCTCTTGTCCCAGAGCGGGCCTCTGTGCTTTCGGTGCAAGCTGTCCGGAATGCCATGTACACTCATCCAGCCGATATGTAAAGCTTGACCGACTTCGATAGTATAATCGGGAAGTTGATTTCGGCGTACAATGGTATCTATGGGCATTTTGAAGAGCCTTTTGGCGATGCCGAAAACGGTATCCCCTTTGCGCACTACATAGCAAACGGGTAAAAATTCGGATGCGACAAAGTAAGGACTTTTGTAGCGAATGATGGCCCGATTTGGGAGAGGGATGCGCACTTGTTCTCCAATTTGGTAAGGGCGACCGCGAAAATCGGGATTATAGGCATACAGGGTATTGAGAGAAATGCCGTAAAATTGTGCAACGGAATAGAGGCTTTGACCGGGGCGCAGGGTATGGGGGAACCATTGGCTGCCGTCGGGATCGCGGTGCAGGAAAATGGTGTCAGTGGGCAGTAAGAAAGGTGCTTGTACTGTTGCGACTTGGGCATGGGAAAGGTTCGGCAAGAGGAGAATTAGCCAGGCTATCAGGTGTGTAAAAGAATGTTTTCTCATGCAGCAAAAGTAAGAAAAATTAAGCAAAAAAACTTTTATGGGAATACACGTCATCATTCCTGCCCGCTACGACTCGGCTCGTTTTCCGGGAAAATTGTTGGCTGACTTAGGAGGGAAGCCTGTTTTGCAATGGACCTATGAGGCTGCTCTGCAATGGTCGGCAGCTGATTCGGTTTGGGTCGCTGCAGCTGATGAGCGCATTGCTGCTGCAGTTAGAAATTTTGGAGGCAAGGTGTTTTTGAGCAGGGAAAAGCACGAGAGTGGTACAGAACGCTGTGCTGAGGCAGCTGTGGCTTTGGGTTTAACTGAAGACATCATCGTGAACCTCCAAGGAGACGAGCCTTTTGTTCGCTCACGGCAAATGCAAGACCTCGTGCAAGCTTTAAGCAAAGAGGCTGATCTGTCCAGTCTGTGCTGCCCCTTATTGGATTATGCCGATTTGGTCGACCCGAATTGCGTGAAGGTCGTGATGAGTCGATCCGGTCGGGCTTTGTACTTCAGTCGTGCGCCCATTCCGCATCAGCGCGATGCAGACCACAGGCAGCATCATTTGCCGAAAGGCTGTTGCTACAAACACATAGGCCTCTACGCCTTCCGTGCAGGAGTCTTACCTCAACTGGCAGCATTACAGCCCACTTTGCTGGAAGGCATGGAGAAATTGGAGCAACTGCGTTGGTTGCAACACGGCTTCCGCATTCAAATGGCAGAGGCTGAAGAAGATACGATAGGCATAGATACGGAGGAAGATTTGGCGAAAGCCAGAGCCCTTTTATATGCTTAGGAGAGCAGTTCTCCACCGAAGGGAAAGGGTAGGAGATTGCGTCCGGATGGAAGCAGGAGAACGGGGCCTGTTTCGCCTTGCAAGATGATTTTCATGGCTGCGTGTTGTCGTTGTTCTTTTTCGCTGATGACCTGGCGGCAGGCTCCACAAGGTGCAGCAGGTTGTTGAACGGATGTTTTTTCGTTGGAAACGGTGATGGCCATAGCGATGACGCGGGTATTCGGAGCTTCACTTTCCACTGCAGCCAGGGCCACGCGTTCGGCGCAGAGGCACATGGGATAGGCTGCATTTTCCTGGTTGCTGCCCGTTATGATGCGGCCGTCTTCCAACAGCACTGCAGCACCTACGCGAAACCGCGAATAAGGGGCATAAGCTGTTTTCAAGGCCTGACGAGCGGCCTGCAGCAGAGCTCTGTCTTCGGCCGGCAAATCCTTTTCCGTGGGATACCACTCGTACTCAAAGGAGTAGGTTATTTTCTTGTTCATGGGTGAGGTCTGCGTTTGAACAGCGGCACCTACAGGCTCATTCGGTACACGATGTACAAAATGAGGACGATGAGAATGGTGATGAGTCCAATGGTCCGAAAGATGCGCCTGGCATCTCGTTCCTGTTGGATTTGGCGGCGCTTTTTTCCTTTTTTGATTCCTCTCATGGTGATACGAGTTGTGGTTAAAGACCTTTTGGTGGAGGAAAACTCTATTTACTGAGGCTAAGATACACTTTTTTGCTATATTTGCTCAGTCATCAGCACAAAAAACAGATAGGGCATGTCTTTGGAAATTCGCCCCAGTTTCACAAAACACATCAGTCTTAGCCCCGATGAATTTGTCGCCAAATTGTGTGAGGAATTTAAGCGCAACGACAGGCGATGCCAAGGCATGGCGACGCAAAATCACGTGGTGTTGAGCTTGCCACCGGAGCGGCAACATTTTTGGTCGCCCCAACTGACCTTGGAGTTGGAAGCGGAGCAAGGCGGTACTTTGGTTCGCGGTCGTTACGGCCCGAAGCCCGCCGTATGGACGCTTTTTATGTTTGGTTATGGACTTATCGGTTTTGCCTGGATGGTTTTTCTGATTTTGGGCATGTCGGAGTGGATGTTGGATGGGAAGACAGGTAAAATTTGGCTTTCGGTTGGCTGTCTGGTTTTGGGTGTTCTTTTGTACTTGGGAGCCCAAGCGGGAAAGAAACTCAGCAAGGAGGACATGCGGACCTTGGACGAATTCATTAGAGAGGCTTTAAAACATTGATTGAGTCTGCCGATTACCACCTGCCACTACGTCAGCTGAGCCTTTTGAAGTAGTAATAGGTTTCGATTTGCGAGCGTATGGGCAGGTCGCCTCCGTCTTCGCGGTAGGGATTGCTCTGTTCGGCATCGATAATGCGCGCTTTGACGTTGTCCGACAGTTGGATTTGCAGCAAGTCTTTGATGGTTTTCTTGAATTGCGGGTTGTAAACGGGAAAAGCTGTTTCAATCCGATGGCGCAGGTTGCGCACCATCCAATCTGCCGACGACAGGTAAATTTCTTCTTCTCCCTTGTTGTGGAAGAGAAAGACGCGGGCGTGTTCCAGGAAGCGGTCCACGATACTGATGGCTTCAATGTTTTCGCTGATGCCCGGCAGGCCCGGAACCAATGAGCAAATTCCGCGAATGATGAGCTGTACCTGAACGCCGGCCTGGCTTGCTTTATAGAGCCATTCAATCATTTCGCGGTCTTGCAAGCTGTTGAGTTTGAGTAGAATGCGAGCCTGTTCTCCGGCCTTGGCGTGTTGAATTTCCCGCTGAACTTTTTGAATAAGGCTTTTGCGCAAGTTGAACTGCCCGACGAGCAAGTGCTCAAACTGATGCGTGGGCACTTTCATGGTTTCGAGAAAGGAAAAGAGCCTGGCAGCTTCTTTGGTGATGCGCGTATCGGTGGTAAAAAAGCCCAGGTCGGAGTAAATTCTGGCCGTATCTTCGTGGAAATTGCCCGTGCTCATGTAGCAGAAGATACGCGATTTGCCCTTTTCCAGGCGCCGTATCAAAGCTATTTTAGCATGAACTTTTAAGCCAGGAAAGCTATAGCGGACATTGATACCTGCCTTTTGAAGTTCTTCTCCCCAGGCCAAATTGGCCTCTTCGTCAAAACGCGCTTTGATTTCGATGAAGGCAAAGACCTGTTTGCCTCTTTTTACAGCCTTTTTCAAGGCGTCCATGATGCGCGATTTGCGGGCTACTCGATACTGGATGATTTTGATGTGGGTAACTTTGGGATCGCGAGCAGCTTCCTCGAAAAAGCGCACGACAGACTCGTAAGAATGGTACGGATAATTGAGTAGGTGTTCGTCTTTTGATAAGGCCTCAAAAAAGTTTTCGGCTTCTTCCAGCGGTTTATAGCTGAGTGGAGGCATGGGGGGATATTTCAAATGGTTCATCCCGAAATCGGGGAACTTGAAGAAGTCGAAATTGTTGTGGTAGCGGCCTTCGGCGATGAGGTCTATCTTTTTTTCCAAACCGAAGGTTTCGCACAAAAAGTTGAGCAATTTTTCGGGCATCTGTCGATCATAGACAAAACGGGAAGGGGGTCCGACTTGCCTGCGTATGAGGCTGTTGCGTATCTTGGAAATGAGATCTCCGGAAAACTCATCATCGATGTACAACTCGGCATCTCGGGTGAGTTTAATGGAATAGGTATCGGTGATTTCATAGCCCGGAAACATTTCCGAAAGCGAAAACCGGACGACATCATCCAACATGATGAGGTCGTGTTGATGACCTGGAGAAGGTAGGGACAAGAAACGTGGGAGGTGATCGGAAGGCACTTTGACAATGGCGTACCAATCCGGTCCGTTAGGATTTTCCTTGTCTTTCATCAAGACAGACATGTAGAGCTGAGCATTGTTCAAGAAGGGGCGGACTTTGTTTTTAATCAAAAGAACGGGTTGTACATAAGGCAGCATAAACTGGTTGAAATAGGCTTGAACGAACTCTTTTTGCTCTTCATTCAGATCCAGTCGGCGCAGGAGATTGATGCCGTGTTGGTGAAGCTGCGGAATGATTTCCTTTTCCATGATCCGCTCCAGCTCTATTTGATGCCGCTCAACGATTTTGAGAATTTCGCGCAAAACGGCTTTGGGCTCGTATTCCAACTCTCGTTTGGTCTTTTTTCCTACGCGGTACAGATTTCGCAATGAGGCGACTCGTACCCGAAAGAACTCATTGAGGTTGTTGGAGTAAATAGCTATGAACTTGATGCGTTCAAACAGGGGTACTCCGGGGTCTTTGGCCTCTTGTAATACGCGATGGTTAAACGAAAGCCAGCTGATGTCGCGATGGATGTAGGGCGAGTTGGTTTGAGCCGAGAGTTCTGTCATGGAGGGCCGTTTTTTGTCCTTGATGAAGAAGGATTGCAGCACAAGGATAACAAATCTTTGTGAAACACAAAAGCCGCCATTTGGCTTTTTTGCTTATTTTTGCGTGCCTTTGTTTGAACGAACAACACATCACATGGCGGGACATAATAAATGGTCGAAGATCAAACACAAGAAGGGTGCGCAAGATGCAAAGCGCTCCAAAATATTCGGGCGCATCATTAAGGAGATTACGGTTGCCGTAAAGGAGGGAAACAGTGGGGATCCGGAGTTCAATCCGCGTTTGCGCCTGGCTATTGCCAATGCCAAAGGGGCCAACATGCCCAAGGACAACATCGAGCGGGCCATTAAAAAGGCTTTGGATTCCGGCTCTACGGCGCTTTTTCAACCCACTTATGAAGGTTATGCTCCGGGTGGTATTGCGGTATTTGTAGAATGCACCACAGACAATCTGAATCGCACGGTGGCCAGTGTTCGGGCCATTTTCAACAAGCGGGGAGGAACTCTTTCTACCTCGGGTTCGGTGGATTATCTCTTTGAACGCAAAGGCGTTTTTCTGCTCAAACCGGAAGGCAAAGACCCCGAGGAATTGGAATTGGAGCTAATTGACGGGGGAGCGGAAGATTTGGACATCGATGAAGAAGCGGGCGTATGGACCGTGACCGTGGCTTTTGAAGATTTTGGTGCTATGCAAAAAAAGCTGGAAGAATTGGGCATAGAACCACAAAGTGCTACCGTAGAGCGGATTCCCACAACGACTACTACTGTCGATTTGGAAACTGCTCGCAAGGTCCTTGCTCTGATCGAAGCTTTGGAAGATGACGATGATGTGCAAAACGTCTTTCACAATCTCGAACTCACCCCTGAGCTGGAAGCCGAGCTGATGGGGTGATTCAGTTTTTTTGCTGTTCCAAGCGCACCAGGATCGTGAATTTTTCCGAAGAGGGGATGCCGTCTATGGTGATGGTGATACCGGGTTGAACTTCCAGCGGGCGCCCCGGCTGAAAGCTTTCTTTGTGGGCCGATATGGTCTGGGCCCAGGCATCAAATGCCCTGTAGGCGGGTCCCAGAAGGCTCAGGCGATGAAATTGGGCAGCTGCCAGCTCTATGACCTGGTCGGAAGAAATTTTTTGAGGGTTTATCTTTTCCGAAAGGGGAAGAGCAAATCGAAATTCTTGCTCGGTACTCCGGCAATTGCTTTGCCACAATTCAAGGGAAAAACCATCTGACAACTTTAAGGTTTCCAGGGCGTCACCACCTTTGTTGATTAAGAAACTGTGCGACAGAACGCCGGGAATATCCGGTTGAAAGATGGCTGTGGGCTCGTTTCCCTGACAGGCTTCATCACCACAGGAAAGTCCGATAAAGACCAGCCAAGCCAAGCTTAAAGCGCTCAAAACAGAAGGTACACGACTCATCAGTATGGGTTTTGAAAACAACTTCCTTCAAGTATAAAGCGATGGGAGGGGGGAAAGTTGTTTGGTCTTGCTATACCCGTCACGAAGTGTTTTGGGAATTGTTCCCTTGCCGTTGCGGCCTCCGCCTGCATTTTGCGCCTTAGCGGAACCACACCGACGGCCAGCTCATTTACTCACCCCACTTCACTCCGGGTATAAATAATAAGATATACTCATGGCGAAGTGGTTTGGGAGGCGTCAGCCTCCCAAACTCCCTATCTTTTGCTCGTTTGCGAGTCGTACATGTCCCAAACCATTTCGGTTTGGGTATAGTTTGGGGCTATCGGGGCTTTTCGTAAGGTGGCACTGAACATTTTGTGAAGCGATCTGGCTTTTTCGTTATCTGCGCAGAGGTGAAACGGCAAGTCTCGGCAGCTTGTTGTGCTGCTTTTTGTGGATTTACAGAGCTTTGGTTTAGGTTTGACAACCTGATTTTTAAAAAAATGACAGGTGGGTTAAATCTATGAGATTTCTCTTAGATTTGCCGCGTCCTTTTGAACAAAACCTCTAGCGTCGTGACAACCCTAACGAAACCTCTTCAGCAGCGCTTAGAGACTTTCATGGAGGAGTTAAAACAGCGCAACCCCTACCAACCCGAATTTCATCAGGCAGTTCAGGAATTTGTAGAAGCTGTTCTGCCTTTTATCGATGAAAACCCCAAGTATCAGCAACAGAAACTGTTGGAACGCATCACAGAACCCGATCGCATCATCCAATTTCGGGTGAGCTGGGTTGATGATCAAGGTGAAGTGCAGATCAACAAGGGCTATCGCGTGGAATTTAGCAATGCCATTGGGCCTTATAAGGGCGGACTGCGCTTTCATCCTTCGGTGAATCTCAGCATTCTCAAGTTTCTCGGATTTGAGCAAATTTTTAAAAACAGCCTGACAACCTTGCCCATGGGAGGAGGTAAAGGTGGCTCCGATTTTGATCCCAAGGGGAAGTCTGACGGAGAGGTCATGCGATTTTGTCAAAACTTCATGGCGGAATTGTATCGCCATATCGGGCCTGATAAGGACGTGCCGGCCGGCGATATTGGCGTAGGCGGCCGGGAAATCGGTTACCTCTTCGGCATGTACAAAAAACTCACGAACAGTTATTCCGGCGTGCTGACCGGGAAGGGCATGAGCTATGGGGGCAGTTTGATCCGGCCCGAGGCCACGGGGTATGGAACGGTGTATTTCATGGAAGAAATGCTCAGACGCCAGGGAGACAGTGTTAAAGGCAAGCGTTGTATCGTTTCGGGTTCGGGCAATGTAGCCCAATTTGCCGCTGAAAAAATCATGCAGTTAGGTGGTTCCGTGCACACCCTTTCCGATTCTTCGGGTATGGTGTATGATAAAGAAGGTCTGACCCCTGAAAAACTCGAATGGGTTAAGGAACTCAAAAACCGGCGTCGGGGTCGCATTAAAGAATTTGCGGAAGCTTTTAAGCTGCTTTACATCGAAGGTGGAAAGCCTTGGGACATTGCCTGTGACCTGGCTTTCCCCTGTGCTACGCAAAATGAACTGAACGAAAAAGATGCGAAGAGGCTGGTTGAGCAGGGCTGCATGGGTGTGGCTGAAGGAGCCAATATGCCTTCTACGCCGGAGGCTATACACGTTTTTCAGCAGCACAAAATCCTCTATGCCCCCGGCAAGGCTTCCAATGCCGGCGGAGTTGCCACTTCCGGTTTGGAAATGAGCCAAAACAGCTTGCGCTTGAGCTGGAGCCGCGAGGAGGTGGATCGCCGTTTGCAAGAGATTATGAAGGATATTCACGAACAGTGCGTCCATTATGGCCGTACGGAGGACGGCTGGATTGATTACGTTCGAGGTGCTAATGTGGCGGGCTTTGTCAAAGTAGCCGATGCCATGCTGGAGCAGGGAATTGTTTAAAGTTCATGTCTTCGGAGAGGCTTTCGCCTCCGGAGGCTCAATGTTTTGGAATCATGCGAGAAATACAACTCAGGGAAGCCTTGCGGGAGGCCATGGCAGAAGAAATGCGACGCGACTCCACGGTTTTCCTCATGGGAGAGGAAGTCGCTGAATACAACGGGGCCTACAAAGTCAGCAAGGGCATGTTGGATGAATTTGGGCCTCAGAGGGTTATTGACACCCCCATTGCTGAGCTAGGATTTGCAGCCATAGGAGTAGGTGCTGCCATGAATGGTTTGAGGCCTATTGTGGAGTTTATGACTTGGAACTTTGCCGTCTTGGCTTTCGATCAGATCGTCAATCAGGCAGCCAAGATTCGCCCCATGTCGGCAGGTCAATTCGGCTGTCCCATTGTTTTTAGAGGGCCCACGGGAGTCGCAGGGCAGTTGGGGCAACAACACTCCCAAACTTTTGAGAGTTGGTTGGGCAATACCCCGGGGCTCAAGGTCATTTCGTGCATTGACCCGGCTGATGCCAAAGGGTTGCTCAAGTCGGCCATACGCGATGAAAATCCGGTCTGCTTCATGGAGTCTGAGATCATGTACAACCGCAAAGGCCCGGTGCCGGAAGGCGAGTATTTGGTGTCCATAGGGGAGGCCGTAGTACGTCGGGAAGGTTCTGACATCACTTTGGTATCTTTCAACAAAATGGTCTTGACAGCTCTGGAGGCTGCCGAAGAATTGGCCAAAGAAGGAATTTCTGCCGAAGTGATTGATTTGAGAACGATCAGGCCCTTGGATTACGAAACTGTGGTGACTTCCGTCAAAAAGACCAATCGGCTGGTGGTCATTGACGAATCCTGGCCTTTTGCTTCGATCTCTTCGGAAATAGCTTACGAAGTGCAGAAGTACGCCTTTGACTACCTGGACGCACCGGTTTTGCGAGTCAATGGGGCAGACGCTTCCGTGCCTTACGCCGCTTCCCTCGTCGAGGCTTGGATGCCTAACCCGGCTAAAGTCATTGCAGCTGTCAAGGAAGTAAGTTACGTTTGAGGGGCTTTGTCGTCAGGTAGATTTTGTTTGCTGTGGCTTTTTTGTGGCCAAGGCAAAAAGAAAGGGGAGCTTAGCTCCCCTTTCTTTTTTTATTTCATGGCCTCTTCGAGTACGGCCTTGAAGGTATCCGGATGGTTGAGGGCCAGATCGGCCAGCACCTTCCGGTTGAGTTTTATGTTTTTTTGGTTGATGTTGTGCATCAATTTGGAGTAGGTTGTTCCATGCAGGCGAGCTGCTGCATTGATGCGGGCGATCCAAAGGCGTCGGAAAGCGCGTTTTTTGTTGCGCCGATCGCGATAAGCATACTGTAAGGCTTTTTCAACGGCATTTTTGGCAACGGTATAGACGTTTTTACGTGCACCGAAATAGCCTTTGGCGAGTTTGAGGATTTTTTTGCGTCGTTTGCGTGAAGCGACGGCATTGACTGAACGTGGCATGATGTGTTGTTTTTTAGTACCATACAGGGAGCATTCTGCAGAACGCTGCTTATACCTGTATGCTCGTTAAAAAATACGAGAGGAGTTAACCTCTTAGATCCCGAGCAGCAAGCGAACGCGCTTGAAGTCAGCCTTGCTGATCAGACCGCTATGTCTCAGGCGCAATTTGGCTTTTTTGCTCTTTTTGCGCATGAGGTGAGAGGTCCGTGCATGACGACGCGCGATCTTGCCTGATCCGGTTACTTTAAAGCGCTTTTTGGCGCTGGAATGCGTTTTCATTTTAGGCATAATACCTTCTGTTTTGTTGTACGGGCGGCAAAGGTACACAATAATTTGAAAACAGCAAGGCCATTTTCTTTTGCGGTTTATTTCTTTTTCTTGACCGGAGAGATCATCACCGACATGCGGCGGCCCATCATTTGAGGCAGGGATTCGACGGTGCCATAACCCTCCAACTCCTTGATAAATCGAAGCAAGAGCAATTCTCCCCGTTCTTTGAAGACGATGGTACGTCCTTTAAAATGGACGTAGGCCTTGACTTTAGCACCCTTTTCAAGGAATTCTTTGGCGTGTTTGAGTTTAAAGTTGAAATCGTGTTCATCCGTATTGGGGCCGAAGCGTATTTCCTTGATGACGGTTTTGGCCGTTTTGGCCTTCATTTCTTTTTCCTTCCGCTTTTTTTCGTAGAGAAATTTGTTGTAGTCGATGATTTTCACTACAGGAGGGGAAGCATTGGGAGAGATTTCCACCAGATCCAGATCCAGTTCATCTGCCCAGCGTTGGACTTGAGCAGTGGGGTAGATATCGGGTTTCACTTCCCGGCCGGCAACTTGACTGACTTCGTTGAGGTTATCTCCTACGAGTCGTACTTCGGGCACCCTGATTTGGCGGTTGGTTCGAAAGAAGATTTTCCTTTCCGGTCGTTTGTTGCTTCGTGATCTCTTTGCCAAATGTTCATTTGTTTTGTTGTGAAAAAAATCCGACAAAAAGGACCAGAGCCTTTTTGTCGGTTGAATTTGCTGTTTAGTGGGCAGCTTTCTTTTCTACCAATTTGATTTCCAATTTGGATTTGTCTTTTGACAAAACGGCTTCAAAGACGCTTCCCTCAGGCGGGTTGTTTTGGAGGATAAACTCCGCTAACGGGTCTTCAATATATTTTTGCACAGCCCGGTTTAAGGGACGTGCACCGAACTGAGGATCATAGCCTTTTTCGGCAACGAATTCTTTCGCTTTTTTCGAGAGCTTGAGGCGATAGTTCATATTGCTCAAGCGTTCGTACAGCTCTTTCAAGGTGATGTCTATGATCTTGAAGATATTTTCCTTGTTCAAGCTGTTGAAGATCACCACATCATCTATGCGATTGAGAAATTCAGGTGAAAAGGTGCGCTTCAAGGCATTTTGAATGACGCTGCGCGAGTGTTCGTCGGCAGCTTGTTTACGCGCTTGCGTAGCAAAGCCCACACCCTGGCCGAAGTCTTTCAACTGGCGTACGCCAATGTTGGAAGTCATGATGATGATGGTGTTTTTAAAATCGACGCGACGTCCCAAGCCGTCGGTGAGTTGGCCGTCATCGAGAACCTGCAGCAGGATGTTGTAAACATCCGGATGGGCCTTTTCAATTTCGTCAAGGAGAATGACGGAATAGGGTTTGCGACGCACCTTTTCGGTGAGTTGGCCACCTTCTTCATAGCCGACGAAACCCGGGGGAGCGCCGATGAGCCTTGTCACGGAAAATTTTTCCATGTACTCGCTCATATCTATGCGCACCAAAGCGTCTTCGGAATCGAAGAGGTAGCGCGCCAGGGCTTTGGCTAATTCGGTTTTGCCCACGCCTGTGGGCCCCAAAAAGATGAAAGAGCCAATGGGTTTTTTCGGGTCTTTGAGACCTACGCGATTGCGCTGGATGGCTTTGGTGATTTTTTCAATGGCCTCATCTTGCCCGATGATGGCCTCGCGCAGGTCTTTGCCCATATGGACCAGCTTTTTGCTTTCGCTTTGGGCGACGCGATTGACGGGGATGCCGGTCATCATGGCAACGACTTCTGCGATGTTTTCTTCCGTGACGGGATAGCGCTTGGTTTTGGATTCTTCTTCCCAAGCTTCGCGTTCCACTTCCAACTGAGCACTCAGGCGAGATTCCACATCGCGCAAATCGGCAGCTCGCTCGTAGTCCTGATTCTTGACGGCCTGGCTTTTTTGTTCTTTAACCGATTCAATTTTTGCCTCGAGTTCTTCGATGTGCTTAGGAACGTGGATGTTTTTGAGGTGCACGCGTGCTCCGGCTTCATCCAAAACATCAATGGCTTTGTCCGGCAGATAACGATCGGTGATATAGCGATCACTCAATTTGGCGCAAGCCTCAATAGCTTCATCTGCGTACGATACGTGATGAAATTCCTCGTATTTGGGCTTGATATTTTGCAGGATGTTGATGGCTTCCTCCAGGGTAGGAGGGTCCACCATGACCTTTTGGAAACGCCTGTCGAGCGCCCCGTCTTTTTCGATGTATTGACGGTATTCGTCAAGGGTTGACGCTCCGATACACTGCAGTTCTCCGCGCGCCAAGGCTGGTTTGAAAATGTTGGAGGCATCCAAAGAGCCCGTAGCTCCCCCTGCACCTACGATGGTGTGAATTTCATCGATGAAAAGGATGACATCTCTCGATTTCTCCAGCTCATTCATGATGGCCTTCATGCGCTCTTCAAATTGTCCGCGGTATTTCGTTCCGGCCACCAAGGCCGCCAAATCCAACATCACGATGCGCTTGTTGAAGAGAGTTCGCGAGACTTTGCGCTCAATGATTCGCAAGGCCAAACGTTCTACTATGGCCGTTTTACCTACACCGGGTTCTCCGATGAGGATGGGGTTGTTCTTCTTGCGCCGCGATAAGATCTGCGAAACCCGCTCTATTTCGCGATCACGGCCAATGATGGGATCCAGCTTGCCTTCCTGAGCCAATCGGGTAACATCTCTACCGAAATTGTCCAATACAGGCGTTTTTGATTTGGAGCTTTGCTTCTTTTGTTGATGGCGCCGAATTTGTTCTTCCCCCATAGGCTCATCTTCATCTGAGGCCTGCAAAAAGGGATCTGTTTCCGGAAAATCGCTTTGATAGTTAGCGATTTCCAATTCCGTGCGAAACAACTCGTAATCCACCTTGAATTCGTGTAAGATGCGGCTGGCTAGATTTTCGTTGTGACGTAAGATAGAAAGGATTAAATGCTCCGGATGAATCTCTTCAGTACGCATCTCGGTAGCTTCTAAAAAGGTGATTTTCAAGACTTTAGCAGCCAGGCGGTTGAGGGGCAAGTTGCCCACATTCAAAGGTTCCCGGGCAAAGGAGTTGTTCTGAATGGAATGCTCAATAGCTTCTTTTAACGCCTCTGTATCTACTTCCAACAATTCTAAAATTCTGACCGCTAAGGTATCCGGATATTCCAACACCCCGAGCAGAAGGTGCTCTGCTCCGATGTAATCATGGCCCAGTCGCAAGGCCATCTCACGACTGCGAGAGATGATTTGCTTGACTTCTGGCGAAAATTTTCTGTTCATCTGTTTCTCCTAACTCGTTTAGGTTCGTTTGCTGTCGCAAAAATGAAAAAAGTACCGCACTTTCTTACCTTAAAAACAATGCCATTAAGCCCATTTGGTTCAAAAAGCAGTCAAATTGTCATAGTAAAGGCCAAAGATACGCGTATTATCTGAGATTGATCCCTTATGCCTGTGAAAAATACTCCGCGCCATTGCCTTGTGTTGGATTTCAGATTATTCTGTACTTTTGCCTTTGATTGGCTAGAGCAAAAACGGTTGCCAATGACCGATTGAACAGGAAAATACGAGGAGTCGTTTGCTTTGGACGAGCTCCATGGTAAAGCAAAATAATCTACCGGAGGTATGAAATTTTCATTGAAAACGACGCCGCATTATGCGGTCTTTACTTTAGAAGAAAAGAACTTGAACGCAGCTATAGCACCTGAGTTAAAATCGAAATTTGTGGTGCTTTCCAACGAAGGCATCAAGCGTTTGATTTTGGATTTATCTCAGCTGGAATTTGTGGATTCATCCGGACTTAGTGCCATCCTCACTGCTGATCGCCTCTGGGGCGGGGAGCAGGGCAGCTTTATCCTTACAGGTATTCACCAGCCCAGTGTGAAAAAGCTGATTTCCATTTCCCGCTTGGATAAAGTGCTGAATATCCTTCCCACCACTTCAGAGGCTGAAGACTACTTCATGATGGAAGAGCTGGAACGCCAAATAACAGCTGAACCGGATGAAGAGCTGGACGAATGAGTTCATGGCTGAAACGGATTTTTCGGTAACGGTTCTGGGTTGTGGAGGAGCTTTGTACGCCCACCACCGGCATCCGTCGGCTCAGTTGCTGCAGATAGAGCATCACAAGTTTTTGATTGACTGTGGCGAGGGCACGCAATTTCAATTACACGACTTCGGTCTCTCGCCTTTTGCTATTCGGGAAATTTTTATCACGCATCTGCATGGAGATCACTACTTTGGTCTGGTAGGGCTGTTGAGCAGCATGTCCTTGCAAGGAAGGAACAAACCACTTACCGTTTTTTCTCCCAAAGGCCTGAAAGCCGTCATCCTTCCTCAGTTGGATGCCTTGCAAAGGGACTTGAGCTTTAGCCTGCGTTTTGTAGAAGTTCCTACGGAAGGGGCGTCCCGCTGCATCTTTGAAACGGATGAACTCAGCGTTTGGAATTTGCCCTTGAAACACCGCATTCCGGTATCCGGCTACATCTTTCGCGAAAAGCAAAGAGAGCGGAAGATGCTAAAAGAAAAAATCCAAGAATACGGTTTGAGTATTGAGCAGATTAAAGCCGTAAAAAGGGGAGAAGACTTGATCATCGGGGAAGAAAAAATCGGAGTCGAAGAACTCAGCCTTCCGACACCTCCGCCGCGCTCTTTTGCTTATTGTAGCGACACCCTCTATCTGCCTCATTTGGCGAAAGCCCTGGAAGGCATCCATCTGATTTATCACGAAAGCACTTTTACTACAGAACGAGAGGATAAAGCCTTGCGTTCTATGCACAGCACAGCTGCTCAAGCTGCTGCTATAGCTCGCGATGCCGGAGCACAGGCCTTGCTGCTGGGACATTTCTCCGGCCGGTATGCCGATTTAACTCCTTTTCTGGAGGAAGCGCGGGCCGTTTTTCCCCGTACCTATTTGGCCGAAGAGGGGAAAAGGTATGAGGTGCCCAAGGTTCGTCAAAACACTATGGATTCTTGAGATGTGGCCAAGTAGAGTGAGTTGGAGGTTTGGACCGGAAGACTTAAACAGGGAAAAAAGAAAAAGAGGAGTGCACTAAGAAGTTGTGCAATTGAAAAGCTTTGAGTAGCTTTGCACAAGCTCAGTTTGGTAGTAGTGGTTTAAACGCTGCTTTCACCCATTGACGAGAAGCAAATATCCCAGCCCACCCCATTGAGATGCCTATGCATCTCAAAAACTCTTGTATTTATTAAACATAAGGCCCCTAAAAGATGCGGCAAATACTCGTGCTACTCGCTTTGGCCCTTTCGGCAAATCTCGGCTATTCTCAAAGTAAAGCAAAAAGTGGACCCGTTGATCAAATCAATGCCCGTTTAGAATGGATTAACCGACAGACCGATTTTGTCGTCGCTGAATTAAGCGGCGAAGACTACTTGGAAAATGTACCGGATCAGGGCGCTGAACTAAAAGGCTATTATAAAAATGACAGCTTGTTTAAAGTGGTTGAGTGGATCGGGTTGTCTTATGGCGCCATGACCACAACGTACTATCTTTGGCAAGACAAATTGATCTTTGTCTATGATGCTGAGCAGCATTACAAACAACTCATGGATAGCGCAGGTCTTTTTTTGGGCTTTGATTATGCTCAAACGGAACTGCAGTACGAGGCACAACACTACTTTGCAGGGGGGAAGGAAATCAAAAAACTCGAAAAAGGAAATAGATCAATGGGGCTTCCGCAAGCTCAAGATTTTGCTTCAGCCCTTTTAAGTTTCCGACCCTTACTGAAAAACAAGAAAAACAACCAAGTGGAATACAATCAAATTCAGGGACGTTGGGTTTCAAGCATGGATACCTTAAACGTTATAGAATTTGATGGACTTAGGAAAATAGAGTACTACGACGGAGAATATATGGACCATGCCCAAATAAAGATTGAAAAGGGCTTTTTGTATTGCCGAACACCTGCTGAAAAAGAAGAAGACAAATACAAAATAGTGCGTTTGACGGATAGGGACTTGGTTTTTTCGTATTTGCCCACCGGCCGCTTGTTGAAGTATAAAAGGGAAACTGCCAAATGAGCCTTGCCAAGGTGTATTATACGTAACGAACGGGCGTTTCTCAAGCCAACTTTGACATATCCCTAATGAGAATGGTTCTGCGGTTGAACGTGATGAGGTTTTCCTTGCGCAATTCGTTGAGTACGCTGGTTACGGTTTGTCGGGAGGTACCCGTAATGTTGGCGATTTCCTGTTGGGTCAGGCAGTGTTTGAACAGCATTTCATAACCCACTCGACGGCCTCTTTGGCGTGCCATATCCTTGATGAAATCGATAATACGGGTGCGGGCATCTTTGAAAATCAGGGATTCCAGCTTTCTCTCGGTGCGCTGTAAACGACCGCCTATGAGATTCAGCATATTTAGGCTTAGCTCGGAATTTTTGCACATCAGCTCCTTAAAACCTCGTGCGTCAATTTTTATAAAGGAGGTTCGTTGATTCATGGTCATGGCAAACTCCATGTGGGTCTCTTGGCCGACTAAAGACAATTCTCCAAAAATTGAGATCGGATGCAGAATGTTTTTAATAACCTCGCGTTCATCTGAAGAATGACGGCCGGTTTTTACAATGCCCTCTACCAAGATGTAGAGATTTTCGGCAGCATCGTTGTGTTTAAAGATATAACGATAACGATCAAGGGTTTCTAAGGTGGATAAACTTTGCAATTTTTGCAATTCGCTGTCCGAAAGTACATCAAAGAAGCTCAACTGCTTGAAAATTTCGAGAAAAGAAGCTTTAGCGACCATGATTCAACGATTTAAAGGTTCTTGACGATAACAAAAGTAGAAGGAGCTGGTAGAGTGGAAAAGTACAAGAGTGGCAACTTGTCCTAATTTTCTTAAAGTAGAAAGCTGAATAACTTATTGATAATCAAGAAGTTAATTATTTTATTTATTGGTTTTTGTCTTTTTTAACGGGGGAGGCAACTCATTTCAGCCGCTTTATTCTGTAAAGGAATTTTACCTGATAAAGGTGAACAAGGAAGAAGGGCAGCTGTTTTCCTAACAAAAGGAGCGAATGAGGCTGTGCGAACGTTGTACCTGAAAGATGAGGTGAAGTCTTGAGCATTCCACAGGTTTACCGCTGCCCCTCCTTGGCGGAGCAATAAGGTTACACAGATGAAAAAGGGAAACGACATTGACCGATACCGGGCTGCTTTGGCTGCGCAAATGGGGGTATCGTCAGAGCATATCACACTTTTTGGGAAAGGGAGGCAAGGCCTTTATGCTTTGCTGAGAAGCTTGGGTATCGGGCAAGGCGATGAAGTCATTGTTCCGGCTTTCACCTGTGTGGTGGTACCCAATGCCATTATCTACACCGGTGCGCGCCCTGTGTACTCGGAAATCGAGCCCTGTACCTTCAACAGTTCGGTTGAGCAAATTCAAGCTCGGATCACGCCTGCTACGCGGGCCATTATCGTACAGAACACTTTTGGATTAAGTCCTGATTTCGACCCCATTTTGGCTTTAGCCAGGGAGAAAAAACTCTTTGTCATTGAGGATTGTGCACATGGTTTTGGCGGAAGTTATAAGGGAAGACCTAACGGCACTTTGGGAGATGCGGCATTTTTTTCCACGCAGTGGAATAAGCCTTTTTCTACGGGCTTAGGGGGTTTTGTCTATGTCAAATCCCCTCGTTTGGCGAAAGCCATGAAGGAAAAAGAAGCCAAGCTCAATTTGCCCTCCCGACTCTTTGAATACTTGCTCAGCATTCAGCTTTTTATGCGCAGGCATGTGCTTCGACCGGCCGTTTACTGGCCTTTGCTCAAGTTGTATCGCAAATTGAGCAGCTGGAGCCTGGTATCCGGTTCCTCCGAATCGCTGGAGCTTTCGGGTACCGATATGCCGGAGAACTATTTAAGAGGTTTTGGTGCAGTCCAGGCTAGAGCAGGCTTACAAGCTTTGCGCCGATTTGACAAAATTTTGGAGAGACGGCGGGAGATTGTCGCCTTTTACGATGCTCTTTTTAAGCGCTTACAACTGCCGCGTCCTTTTGTTCCGGATTACGCCTCCCACGGTTGGCTACGCTATCCCTTTTTGGTCAGGGACAGGAAGTATTTCTTGCAATTGGCGGAAAAAGCACAGATCCCCATTGGTGATTGGATGAAAAGCCCCTTGCATCCCATCACTGAAAACTGGGAAACCTGGCAGTACGTTGCCGGCAGCAATCCCGTTGGCGAACACCTCAGTGCACACATGCTGAATCTGTTGACAGACCCCGACATAACAGATCACCAACTCAGACGCACCGCAGACTTTCTCGAAAAACATGTTCGGGAATTGCTTCCCTTGCCGAGCAGAAGTGCTGAAGCGAGCTTTAATGACTTGAGCCGGCCGAATTCTGTGATGCAGGATACCCCCCATACTCTTCCCGAAGCAACTTTTCGATGTCTTTGATAAATCGATCTACATCTTGGGAGTCTGTACCGTCGCAAAAAGATCGCACATGACCTTTGCCATCGACGAGAATGAGGCGTCCGCTGTGGTCAAACCCTCCGGGCGCTTCGGGATCTTCTTTGGCTACGCTGAAGTAATCGTCTGCAATTTCGTAGATGGCATCCTTGTCTCCGGTGACGAAATGCCATTTGTCGGAAGACACCCCCAGTTTTTCGGCATAGCGCTTTAGAGCAGGCACCGTGTCGTTGCGGGTATCGATGGAATAATTGAGCAGCAAGACCCGATCG
>JALSKB010000177.1 GCA_026989035.1 Saprospiraceae bacterium | reverse complement strand
GTAATCAAAAGCGTGAAGCGGCTGCCCCAACTCGTGCAAGACAAAATTGGTCACGTCAACCACCGCATGAATGGGCCGCTGCCCGATAGCCAGCAGGCGTTCTTTAAGCCAATCGGGCGATTCTACCACTTTCACTCCGCTGAGTACCAAACCGGCATAGCGCGGACATGCCTCCGCATTTTCCACTTCAATGCGTATGGGCAAGCGCTGCTCCCCCACCCGAAAGGCCGACACATCCGGCAAGTGCAGTTTTTTTTCGTAATCAAAACGCACCTTCAGCGCAGCATACAGGTCTTTAGCTACACCCAAATGGCTGGTGGCATCCGAACGATTCGGCGTCAAGCCGATGTCGTAAACCACATCCGTCTTCACCCCCAGAAAATCCCTGACGGCCGCACCTACGGGAGCCTCTTCCGGCAGAACGAGGATACCTTCGTGATCTGGCCCCAAGCCAATTTCGTCTTCTGCACAGATCATTCCTTCCGAAACCTCCCCGCGTATCTTGCCCTTTTTGATTTTAAAAGGCTCGCCCTCTATGGGATACAAGGTAGCTCCGACCGGGGCTACCACTACCTTTTGACCTACGGCTATATTCGGCGCTCCACAGACGATGTGCAAAGGCTGTCCGCTACCCACTTCTACTTCCGTCACGGAAAGCTTATCTGCATTGGGGTGGCGCTCACAGCGCTTTACTTCCCCTATAAGTAGCCCCTGCAATCCGCCCGGAATACTCTCCACCTCCTCCATACCCTCAACTTCCAAACCGATATCGGTCAACAACTCGCCGATCTCTTCAGGACTTCTGTCTCCCAGATCCAGATAGTCCTTTAGCCAATTCAAAGATATTTTCATGCCGTGTTTACTTGGTCTTTGAAGCGACAAAGATAGCGATTTTTCCTCAGCCCAATTCAAAGCGTTTTCCCGGCAAGGCCTGCACGGCACCTTTGCATTCCAAGCCGAGCAAAAGAGCAGAAAGGCGACCGGCCCCCATGCCCATCAGCCTGCTCAATTTGTCGAAAGACAAAACCCCTTCCGCCTCCAAAAAGAGGATGAGTTTTTGCTCTTCCTCACTCAAATCCTGGAACATTTTCATTTGCCTGCCCTTGCCACCTATGGGCTTGTTCCATCCCAACAAATAAGCGATATCTTCAGCCGTTTGAATCAAAGAAGCCTGATGCGTTTTGATCAACTTGTTACAGCCCGCCGACCTGGGATCTTTTAAACGCCCGGGCAAGGCAAAAACTTCCTTGCTGTATTCATTGGCCAACTTGGCCGTAATCATGGAGCCGCCCTCCTCTCCCGATTCCACCACCACCAAGGCATCGCTCAAAGCCGCCACAATGCGATTGCGCAAGGGGAAATGTTCTCGTGCAGGCCTGGCTCGGCTGTGGTGCTCGGTCAACAAACCTCCTGCCTGACGCATCCGGCCGGCCAAATCCCGATGAGCCGCCGGGTAAATGGTGCGCAAACCATGAGCAAGGCAACCTATCGTGTTGAGGCCCGCATCCAAAGCCGCTCTATGGGCTAAGGCATCAATGCCGTAAGCCAAACCGCTAACAATCAGAGGCTCGTAAGCACGCAAACCATCTATTAGCTCTTCCACAAACTGCAAACCGTAACGCGTAGGAGCCCGCGTTCCAACAACACCCACCACCCGCTCCGGATTCATCGAAGCCGAGCCCAGATAGTACAAAATCAAAGGAGCATCCGGATAAAACGCCAAACGCTGCGGATAAGATTCGTCCAAATAAGTAATGAGCCGAACGTCATGGCGCTCGACAAAATCCAACTCCGCTTCCGCAAAAACCAAGGGGTTGGAGCCATGCCTTATGGCTTTCGCCAAATGCGCCCCGACGCCATCCACCTCCCGCAATGCTGCTTCACTCGCATCAAATACGGCAGCAGCACTGCCAAAATGTGCCATCAAAGCTCGAATGGTAATAGGCCCCAAACCCGGAACGGCAGCTAAAGCCATCAAGTAAAAAAGTTCTTCTCTCTCCATAGAGCAACTCAAAACATTACACAAAAAGCAACTGCTTTCAATCCAAAAGGGAAGTCCTCTGATCCGGCTGTGCAAAACAGCCCCGGACAACCAATTTTTTGGTACGGTGTTTGTCTTAGAGAGAGAAGCGAAGAAAACAGCCGGATTGGGCTGCTGAGACACAAAGATACACACTATGGGAAAGAAGAAGAAAAAAAACTTATTGCCCAAGTTTGAAATTGGCTTACTGCTGGTCTTTGTCTTTACTTTTTTCATTTGGGTCATCCCCAAATGCGGAGGCAACGACGACAAAAACCTTCCCAAGCATCAAGCCGGAGAAATCGCACAGCCGGACTCCCTCCCTTCTCAGCAGACTCAACAAACCAAACAGGACAGCACACGCCACCTACTGACAGAACCTCAACCCCAATTCTCCCAATACACCAAGCTCTACGTCATCATAGACGGTCTAAACGTACGCAGCAAACCGGGGTTGAAGTCCTCCATTATAGACCGCCTGCCTCTACACGCAGAAGTCTTCTTCCTCAACGAGGTAACCGATTCTACCCAGCAAATCAACCTGGGAGATCGCATCGCCAACGAACCCTGGGTGAAAATCAAAACACCCAAGGGGCGCACCGGCTGGGTCTATGGCGCCGGAGTAAATTACTACATCAAATGAACGCTGCAACAAAGGCATCCCTTTCCCCCGGCACTCAACGCATGCTTAAATGCTTGAGGGTATAGTAAAAAATCACAGAAAAGCCCAAAGCCAGCAAGATGTGAAAGGACAGAAAAGCAGAATTGTGCAAACTCAAACCCAAATACACACCTGCGGCAAAGTAAAGGGCTAAAAAGCCTTCCATCAGCGTGGCCCAATTGATGTTGCCAAGTTGATAGCGTTTGCGAATAAAAGAATCCTTCTTGCTTTTCAGATTGTATTTGGGCGTTCGCACAAAAGGCGTCTTTCGCCCCAGAAAACCCTGTAAAACAGCTATGCTGTTGTGCAAAGACAGACCCATCGAGAGAGCTAAAAAAAGTGGAAACAAAATTACGAACTTCAACAATCTGCTCAAATAAGAACTGCCCTGCTTCAATTCCAATTGAACATTAGCCACGTAGTACACCACAATAACGACCATCCAACCAAACAAAAACCACTTCAGATAATCCACCGAAATGGGCAAACGATCCATAAAAAAGAGCAGTGGCACACTCAAAACACCTACCAAAAAGACAAAGACAAAAATAGAACTGGCCAAAAGGTGCATGCTGGAGTGCATCTTCTGCCAAAAGCTCAACGAAGGAGAACGCCATACCGCCGGCAACATTTTACGGGCCGTTTCAGCACCGCCCTTCATCCAACGATATTGTTGCGATTTTAAGCCGTTCATCTCCGCAGGCAATTCAGCCGGCGAACCCACTTTCTCCAAAAAGACAATTCTCCACCCTTTCAATTGCGCCCGTATGCTCAAATCCAGATCTTCAGTCAACGTATCGGCTTCCCAGCCGCCTGCATCTTCTATGGTCTTGCGCCGCCATACGCCGGCCGTACCGTTAAACTGTAACAAATAACGCCCCGCCTGACGCCCGCCTTGCTCCACCGTAAAATGCACGTTCAACTGCATAGCCTGTAAACGGGTAATCAAAGAGTAATCCTCGTTGATGTGCTCCCAACGCGTTTGCACTACACCCACACGAGGGTCTTCAAAATGCGGAATCGTGCGCTTTAAAAAATCGGGCTGCGGCAAAAAATCCGCATCGAAAATGGCAAAGAAATCCCCCTTGGCAAAAGCCATACCGTCGCGCAAAGCCCCCGCTTTAAAACCCTCCCTATTCGAACGCCGAATGTGCTCTATTTGAAAACCCTTGCCCTTGTATTCCGCCACCTTGGCCGCAACCAAAGTCGTAGTCTCATCGGTGGAATCGTCCAAAATGTGTATCTCAAAGCGATCTTTCGGATAATCAAAAGCCGCTATGCTGTCTATGAGGCGCTCCACCACATACATCTCGTTGTAAAGTGGCAACTGTACGGTAACCATGGGCCACTTCTTCTTTTGCCGCTGTTCCGCCACCTTAAGCCTTTGCAAAACCCGACGCCCGGAGCGCTTGTAGTGATATAACAAGTGCAATTGCATCAGGCAATACCAGCTGATGTACACAAGGGCCAACGAATAAAGCAGCAAAATAAAATAAGCGAGGTACAACATGCTCTTACCTTTAAAACATTTCCTTGAATATCGTCCACAAAATCTTATACCCGGCCATAAAAGTACCTCGGATCGTTCCCGATACCTTAGATACGCCTATGCGACGGCGATAATTGACCGGCACTTCCGTGCAAATCAACCCCTCCTTAGCTGCCTTCACCTGCATCTCCACCGTCCAACCGTAATCCGGATCACACATATCCAGCTCCAGCAATTTGTCATAGCGAATAGCCCTAAAAGGCCCTAAATCGGTAAATTTACAACCGTAAAAAAGGCGAATTAGGGTGGTTGCTAACCAGTTGCCAAAAATCTGCTGTGGCTCCATAGCTCCCCGCTCCAAGTGCCCCAAAGCCCGAGAGCCAATAACCAGTTCCACACCCTCCTCTATAATAGGCCGCACCAACTCGGGTAATTGCTCCGGATAATCGGAATGATCCCCATCCATAAAAACCACGATATCCGGCTTCTCCCCCTCCGGCTTTTTCGCCAAATAAGCCAATGCCCGTAAACAGGCACTGCCGTAACCCGGACGAGCTTCGTAAACCACCGTAGCCCCGGCAGCCTCCGCCACCTCGGCAGTCCTGTCTGTACTGGCATTGTCGCATACCACTACCTCCCGAACCCACTTGCGTGGAATCTCTGCTAAAACCAAACCGATGGACCGCTCTTCGTTGTAAGCAGGAATAACAACGTCTATAATCGGGTACATACCTTTTCTTTTTCCTTCTGCTCAAGCCGGACTTACCTCTCCCAAACAATTGGAACATAGAGATTTTCACCCCATCAGCTCACCACAGCGTATAAAAAACGCCCCAAACCACAACAGTTTTGTGAATGGACTCGGGACGAACGCCCAAACTTACAACTATTCTCGCGCTATAAAATAAAATGAAGCCTGTCTGCGCTCTAAAAGATAAGGTCTTTGTCCGCCCTGCGATACTCTGAGCAAAGGCAAAGGCAAACTGACAACAATCCAATACCTTTGCATACCCGTCAAAGAGACTTGAAAGTTCCAAGTCCGCAAACGATCAAAACCAGAGGAAGCTTAGGCGCTTAGGCATCCCATTTCGTTACGAGCATACAAATTTCAGCCCGCCATGAAAGCAGAAACACACAGCCCTTCCCAACTAAAGCAATCCTTTCCGGATAATGGATGCTCCCCCAACCGAATCGATACAAACATCACCCTGCTGCTGGTAACAATAACTGCTGTGCTCCTCTATTCGGCCTGCCGACGACCGAGCTTAGACCTGCTGGAAGATCCCGGCTTTTCCTTGCAATTTTCCTCCGACACCCTACGCTTCGACACGACTTTCACCGAATTGGGCTCGGCAACGCGAATACTGAAAGTGTATAACCGGGCAGACAAAACCGTCCAAATAGATCGCATTGAATTGCTCAATGGCCCCGGCGGGCAATTTCGCCTCAATATCGACGGCCTGCCCGGCGATGAAGCTGAACACTTACTCATCCTTCCTCACGACAGCCTTTACATTTTCGCCGAAGTAACTGTAGATCCCGATCAACCACCCTCCATTAGCCCCTTTGTCATCCAGGGAAAAATTCTCTTCGAACATTCCGGCAAAAGCCAGGAAGTCTTGCTCGAAGCTTGGGGCCAAAATGCCAACTACATCCCCAATCGCTTTAACCAGGGAGGCATCGCTCTGCTCTCCTGCAACGGCACCTCCAACGAAATCTCCTGGGACGACCCAAGGCCTTATGTCATCTATGGCATACTCCTCATAGATTCCTGTACCCTGCATTTGCCGAAAGGCACAAAAATCTACGTACACGGAGGTGTCGCCCTGGCTCAAGATCCACAAGGCCAATCCCAGGTCTATAATGACGGCCTCATCTATGTGCTACCCCAAGGCCGCCTGCGCATTGAAGGCAGCCTCGACGAACCCGTCATCATCCAGGGCGACCGACTTGAGCCGGAATTTGAAAATGAACCCGGCCAGTGGAATGGCATCCGCCTGCTCAGTACGGGCAACACCTTCGAATACGCCGAAATAAAAAATGCCATCGTCGGAATTTTTGCCGACTCGGCCTCCCAATCCAACATTACACACACTAAAATCTACAACACCTCAGGGCCCGGCATCCTCGCCCAACACGCAAGCATCAATGCCTCCAATTGCCTGCTGTACAACAACGGCGGCAACAGCCTGCAAATCGGCTATGGCGGAAACTACCGATTTGACTTTTGCACCTTCGCCAATTACGGTGCCGATGCCCTGGCTGTCAGCCTCTCCAATGGCATCTGCTATGACAACCTTTGCTCAAACTACGACATCAACCCCCTCTTCGCCACCCTCACCAATTCCATCATCGCAGGATCCAAGCAAGACGAGATAGAACTGGTGGACTTCTCCAACGGCCAAAACCCGTTCAACTGGAACATCTCCTTCGACCACTGCACCGTCCGCGTCAACAAACTCTTAGACCCCGAACAAGGGGGATATGAAGACTTCTTTAACACCATATGCTCCAACTGCATTCCCACTGACTTCGACACACCTCTCTTCCTCAACCAAAGTGAAAATGACTACCATCTCGACTCCCTCTCCGTAGCTATTGAACAGGGCTTCTTTCTGCCCGATGTTATCGATGACTTGGAAGGCAACACCCGCGATTCCAACAATCCGGATTTGGGATGTTACGAATACACCCCATAAAAAACAGGGACCGGTTGTGATACCGGTCCCCGCCAAAAATGAATGGGATTAATCTTTAGGACTTCAATAATTATCCAAATAAAATATCCTTATTGCAAAAAACCAAAACAATAAAAAAATACAACTCAAAAAAGGCGAAGAAACCGGTTTAGTGAGAAGCAAGCACAAAAAGTGCAGGGGCGCGGGGGGAAAAGCGCCCCTATGCACAAGTGGGGGAGCGGCCCAAAAGCGAGCCACTCCCATTTCGCTTTATTTCATGAGAACCATTTTTCCGGTGGCCGTTTCAGTAGTCGTCCGAACCTGGTAGTAATAAACGCCCTCTCCCCGGAGTTGATCGGCACGAACGGTCCAAGCATTTTGGCCTTTCGGCAAATCCAATACCTGAGAGAATACCAAGCGACCCGACATATCAAAGACGCTAAGGCTTGTTTTTCCGCCTTCCGGCAAATAGAAGCCTATACGTGTTTCATCCTGGAAGGGGTTGGGTACATTCTGTTGTAAACGCAAGCCCTTATCCAACTCGGCCGAACTGCCCTCGTAAAGGAATTCCAAACTCAACGAAAGCCGTTCACCATGGCTGCGATAAGCCTCCGCAGCTGTCAGGCTAGAATTGATTTCCATGACTTTGCTCAGCTGCACGTCACTCTGCAAAGCTTTAAAGTGAAGGACAAACAATTCACCTCCATCTTCCAAATCATGACCAAAAGCATCGTACCATACGCCCGTAAGAAGACCTTCCGACAGACGCTGCATGTTAAAGTTGTTCGCATCCAAACCTTCCAAATCCGCCGGTGCAATACGCTCCAATTGCAGCACTTCAGGCTCGTACTTCAAAGTAAACTGGAAAGCAGCTACATCTTTGAAATCCTGGGCATGCACAGCCACTGCATAACTGCTTCCGGCTTTTAGCACCACATCATCGGCTCGGAAGGGAAGATTTGATTGCGTGTACATATCTACAGGCGGAATGTTGGAATTGGTCTGAGCCGAATTGTTCACATCTCCCACCTTAATGGCGATGAAATCCGTGTGCATCCGATCGTCATCCAAATCCGGATAATAAACCCATTCGGGAAAATCTTCCTCCCAGGGGTTTTCCGGGTTAGGGAAGACGTAGTCTGCAGGAACAAAGCGCCAGGAAGGCGTGTTGCCGAAGCCCTCTTCCAAAAGGAGAATGACCTTTTGAATCAAGACCAAGTCCAAAGTCGATATAGCTCCTGACTTGTTCACATCGGCAGCAATCAACTTGTAGGGGCTGTCCAAAGTATCTACGTGCAAGATGTGACGACTAATCAAAACCATGTCCAAGCTGGTTACGCCATTGTCGGCATCATCGTCTTTTGCCGGCATGACGGTATAACCGTAGCCCGTTTCCAAGTCTTCAAAGGTGTAAGGGCTTCCCATATCCATCAATTCGGGCATATTCGGATCGTCATTGTAAACGTGCACTTCTACGCCATCAGCTTCTATACCCGACTCGTCTTCTATCAAACCGGCCACCGTAGCTACCAGAGGTCCTGTAGGCGGACAAACCACAAAGTTGTCCTGAATAATGACATTGGTGGTGCAATAATCTGCATTGCCGGCATTGTCCACAACCCAAACTTCCACCTCATTAGCACCTACATCACTGCAGTAAAAAGTCAATTCTTGGGTAGAGGGTGGGCCCGAAGCATTGGGATCCGCTCGACGAATGTAGTACTGCAAATCATCGGAAGGGGTGCAGTTATCCCAGCCGCTGACGACCAACAAATCCACGTGTAAACCGACGGAAACCGTATCCGGAGTATAACCCAGCTCGGTGATGATGTTGTCCGTACATATCAAAGACGGCGCTTGCAAGTCCTCCACGGTGATGTCCATAGTCGCATAAGAGATGTTCCCACAGCCATCCACAGCTGTAAACAATACCGTCGTTGTTCCTATGGGATAAGAACCACTAGCATTGGCACCATCGCTGTCGGCATAAGGGGAATCGTTATTGATGGTTACAAACGGGCTGCAATCCGTGGCAAAAGCATCGGGCAAAACGACCTCGCCCCATTCACAGTTGTTATCAATGCTCACGACCACATCATCGGGAATGGTGAGTTCCGGTGCCGTGTTGTCCATCAACTTAATGACCTGAGTGTGATACCAAATACCCCCTGCCGAAGGATTTTCCGGATCAAAGCTGCACCAGTCCATAACCGACCAGGTACGAATGATTTTGTAACAGGCCGGATAGGAAATGTAAAACAGCTGATCGGAGTAATTATACCCGAGCAAGGCACAAGGGTCGGAAGGCAGGTCGGGATAAGCATAGGGTGCCGGCAAGCTATCGGGCACTAACTGATCCTCTTCAATACAAGCATCGTAAAGCGTGTAATCTTCCGGCCACACGATGGTGCTGCCGTCATAAGGGCTGGAGTTGACTACCGTAATGGTCTGCTGGCAAGTTGTAGTGTTGTTTCCTTCGTCTGTGAAAGTCCAAGTACGCACAATGGTCCCCGCACCGCAATTGTTGATGTCGAAAAGAGAATCTTCCGTCATCACCACATCAGCCGCACAACCATCTACCACAATGGGATCTCCAAAAATACTGAGATCGGAATAGTCATCGTGGCACGCTATAGTTACCGTGGGCACAGGACAAGACACCAGCGGGTCACTCTTGTCTTGGACATCCACTTGCACAACGCATTCCGAATAGGAAGAAGGATTACCCGCTTCTGCAACGCGCAAAATGACCTCTATTTGCTTGTTGATATCTTCACAATCAAACTCCAGATAAGCGCCATAAGTTGCTCCATCATCTCGGCTAGCGGTAAACTCAATGGGAGCACAGTTGTCATAACTGCCGTTGTCCAGATTGACTGCCGGCATGACCGCCAAACCTGTTGCTGGTACGGTAATGACAGTAAACTCCTTGCAAATGGCCGTGGGCACGTCGTCATCCACTACATTTAAATCTACCTGGCAGAAAGAAGAGTTTCCGCAGAGGTCGGTTACCTGATAAGTCACCACATAAGAGCCTTGGGGCACGTTGAAAAAAGGCCCAAAGCCGGAGCCACCCCAACTGCCCGTAGCCGTAAGGGTCAAATCGGAAGTGGCCGTACAATTATCCGATACCGTAGGCTGTGGAAGAATGAAATCGGCCGAGCAAGTAGCCGAGCCTGTTCCTACCGTAATAGTCGGCGGGCAGGTGATCTCCGGATTCGTGGTGTCGTGCACCATGATGTGCTGGGTGTAGGTAACCACCTCATTGGTACAATTGTCCAGTACCGTCCAGGTACGAAGCACCTCATAAGCAGCTGTGGAAGGCAGACAGAGATACACGATCTGATCCGTGTAGGAAGTGTTGATCATGCAGTACACGCCACTCATGATGCCATGCCCGTTGATGGTCGGTTCGCCCGTAACGGCGGGATCCAAATCAATGGCATCACTGCACTCAAAGAAATAATCCGCGGGGAAAACGACACTGCCTACGGATTCCTTGATCAGGTTGATCGTTTGCGAACATTGCGACTGGTTGCCACTGGCGTCTAAAGCATACCAGGTACGAACAATTTGCCCAATGTATGGCGGTGCCATGCTGCAATCCGGGCCAATGGTTACATCGGCATAAGTAAGCGTTACATTGGCTCCATCACAGTTGTCAATAACCGTAGGATAACCGATAGAATCCGGACTCATGTCGGCATTACAGCTCACCTCCACATCGTCGCAATTCGCCGTAAACACCGGCACCAGGGCATCGTGCATCACAAAGTAAGCCGTACAGTTGTTGCCACTGGCTTGGTG
>JALSKB010000176.1 GCA_026989035.1 Saprospiraceae bacterium | reverse complement strand
AACTGACGGCAGAAGTGGATGGGGGGGGGGGCTATGTTTTGGAAGTGACGAATCAAACAAACGGCTGTATGGCTCGTGATACGGTGGATGTGGAGGCCGTGGAGGAACTCATTGCATCGGCTCTGGTTAGTGTGGTTGATCCGACTTGTCCGGGGTTTAAAGACGGGCGTATTGAGGTGGACGGTATATTGGGAGGGACTGAACCGTATTTGTATGCTTTAGATGGGGCTGTTTTGGGGCCTTATCCCGATTTTTTGCAATTAAGTGCCGGTATCTACCTTTTGGAAGTAGAGGATGCCAACGGTTGTCGTTGGGATACCGTTTTACAACTGGTGGATCCGCTTGGTGTGGGGGTAATCCTGGAAGGAGATACTTTGGTAGATTTGGGGGATTGGGTTACGATAGAAGCTCAGTTGTCGGGGCCTGTGGATACCCTTTGGTGGGAGCCTTTACCTCCTGTGGATTGTGATGCCTGCACCTCTTTTACTTATCTTCCCGAGCACAATCAGACTTATACTTTAACCGTGGCGGACAGCAACGGGTGTATAGCTCTGGATATGCTGTCTATTTACGTTCGGCGAAACAGCAAGGTCTATCTGGGCAATGCTTTTTCTCCCAATGGTGATGGAGTGAATGATCTGTTTTATGTACAAGCCGGAGCAGGGGTGGAGCAGATTGATTTGTTTCAGGTTTATGATCGTTGGGGGGAGTTGTTGTTTGAGGCTCGACATTTTGCGCCGAATGATCCGCTTTACGGCTGGGACGGGCGTTTGCATGGGAAGGAGATGAACCCTGGTGTTTACGTTTGGCAAGTTCAATTGCATTTGCTTGACGGAAGGAGCGTTTTTCTCAAGGGAGAGGTCTTGTTGCTGCGTTAAAAGGATGACTGGGCTTTTAATAAGTAAACAAATGCAGGCACCTTTACGAAAAAGCTTGTTTTGAGAAAAAACTTTGCGTGTTTTTTTTTATTCCGCCACAAGGGGCTTACTTTTACCCCTTTCTGAATTTTGGTCGGCCTTTGAGCTATTGGAGGCAATGTAAAATGTATTTTGCGTATGAAGCGTTTGTTACCTCTTTTCTTTTTGGTTTTTGTTTTTTTTGTCGGCAGTCTGAACGGGCTTTACGCCCAATGTAACGATCCGTTTAGTCCGGAACCCCCCGGAACAGGCCCGCAAGCCTGCCAGAATGCCCCTTTGTTCTGCTCGGAAGCCGATTTTGACGGATATTGCGGGAATACGTATAATTCCGGAGTAGGGCCTTGCCCGGGGTCTTTTTGCGGCTCTTGTGAGAATTATCAGTGGTTTTCTTTCATAGCCAATAGCACGACCATCCAATTGGAAATTGTGGTGACAAACTGTCAGGGGACGGCTATGGGCTCGGGTATGCAGGCACAGATGTATCAGACGAACGATTGTGCCAATTTTACGGCAGTGTCGAATTGCTGGAGTCCAGGAAATCAGGGTACGGGTATCGTTACGGCTAACGGCCTGCAAATCGGACAAATATACTACCTGATGCTGGACGGTTGGGCCGGTGATGCCTGTGATTACACCATCAATGTTTTGCAGGGCGTAGGTGATCTGCCTACGCCGGTTATTCCGGGAACCATTTCAGGCCCGATAGACGTTTGTCCCGGGGCTATGGTAGATTACTCTGTACCTTTGGCAGACGGAGCGACGTATTACGACTGGACGATTTCTCCTGGTATTGGCTCGGTTTCTGCAGGGCAAGGCTCGGAAAATGTTACCATCAATTGGACGGCAGCCGGTGTAGCTCAATTGTGTGTAACACCTTCCAATGCTTGTGAGACGGGGCCTCCGGTTTGCATTACGGTAACCAGCACGCCTATTCCACCCACTATAGAAGAGTACGATTTGTGTGCAGGTGATGTGGTGGTTTGCCAGGGTACGGCTTATTCGGGGCCGGGCTTTTTCGAACACGTTTACACTTCTGCTTTGGGATGTGACAGCATCGTTTACTGTCAGATCAATCTCATACCGCCCTATCCGCCGACTGTTTTGACCGAAACAATTTGTGCGCCGGATTGCTATGATTTTTACGGCACCATGGTTTGTGAGACCAATGGTTATACCCATACCTTGTCGGATGTGAATGGTTGTGACAGCACCATCGTGCTCATTTTAACCGTCTTGGAAGCCGATGCAGTAATTGCTCCTCCTCCGGTTTTGGGCTGTGGAGGCAATGCTACCGTCACTTTAGATGGCAGTCAATCTACCTCCGTGCCGGCTTCTTCAGAGGCCGTTATTACCTATCAATGGACAGGACCTCCGGGTGGCATTGTGGGGGCTTCCGATCAAAATACCGTAGAGGTGCAATCTCCGGGGACTTACACCTTGACTGTTACTCAAAGTGCTAATGGTGTGGTTTGTACGGATATGGCATCGGTAACAGTTAGCGAAGATACTGCAGTACCCGACCCACCCGGATTATCGGGTAACTTGAATACCTGTACGGATTCTACCGAAACTTATACGGTAACCCCAGCCGGTACAGGGCCTGCACCTACAGCCTATACCTGGACGGTTACCGGAGGAACTTTCGTGGACAACGGCAGCAGTATAGATGTTAGTTGGACGACGGCCGGTACGGGCCAGGTTTGTGTAACGGCTGATAATGCTTGTGGTTCGAGCACTCAGGTCTGTCAGGATGTAACTGTAGGTTTGTCACCTGCGCAGCCTCAATTGGTGGGAAATACCAATGTCTGTGATGGCGATGTGGTGTATTATCTCGTACTCAATGCCGAAACAGGGGTAACTTACGACTGGACAGTTAGTGGCGGGGCTTCCTTTACAAACCTTGGCGATAGCATTCAGGTCGATTTTTCGGGTGCGATGAGTGGCCAGATCTGTGTAACAGCGAGCAATAGTTGTGGGAGTGTGGGGCCTGAGTGTGTGGATGTTATGGTGACTTCCGTACCGACTGATCCCGTTATCACGGGAGATAGCGTACTCTGCGAGGGCAGCACGGGATCTTATGCCGTTGCTTTTGATCCTTTGGCAACCGATTATGTATGGACTAGTCCGAATGGTGAGACCATCAACGGGCAAGGGACAAACAACATTACCATCGATTGGAGCAATTCTTCCGGGGGTGATGTCTGTGTAACGCTTACCAATGCTTGTGGTAGCAGTCAGCAGGATTGCTTTACCGTGGTGGTGAACCCCTTGCCTACAGCTGCCATAAGTGGAGGAGGAAGCTTTTGTGCCGGTAGTACGGACTCTGTGGCCGTGGTAATAGAATTTACCGGGACAGGGCCTTGGCAATTCACTTATGAGATTGATGGCAACAATCCGGTTTCTTTGGTCGCTAACAGTACGCCTTTTACCTTGATGACTCAACAGGCCGGTGTTTATACCCTTACTTTCGTTACGGATCAAACGGCTTGTGTGGGTACAGCATCGGGCATGGCAACGGTGGTGGAAGATGCCTTGCCTACGGCACAAATTAGTGGAAGCGGTGCCATTTGTCAGGGCAGTG
Organism: Saprospiraceae bacterium; assembly: GCA_026989035.1. Classification (GTDB taxonomy): domain Bacteria; phylum Bacteroidota; class Bacteroidia; order Chitinophagales; family Saprospiraceae; genus WGBN01. The sequence continues at coordinate 43,583 of JALSKB010000176.1, read as the reverse complement.
GAGATTGCGTCAATCTGACTGTCGATTTGACGGGTGCTGCCGATTGGACAATAGTCCCTGCCATCGATGGGATAGATCAGGCTCCCATTACGGGCATTACCGCTACGCCTTTTGTCTATCAGGTTTGCCAGGCCGGCACTTTTACCATCACTCAGGTGACGGATGCCAACGGTTGTTCTCAAGCAGGTTCCGGTTCTGCCACTGTAGTGGAAAACTCCAGTCCGGTGGTTTCCAACATCCAGGAAAATTGCGATTCTACCAATACGATGTACACCGTAACTTTTGAAATCAGTGGTGGTGATCCGGCTACTTATACGGTGAATGGGAGTGCTGCCGGTATATCAGCCGGGCCTCCTTACGTCTTTACCAGTGCCTCTCTGGCCAGTGGAACGGGTTATTCCTTTAGCGTAACTGATGTTAATGGTTGCGATACGGTCTTGGTAGAATCGCCCATTGTCGTGTGTAACTGCACTTCTACAGCAGGGACTATGGATCAGACGCCGCTTTCAGCTTGTGGCGCAAACTGCCTTACGGCAAATTACGACAATACGGGAGAGGTGTTTGATGGTAACGATGCCATGCAATTCATTTTACACGAAGGTGCAGGAATTTCCATTGTGAACGAAATTGCCCGTAACACGACGGGAGAATTTTGCTTCGACATGGCATTAGGCATGGTGTATGGTCAGACCTACTACATTTCTGCTGTAGTAGGTGATGATCTGGGTGGCGGTGTCGTGGATATCAACGATCCCTGCTTGGATGTGGCCCAGGGTACACCGGTTACTTTCTACGAGGAACCTACGGCTATGCTCAGTGGTGATCAGAGCATTTGTCAAGGGGAGACGGCTTTTCTGACGGTTGATTTTACAGGTCCTTCTCCTTGGACGATCATTTACGATGATGGTGGCCAAGTTGATACTTTGACCGGCATTACCCAAAACCCCTACTCTTTGGAGGTTATACCTACCAGCACGAGTACTTATTGTTTGGATGTGGTGTCTAATGCCAATTGTGAGGGGATTGCTTCCGGTTGCGCTTTGGTTACGGTTTATGAGCCTCCGGCAGTGAGCAACGTCAATACGGCTTGCAATTCGACCAGCACGGCTTTTACCGTTAGCTTTAACATCAGTGGAGGAGATCCTTCTTCTTATCAAGTTTTGCCGGCAGGCTCCGGAACCATTACCGCGGGCAATCCGGCTGTTTTTGTCAGTGATGAAATCCCGGCAGGTAATACCTATGCCTTCCAAGTTTTTGATGCCAATGGCTGTGACACCATTGAGGTGAGCACGACACAAGCCGTGGACTGCGATTGCGTTTCTGCTGTGGGTAGTATGGATTTGACTGCTGTTGAAGAGTGTGGGGATGGTCCCGTATCTGCTGTTTATGATCCGACGAATCAAGTGCTGGACGGCAATGATGTGCTGCTTTACATCTTACACAGTGGTTCGGGGACGAACATCGGTATGCCCATTGTCGCTTCTAACACTACCGGTATGTTCTCCTTTGACCCGAATACCATGACTTATGGAACGACCTATTACCTTTCCGCTGTGGTTGGTAGCAGTGATGGTGCCGGTGGAATTGATTTGAACGATCCTTGTCTGGCTGTAGCCCAGGGAACGCCCGTAACCTTCTATGAAGTTCCAAGTGGCACTTTGAGTGGTGATCCTGCTATCTGTCAGGGAGAACTTACCACTTTGTCTGTTGATCTTACGGGCGATGCTCCGTGGACGATCGTCATCAGTGACGGCAGTGTACTGGATACCATTTCAGGTATCAATTCGACGAACTATGCTTATCAGGTGATGCCGTCAGCAGGAACCACTTATACTTTGTTAGAAGTTCAGGATGAAAATTGTCCGGGCATGGCTAGCGGGCAGTCGCTTGTAACGGTTCATACTCCCCCTGTGCCGGGGCTACCGAGTATTACCTACAACAATACCAATACGGCTTATGTAGTTTGTTTTGACATCAGTGGAGGGCAGCCACCTTACACGGTGTTTAATGGCTTAGATACGGTTGTGGTAGCAGCTGGAGAGCAGTTTTGCAGCGCTGAGATTGCTTGTGGGCAAGGATATAGCTTTGAAGTGGATGACGTCAATCAGTGTGGTCCTGCATTGGTGGCTGATCCTCAGGTAGATTGCTCCTGCGTAACACAGGTGGGAAATATGGATCCAACTCCTATAGAGGTTTGTGGTGCCGAGATGGCTGTGTCTGTCTATGATTCTACGTTACAGGCTTTGGATGGCAACGATGTGGTGGATTTTATTTTACACAACGGAGATAACGTTCCCATTTTAACGAACAGTGAGCCGGTATTTTCCTACTCCGTTGCCCTTATGTATGGCCAGACTTACTACATTTCGGCCCGAGCCGGAGACGATAACGGGCTTGGCATCGTGGATGTGAATGATCCTTGTTTTAGCATTTCGGCAGGCACACCGGTAGTTTTTTGGGAAACCCCTTCGGCCACTTTATCCGGGGGTGGCGATATTTGTGCGGGAGAGTGTTTGAATTTGGATGTGGAAATAGCCGGTGGAGTAGCGCCTTGGCAGTTGGTCTTGGAAAACACTGCAGGTCAGCAAGATACTTTTGCCGTTGTTACCAGCCCCGGCAGTATAGAAGTTTGTCCGGATGTTTCCACTTCGTATTCCGTTGTAGAAGTTTCGGATGCACATTGTAACGGCTCAGGTGTGGGTTTAGCGGCTGTTTCCATACAGGGCGTGCCTTTTGCGCTTAACGTAACAACTACGGCAGATGTAACCAACACGATGGTTACCGTTTGTTTTGACATTACAGGGGGGGATTCCACGACTTATGTGGTCAGTGGCATGCCCGGTACGCTCATGGGTAGTTCGTTTTGCAGCGACCCCATACCTTGTAGTACAGACAGCTACTTCTTTTTGGTTCAGGATGGCTTTACCTGTGTAACGGATACCGTACAAGGACCCATTGAGTGTAGTTGTGTTTCTTCAGCAGGTGTTATGGACACGGAAATCTATCCTTATTGTCAAAGTGATCCGGGTGCTGTACCACCAGCTGCAGGAGGTAGTTTTGACGGCAATGATACTTTGATGTATGTTTTACACACTTCTGCGACTAATGAGTTGGGCACCATCCTGGCAGTAAATAGTGTGCCGGAGTTTAATTTTGATGCGAGTAGCATGGAGTGTGATGAGACGTACTACGTTTCTGTGGTTGTTGGAGATGATGACGGTACCGGACTGGTGGATTTAAATGATCCCTGTTTATCCGTTTCTTTTGGCACGCCCATTGTTTTTGAGTGCTTGCCGGAGGTTAGTATTCAGGGTAATGCAACCATTTGCCAGGGTGATGTAACGGACATTGTGTTCAATTTGAGCTCGGAAGGGCCTTATACCATTGTAATCAACGATGGTCAGCAAGACACGATTTTGATGGATGTAACCGACAACTTTGCCTGGGAGGTCAGCCCTATGCAGACTACAACTTATAGTTTGGTTTCCGTTTTGGATGTGAGCACCAACTGTGTCAACGAGGTTTCGGGTCAAGTTCAAATAGAGGTTAACCTTCCGGTAAATGCCGGTACGGCTCAGCCGGAGGTACATGTCTGTGAGGGCGATGCGGAGCTGATTGCTTTGACTGATTTGTTGGTGGGGCAAGATCCGGGTGGCGTTTGGACCGAAACTTCTCCGATTCCTTCTAATGGTGGGGCGTTTAGTGCTGCTGCCGGAACTTTCAATACGGCGAATCAACTGCCGGCTACGTACACTTTTGCCTATACGGTGGATGCTTTGGATCCTTGCGTTGATGATTCGGAAACGGTGGTAGTCGTTATTGATCCCAGGCCCCAGGCCGATGCGGGGGATAACAAGGAGATCAACTGTTTTGACAGTGAAGTAACTTTAGGAGGGCCTTTCACGAGTATAGGAAGTCAGTACATCTACACTTGGACGTTGGGTAACACTGTTGTAGGGGCGGATCCTACTCTTGTAGCCCAGGAAGGAGGTACCTATACTTTACGGGTAGAGAATGCGGAGACGGGCTGTTATGCTGAGGACGAGGTTACGGTTACGGAAAGCATCGATTATCCCGTGCCGCATGTGTCGTTTTCCGATATAAGTTGTTTTGGTGATGATGACGGTTTTATCCAGATTGATTCGATTACCGGAGGTTTTCCCCCTTATTTGTGTTCTTTTAACGGAGGTGCGTTCACGCAGCAAAAATTGTTCACCAATCTGGTAGCGGGAACTTATGAGTTGCTCATTCAGGATTCTAAGGGTTGTGAGGCTTATCTGGAAATCAACTTGAATCAGCCCGAGCAACTGGAAGTTACTTTGGCGTATTACCCGATAGAGGGTGCACAGATCAGTTTAGGTGATACGGTGGAGTTGACTATTCTGCTTTCGCCCGGTTATGATTTTGATTCTTTGGATTTCGTGTCTTGGAGCCCTCCTGAACTGATCCCTTGTGACACTTGCCAGACCAATATGGTATCTCCACCTTTTTCTACGGAGTTTTCCGTTATGGTAGCTGAAGGGGAGTGTTCTGACGCGGATAGTGTGCACATTTACGTGAATCGGGAGGCTCCGGTATTCATTCCCAATGCCTTTTCACCCAATGGTGACGGCATCAACGATGTCTTTTTCATTCAGGCAGGTAGGTCCGTGCAGGAAATTAAAACCTTCTTGGTTTTCAATCGTTGGGGTGAAGTCGTTTTTGAGTATCACAACTTTTTGCCCAACGATCCTGCTTATGGCTGGGATGGAACCCATAGAGGACGTCAGCTCAATCCGGCTGTTTTTACCTGGTATGCCGAGATAGAACTGATTGATGGCAGGGTAGAGCTTTACGAGGGTGATGTAACGCTGATCAGGTAAACCGGACTTGTATCCGGCTTACCTGATGAAAAGTTTGGGCAAGGCGGAAGCCGCCTTGCCCAAACTTTTTACGACTTGAAGGAACCAGACCGGTGGGATGCTCATTTTTCCCACGCCACTTCATTCCGAGAGATAGCTTCTAAGCGTTTTTGCCTGCGGCAAAAAAACAGTTGTAAACTGTGTTGCTTTTTTAGAAAGTTTGTATCTTTGCAGCCGCTGCCAAAAGAGGCAGTAAGGCTTTGTATAAAGCTTGGTAGGTAGAGGTCATTTAGCTCAGTTGGTTTAGAGCGCTGCCTTGACAGGGCAGAGGTCACTGGTTCGAATCCAGTAATGACCACAGTTGCTCTTTTGGGGCATCTGAAGTTCGGGATGTAGCTCAGTCCGGTTAGAGTGCACGTCTGGGGGGCGTGAGGTCGCGAGTTCGAATCTCGCCATCCCGACAAAGAAAGGGGCTTGCTCAGGCAAGCCCCCTTTTGTTTTTAGCAATGGGGGAGGTTTCTCTCACTGGAGTTTGAAGACATAGCGGATGGTTCCGCACTGTTTGTCTATGTGGCTTTTGCTGAATTTCCACTTTTTGGCGTTGGCAATGGCTTTGTTGCGTAGGCTGGCCGAGTTTGTGGTGGAGCCACTTTGGGTGTATTCAGCGCTGATCACGTTTCCGTTGGCATTGACACAGACTTTGACGACGACAGTTCCCTGTTCTTGAGAGCTATCGGTGACGCGTGGAGAATGGAGGATGCCTCGGCTGCCCAGTCCGCCACCTACCTGGCCCTGACCGACACTGACACCTTCCAAATTAGAGGCGTTGGGATCGCCACTGGGATCTCCCTGGTTGCCGGATTGACCGGTATTGCCTTTGCCCGGGCCGGTGCTTCCGCCAAAGGCTCCACTGGCTTGTTGTTTTTTCTTTTCAGCTTCTCTGCGTTTGCGTTCGGCTTCTTCTCGAGCCTTTCTCTCTGCTTCTTCTTGGGCTTTGCGTTTGCGTTCGGCTTCGAGTTGTTCTTGGCGCTTTTTCTCGGCTTCACGCTTTTTGATAGCCTCGGCTTCAGGATCAGTGGTTTCTACGACTTGTTTTTCCGGCGTTTCGGGCTGAGCTTTTGATTCTTCGGGAACTGGCGTTTCTTCCGGTTCCGGATTTTCTTCAGGCAGGCTCGTTTCTTCGGTTTCGCTCTGTGTTTCCGTCTGGGCACTTTCTTCAGGAGCGTTTTCATCACCTTGGCCGAAGTCGAGTCCCAGATTGACGAGAATGCCCTCCTGCCCGGGAGGAGGATCGGGATAAGTGAGCAGCGGCAGAAGTAGGAGGATGATGAGCAGGGTATAGAGTAGAACGGAAGTGATGAGCGCTTTGCGCTTGTCTTCTCTTTCGTGTTGATCGATGAAGGTATCCATGGCGTTTTTGGGTTTACGGGTCTTGTGAAAGAGCGCCTGGTTTTCAAGTGTAACGCATATAAGCGCGTTTTTGGCGTGCTTGTTTGGATCTGTTTAACGGTATTTTATTCTTTTTCGGCGGCTAAGACGGCATTGATGTGATAGCGCAGAGCGATATCCATTACGCGCACGACGGCTTCTACGGGAGCGTTTTTGTCGGGTGAGATGGTTATGGTGAGTTTTTTGCGGCCTCTTTGTCGGGCTTTGCGCCCCAGTTCTCTCTCGAGAGTTGTAGGAGAAATGCGTTTGCCATTGAGGAAGTATTTGCCGGAAGCAGTGATGGATACGTCATCTATTTTTTTGTGGGTTTGGACGGAGGGTGTGTTGCGTCCGGGGAGTTTGAGGTTGAGCGCATTAGGTGTTACGAGAGATGAGGTAAGCATGAAGAAGATGAGCAGCAGGAAGATGATGTCGGTAAGGGACGACATGCTGAACTCTGCACTGACTTTATTTTTCTTTTTAAGTCCCATGATGTTTTTTTAAGGGTTGGCCGAGCTTACTTTTCTTTGGGTTGGGTAGCAATAATGGCTTGCATGCGCAGTTTGCCAGCGATTTCCATGAGGTTTTTCACGTATTGAAAGGGTACTCCCTTTTCAGCCACGATGGTCAGGGTGGCGTGTTCTTTGTCCTCTATTTTGTGCAATTGTTGGCGCAGTTTGCGTTCAATTTGTGAGGGGCGTATAGGCTCTTGATTAAAGGTATATTGTCCCGTTTTGTTGATGGTTACGATGGCGGTGGTGGGCGCTACCGTTTTGGAGTCCGATTCGGGTAGGTCGAAAGGGTCTATGCGCACGAAGTTGGAAGTGAGCATGAAGAAGATGAGCAGCAGGAAGATGATGTCGGTAAGGGACGACATGCTGAACTCTGCACTGACTTTATTTCTCTTTTTTAATGCCATAGTTGATTGGGTATATAAATCGGTCTGTGTTGCAAGGAGGCAGCTCAGCCTGCCTCCTTGCAACAGGTTTTAGCGATAGCCGTAAGAGGCTGCAGCTTTGGTTTTGTAAACTTGGAGCCCCATGTTGTTGTTGCCGAGGATGAAGGTGTTGGTGCCTTGGGCATTGTTGAGTACGCCCAAGCTTCGGGTATCGAAAATGGCGTACATACCGGTTTCTGAGGGGTGTACCCATTGGAAACCACCTTTTCCATCTCCCAAGAATATACAACCCACTCCGGCATCGCTGCGTGTCGTTTCGACCTCACGAACATAGAGGTTCCCCACCAGCACAACGTCTTGGATACCGTCTTGATTGAGGTCTGCAAAGCCTATACCGTTGACGGGTGAAACTTGGGCCTGGATGGGTAATTTATGGACTGCGAATTGTCCTTTCCCTTTATTTTCAATCCAACAACTTTCAAAGAGTTTGGCTTCCTGCAAGATGGCTCCCTCTTTGCGTTCTCCCAGCACTTCATCTATAGATGCTTTCGCAAAATCCGAATAGGTTTTGAATTTCTTTTTGATGAAGGGCATTTGTTGGGAGGAGCACTGTCGGCCACGCACGGGATAGCAGACCCCATCGGAATCGTAGTAGCCCAGATAGACGTCGTTGGTACCGTTGTTGTCAAAGTCTTTGACGAAGAGCCGGAAGGGCTTGTCTTCGGATGCTTTGTACTTGATGTTGGTGCCGAGGTTTCCTGCGAAGATATCCAGGTCTCCGTCTCCATCCCAGTCGGCTAAAGCCAGGCGATTCCACCAGCCCGTGGTGTTTTCCAGGCCCATGTTTTCGGTTACATTTTCGAACTTACCTTGCTCGTTTTCAAAGAAGGTCAGCGGCATCCATTCACCTGCGATGACCAAATCGAGATCTTTATCGCCGTCTATATCCATCCATTGAGCATCGGTTACCATGCCGAGTTGGCGGAAAGCCGGTGCCAGGCGATCGGTAACGTCTGTAAATTTACCTCCGTCGTTTTGCAGGAGATAGCTGTCGGTGGGATAGCCGTACTTGCCAGGTACTTGTCGCCCTCCTACGAAGAGATCCAAATCGCCGTCGCCATCGAAATCTCCTGCAGTAACGCAGCTGCCACTGGTTGTGATTTTGGGCAGGGCATTTGCGGCTTTCACAAAATGGCCTTTACCATCTTGATTGATGTAGAGGCGATCTTGGTAGTATTTTGTTCCTTCCTGAAATTCATTGCCTCCACTGACAACATAGAGATCGAGATCGCCATCGCCGTCAGCATCGAAGAAGGTAGCACCCAAATCTTCATAGATGCTGTCGGCAGCCCAAGTCATGGGGCTTAGTTTGGAGAAGGAGCCACCCGGAAGTTGGATATAGCATTCTCCGGGTTGATTGGCTGCACCACCGATGTAAAAATCATCCAATTTGTCTCCCGTAAAATCACCCACGGCGATGCAAGGTCCGAGGCGCGAGAGCTGATAAGGCAAGAGAACTTCTCTTTGGTAGTCGTCAAATTCGTTTTCTCTGTGTCGGTAGCTGATGCCGGATTGACGCGTGAAGCTTTCGAAGAGTGGAGGTTTGAGATCAAAAGCCGTTTTGTTCAGGTATTGGGCATCTTCGTAATGAAGGGTGAGTGTTTGGTCGGCATCTACGTTAAACAGTTCAATTTCTTTGTGGTCGGGCCAAACGACCAGGATGCGGTCGATTTTGTCGTAGGGGCCCAGGCCGAAGTGGAGGGTCAGTTCGGAGGAAGAGGCATAGCCTCGGGTAGGATAGACTTCGGCCACCTGCATGTTATCACCTGTGAATACCCAGGCTCTTGCACCTATGCAGTGCCAGTTGTTTCCCGTGGTTTTGCTGCGCAGATCTATGCGGATGTAGTGATTGTCGAGCAGCTCATTGGCTTTGTTTTCATAAAGCAGAGCCGGAGCATTGATGTTGTTGACGACCAAGTCGCGATCACCGTCGTTGTCCAAGTCACCATAGGCGGCCCCGTAAGACCAGCCTTCCATGGTGAAGTTCCAGGGAATGGCTACATCTTCAAAAGTCCAGTCTCCTTTGTTTCGGAACATGTAGTTGCGCAGAGGAACCGAGGGTGCCATTTTGGCAACGACCAAGGGATCTATCTGGGGCTTTTTGCCTTGAGCCTTAGCTACAGCAGCGATGGAATCCATGTAGGCATTGCGCTTGATGATGTAGTCTTTGTTGCGCACATCCTGGACCAGGCCATTGGTCACGTAGAGGTCTTTATAGCCGTCTTGGTCAAAGTCGGCAAAGAGGGTGGACCAACTCCAATCGGTATTGGAAACTCCGGCCAGTTGGCCAATTTCACTAAAGGTGCGATTGCCGTTGTTCATGTGCAAGTCATTGAACATGTACTGGTAGTGATAACCGTTGTTGGCCAGCATCCAAAAACGCTCGGGATTCATGCCGCTCATGTTGGCTTTCAGCCGGTAGTTGTCAGAGGCTACCATATCTGCCGTGTAGATGTCAATCCAGCCATCGTTGTTGAAGTCGGCACAATCGGACCCCATGGAAAAGTTGCTGATGTGGCGCATGGCATTATGGATGGTGTTGACAAAAGTACCGTCCCCTCGGTTCATGTAAAGGCAGTCGGGCTCTTCATAATCGCAGGTTACGTACAGATCAGTGAAGCCGTCGTTGTTGATGTCGGAAGCCGTACCACTAAGCGTAAAGTGGAAGCTGTGCAATCCGGCCTGCTCAGTAACGTCTGTGAAAGTGCCGTTGCCGTTGTTGCGAAAGAGGCGGTCTGTAGCCAGCTCTTTGTTGTATTTCGGATGGGTCTGGTATTTTTTTTCGCGCTCAACAAAAGGTTGGTTGCCTACATAGAGGTCGAGCCAGCCGTCGTTGTTGTAGTCAAAAAAATTGGCAGCTGTACCATGGCCCATGTCGGCCACGCCGTATTTTTCGGCACTTTCGGTAAAGGTGAGGTCGCCGTTGTTGATGTAGAGGTAGTTTTTGCGCCTTTCAGGTGGGTCGTACATGTATTTGGTAACGTAGATGTCCTGAAAGCCATCGCCGTTTACATCGGCATAGGCTACGGCATAAGACCAGGTATCGTTGATGATACCGGCTTTTTCGGAGATGTCCTCAAATTGCATGTTGCCTTTGTTGAGGAAGAGCTTGTCGCTGACCATGTTGCCCGCGAAATACACGTCGAGTAGGCCGTCGTTGTTGATGTCTACCAAAGCGACTCCGCCGCCGTTGAAGACGACATCTTGTTGGATGTGGTTGTACTCCCTGGTTTCGATGACTTGGTTGTTGAATTTCAGCCCCGTTTTTTCGGGATCGAGCTCTTCAAAGAGCGGGACTTTCGAGCTATCGGTTACCGAGGAAGTTGCCGCTTTTTGCTTTGTTTCTTCCTTGCAGCTCCAGATGCTCAAAGCCAAAAAGAAAGAGGCACACAAGAAAAGAAGCTTACCGTTTTTCATGAGACTTTTTTTGAGTCGAAAGTATGCATTTTTGTCCATAGATGCAAACAAATGCTGTGATATGGCACGTTTTTCGGGCTTCCATTTGCCGAAAGGCAAAAGATCCGGAATTTTTGCCTGCCAAAGAGCAAGGTAGCTGTGTTGGGTAACATTAGACGGTGGGTTCCTGGAGTAAATCCATGAACTCTGTGGTAGTGCGCTCCATCTTGTAAACTACTTTCTCGACATTGGCTACCAGGACGTTATAGCCTATAAAGGCCAAAATGCCGATAAAGAGCCCTACGGCCGTGGTGAGCAAGGCCTGATAGATTCCTCCGGCGAGTACATCCGGCGTAATGTTTTCCTGTGTGGACATTTCGTAAAAGGCGCTGATCATACCTGTTACGGTGCCGAAAAAGCCGATCATGGGTGCTGCTCCGGCAATGCTGGCCAGGGTGGACAGGTTCTTTTCCAGCTTGAAGACTTCAAGATTACCGACGTTTTCTATGGCTGCGTCGATATCGCGCAGGGGTTTGCCAATGCGCATCAGCCCTTTTTCCACCATGCGGGCTACGGGCGTGTCGGTCGTTTGGCAAAGAGCTTTGGCTGCTTGCAAATTGCCCGAAGCTACGTTGGCCCTGATGTTGTTGATGAAACTCTCATCTATCTTGGAAGCCCGTTTGATCGAGCTGTAGCGCTCTACAAAAATGTATAAGGCTATAAAACCCAACACAAACAAGACCGTGACGATGGCAATACCCAAAGGTCCTCCCTGCAAGAGAATATCCAAGACACTTTGGCTCTTGATCTCGCGTTGAATGTCGGTGGTTTGCAAAAACAAGTGGCTGAAACTCATGGTACGGGTGTTCGTTTTTTGTAGTGAAATAACAAGGCCGAAAGTTACACCTTTTTGTATTTTTCGCAAAGCATTTTTTTGATTAGCGAATTTTCGCTAATATTGCGTCGCTGTAGAACGCAAAAAAAATTTCCTCATGCGAAGAATCAAGAAAATAGCCGTCCTCGGCTCGGGTGTGATGGGCACCGGTATTGCTTGTCATTTGGCCAATGCTGGTTTTTCCTGCTTGTTGTTGGATATCCTGCCGCCCGATTTGAAAGACGAAGAAAAGAATCTAACTGAGGCGCGTAATCGTCTGGCTGCTACGGCGCTGAAAAAAGCCCTCAAAGCCAAGCCGGCCCCTTTGATGGATCCGGCTTTTGTCTCGCGCATTGAAGTGGGGAATTTTGAAGACGACTTGCCCCGCATAGCCGAATGTGATTGGATTATCGAAGTGGTGGTAGAACGCCTGGACATCAAGCAGCAACTCATGGCTAAAGTGGAAAAGTACCGCAAGCCGGGCACTTTGGTCAGTACCAACACTTCGGGCATTCCCATTCGCTTCATTGCTCAAAACATGGGGGAAGAGATGCGCAGGCATTTTTGTGGAACCCACTTTTTCAACCCTCCTCGGTATTTGCGTTTGTTGGAAGTCATCCCGGGGCCGGATACGGACCCTGAAGTGGTTGATTTCTTTTTGCGGTTTGGCGATCGCTTCCTGGGCAAGCAGACGGTGCGGGCTAAGGATACGCCGGCTTTTATTGCCAACCGCATTGGCGTTTACATGATGGGTGTGGTCTTTCAGTTGGCTGAGGAGTTGGACCTGAGCATAGAAGAGGTTGACTTGCTTACCGGACCGCTTATCGGCCGTCCCAAGACGGGTACTTTTCGGCTGGCAGATCTGGTAGGATTGGATGTGGCAGCCAAGGTGATTCAAGGCGTTCAGCAAAATTGCCCGGAAGACGAAGAGGTGCGAAAAATTGAGCTGCCTGCTTATTTCCGGTTTTTGTTGGATAAGAAGTGGTATGGCGACAAATCGGGGCAGGGCTTTTACAAAAAAACCGATGAGCGGGATGAGCGAGGTAAACGCATCATTATGGCTTTGGATTTGAAGACTTCCTCGTATCGGCTTCGCCAAAAGCCCAAGTTGCCGGTGGTTGATGCGGCCAGGCAGATCGAAGACTTAGGGCGCCGTTTGCAGTTCTTGTTGAAAGATGAGGGCAAGGTAGGAGCATTTATGCGCCGTTCTTTTGCCGCCTTATTTTCTTATTCCTCCTTGCGCATTCCGGAAATTTCCGATTCTCTTTACGGTATAGACGATGCCATGCGAGCCGGTTTTGCTTGGAAGCAGGGGCCTTTTGAGTCTTGGGATACCATGGGTTTGGAAAGAGGTTTAGCTGTTTGCGAAAGCGAGGGTAAGCCCGTAGCTGAGTGGGTGAAAACCATGCAGGCGGCAGGCATAACTTCTTTTTACAAGAGGGAGCAGGGCAGGCGTTTTTATTACGCTTTGCCTTCCGGCAAATACGAAATTGTACCCGGTAGCGAAGACTTTGTCTTGCTCGACAATTATCGGGATCAACCGCCGGTGTACAAAAACGAGGAAGTCATCTTGCACGATCTGGGAGATGGCGTTTTGTGCCTGGAGTTTACCAGCAAGATGAATGCCATAGGAGAAGGCATTTTGAGAGGTCTGAATGAGGCCATACGGATAGCAGAAGAAGACGGCTGGCAGGGTTTGGTCATTGGAAACCAGGCCGATAACTTTACGGTCGGGGCAAACCTGATGCTCATTGCCATGATGGCTTATGAGCAGGAGTTTGACGAGTTGAATATGGCGGTCAACCTCTTCCAGCAGACGAGTATGCGCTGTCGGTATTCCTCCATACCCGTGGTTATAGCTACCCAGGGCTATACTTTTGGAGGTGGCTGCGAGTTGTTGATGCACTGTGATGCCGCAGCTTCTGCCGCCGAGTCTTACATCGGTTTGGTGGAAGTTGGCGTAGGCTTGCTGCCCGGAGGAGGAGGCACCAAGGAGTTCGCTTTGCGGGCTTCGGAAGAGTATGGAAAAGACGAAGTGATGATTCCCACCCTGGCCGAACGTTTTAAGACCATTGCGATGGGCAAGGTGGCTACTTCGGCTTACGAGGCTTATGGTTTGGGTTATCTGAAATCGGGACGCGATCGGGTTGTGATGAATGCCCTGCGCAATTTGGCTGAAGCCAAACAACGGGTATTGGATTTGGCCCCCGCCTATGTACAACCTCAAGCTCGACGAGTTAAGGTGTTGGGGCGTACGGGCTTGGCTGCGCTCTATGCGGCCGTGAACGAACTCTTGCTGGGCAATTTCATCTCGGAGCACGATGCTAAAATCGCCAGGAAAATTGCCTATGTACTTACCGGTGGAGATTTGACAGGTATGCAAGAGGTTTCCGAGCAGTACCTGTTGGATTTGGAGCGGGAGGCTTTTCTCAGCCTTTGTGGAGAGCGTAAGACTTTGGAGCGGATTCAATACATGCTGCAAAACAACAAGCCTTTGAGAAATTGATGAGCTTGCCACTCGGGCAACTCTGATGGAAAGACGAATAATGTTTGGCGAAAGCCTGTTTAAAAAAACAAACCAATGGATGCATATATTGTAACCGGATACAGGACGGCAGTTGGCAAAGCCAAAAAGGGGAGCTTCAAAAACACCCGAGCGGATGATTTGGCTGTAGAAGTCATCAAGCACATCATGGCCGAAACGCCGGAAGTAAGCCCGGAGATGATTGATGATGTCATAGTAGGTTGTGCTAATCCGGAAGGTGAGCAGGGCTTACAAATAGGGCGTTGGGTGGCTGTTCGCGCTTTGGGCATTACGGTGCCCGGTATGACGGTGAACCGCTATTGTGCTTCCGGACTGGAGACGATCTCTTTGGCGGTAGCTAAGATTAAGGCGGGCATGGGGCATGTTTTTTTGGCTGGTGGTCTGGAGAGCATGAGCCTTATACCCATGACGGGCTATAAATTTGCGCCCAACTATAAAATCATGACGGATACGCCCGATTATATGGCCAGTATGGGTATTACTTCGGAGATGGTAGCCAAAAAGTACGGTATTACGAGGGAGCAATGTGATGCTTTTGCTTTGCGTTCGCATCAGCGGGCTGCTGCTGCCATAGATGCGGGCAAATTCAAAGAAGAAATTGTGCCGGTGGAGGTTGCGGAAATCTTTGTAGAAGGCGACAAGCGCAAGGAGAAACGCTTTACGGTAGATACAGACGAGGGGGTACGCCGAGATACCAGCATGGAAGTCTTGGCTCGTTTGCGCCCTGTTTTTGCCAAAGACGGCGTTTCTACGGCGGGCAATTCTTCTCAGACTTCGGACGGGGCGGCTTTTGTGTTGGTGGTTTCGGAAGAGATGGTTAAGCAACTCAATCTCAAGCCTGTGGCGCGTTTGGTTTCTTGTGCTGTCGGGGGTGTAGATCCGCTTTACATGGGCATAGGACCGGTTGCTGCCATACCCAAGGCTTTGAAGCGTGCTGGTTTGCAGCTAAAGGACATAGAGCAGGTTGAGCTGAATGAGGCTTTTGCGGCCCAGTCTTTGGCTGTGATCAAGGAGATGGATTTGGACCCCGACTTGGTGAATGTCAATGGTGGAGCTATTGCTTTGGGGCACCCCTTGGGCTGTACAGGGGCAAAGCTCTCCATTCAACTGTTGAACGAAATGCGCAGGCAGGGGCAGCGGTATGGCATGGTAACGGCTTGTGTAGGCGGTGGGCAGGGCATTGCAGGTATTTACGAACTGTTGTAGGAAAAGCAGGTTTATGGAAAACTCCTATTTTCAATCCATAGCAGAGGTCTTACCAGCTCTTTTGCGGCAGCGCCATACGGTGGTTATTCCCAACTTGGGAGCTTTTGTAGGGGTTTATGAGTCGGCCACCGTGGATCACTTGTCGGGTGTGGCACATCCGCCTAACTTAAAGGTGAGCTTTGCCTCGAATTTGCATGCTGATGACGGGGTGTTGACAGCCCATTTGGTCGAGACATACGGTTGGACATCCCGGGAGGCTGAGCAGCGGATTGCGGATTTCGTTCGTCGGGTTTTAGAAACTTTACAAGAGAGACAGATTGTTGATTTTCCGGGTTTGGGTAAGTTGTACTTGGATTTTGACAAGACATATCGCTTTGTTCAAGAGAGTGAGAATTTGAACAAAGACTCCTTTGGTTTGCCTGAGGTGGTTACACCTCTTGTTAAAGCTGTGGACGAAAAGAAAAAGCAAGTGCCGGTTACGGCGGCAGGGATTACAGAAGTATCTGCTTCTTCTTCCGCTGTTTCTTCACATTCCGATACGAGACAATTGATGTCAAAGAGTGGGGGATCGGGTGGCGTTCGCAGGGCTTGGTGGCAGTATTCTTTGCCCTGGGTGCTGTTGATGTTTTTCATCATCTTGTTGGTGAGCGGATATTTTTTGAGTAAGCGTTTCAGCTCAGGTAGAGATGTGAAGATGACAGAAACAGCGTCCGAGGAAACCCATAGCGAAAAAGAGCAGTCATTGGAAAGTGATGGGCAAACAAACGAAGAGGAGTATTTTTTCTCTGATGACCCTGAAGACATGGATGATTTGTTGAGTGAGGATACGCTTGTGAAAGAAATGGATAAAGACAGTGAATCCCCGACTCTACCACCGGATATTCAGGAGGCCGTGATCATTGTTGGGTCTTTTACTCAGCCTCGGAATGCCGAACGCCTTATCCAGCGTTTATACGAAGACGGTTATGAGGCTTACTCCGACCGCAAGGGGGGGAGTACTCGTGTTGGAGTTCGTTTTGCTTATTCTTCAGAAACCGAGTTGATGAGCTATTTGGAGGATATGAAAAACAAGTACAATGTTGATGCCTGGATTTTGGAGTAGCGAGAGTTTGTTTTGCTGTTGTCGATTACCATTCTCCTTTAAATCGCTCTATTTCTCTGCGCTCTTTTTTTGTCGGTCGGCCGCTGCCTTTTTCGCGGCGTTCCAGGGTGATGTGGCTGGAGGTAAACCAGTTCTCGTATTTTTTTAGTTCTTCAGGAGGAGTGAGGTTTTCATAGCACTCAATGGCCAGGGGTGCTCCCACGCGCTTATCGATGAGTTTGAGCACCTTGTATTGGAAAGTAAAGCCGTTTTTTCGCAGTTCGATTAATTCGTTTTCGCTAAGGAGGTAAGAAGCTTTTACCGTTTCCCCTTTGATGCGTAGGCGACCGCTTTTGCAAGCTTCGGTGGCTTTGCTTCGGCTTTTGTAGAGGCGCACGCTCCAGAGCCATTTGTCGAGGCGCACTTTTTTCATGATTAAGTTTTGTTGATGCCTTATTCGCTTTCGAGCGGGGGATACTCCAAGTCGAGTTGTTGGAGTCGTTCCACCATGATTTTGCTGATGAGGTAATCGCGGTACCAGCGCTGGTCGGTGGGGATGATGTGCCAGGGGATTACACTTTGATTGATGGCGTCTTGGTAGCAGCGCATGTAGTCGTCCCAGTATTCTCGTTCGCGCCAATCGTTTTCATTGTGTTTCCAGAATTTGTCGGCTTCATTTTTTCTTTGGTTGAGTTCTATTTCCTGTTGTTCTTTAGAGATGTGGAGGAAAAATTTAAACAGGATGGTGTTGTTGTCAAATTGCAGGAGTTTTTCAAAAGCATTGATGGCTTGCATGCGCTGTTGGACTCTGTCTTCGTCTATCCAGCGGTGTACGCGTTGGATGAGGATGTCTTCATAATGAGACCGGTTGAAAATTTTCATTTCACCTTTGGCCGGGCATTGTTTGTGCACGCGCCAGAGGAAGTCGTGAGCAAATTCTTCTTCCGTGGGTTTTTTGAAGGAGTAGGTGCAGAGGTTGTTGTGGGTACAATAGCGGAAGACGTTTTTGACGGCTCCATCCTTGCCACTGGCATCCATACCTTGAAAGATGACGAGTACGGCGTATTTTTTTTGAGCGAGGAGCACATTGTGGAGTTTACCCAGTTGTTTGGCGAAAGCCTTGGTTTGTTTGCGGGCTTCTTTTTTGGAGAAGTTTTCAGGTGGAGTAGAAGGTATTTTGTTTAGTTCGACCATGGTTTGTATTTTGTTTTATTCGGCTTTCGCCAAATGGGCTTATTTCATTTTAGTTCTTTTGATGAGGTAGGCTTCCAGAATTTGGCGAAAGCCCTTGTTGATGTCGGCTTTGACAAAATCTATGCGATATTGTAAGCACTTGGCGCGAAGGTCTTCGTAGTAGTGATGGATTTGTTGTAGGTAGTGTTCGCGCACTTGAGCCGGTTGAAGGCGGAGTTTTTCGCCTGTTTCCATGTCGATGAATTCGTAGGGCCGGTTTTCGAATTCAAATTCCAGTTCGCGTTTTTTGTCGGTAACGTGGAAAAGGATAACTTCGTGTTTATTGTGTTTCAGGTGTTGCAAGGCGGAGAAGAGCGCTTCGCTGTTTTCACTTTGCTCGAACATGTCGGAGAAGATGACGACCAGAGAGCGTTTGTGGATACTATCGGCTATTTGGTGCAAGGCTTTGGCCGCAGAGGTGCCTTGGTTCATTTTGGGGTTGTCTATTTGCTGTTGCAGGTAGCTAAGCAGGAGACGATAGTGGGAAGTGTTGCTTTTACATCGGGTGTGTAGTTGCAATT
Organism: Saprospiraceae bacterium; assembly: GCA_026989035.1. Lineage (GTDB taxonomy): Bacteria > Bacteroidota > Bacteroidia > Chitinophagales > Saprospiraceae > WGBN01. The sequence continues at coordinate 25,500 of JALSKB010000176.1, read as the reverse complement.
CCCGATCAAAGAGGCTGAGGCCAAAGGCATCTCGTTGGCGCTTGAGGAGATTCATCAGGGCTGCAGCGGCTAGTGCAGAGAAGCGCAATTTGTTGATGTACGTCTTTTTTCGGGGGTCGGCTTCGGGATAATACATGGAAGAGGAGATGTCCAGTACCATTTGACAGCGCAGGTTGGTTTCCTCTTCGAATCGCTTGGTATAGAGTCTGTCGGTGCGAGCGAAGACTTTCCAATCTATGTTGCGGGTTGATTCGCCGGGGTTGTAGAGGCGATGTTCGGCAAATTCGACGGAGAAGCCGTGGAACGGACTTTTGTGCAGGCCGATGATAAAGCCTTCGACCACTTGTTTGGCCAACAATTCCAGGTGGCTAAAATCTCTGATTTCGGTGTTGTTGAGCAATGGCATCATGCAGCAAAGATAAGGAAGAGTTGGGATCTGGTTCTTTGACTTATTGGGGGTGGGGATAAAATATTTGGCAGATAAAAACTTTTTGTTTATTTTTGTTTCAAAATAACTCAAAATGTTTGACAGGGCCATTTTGCACATGGATTTGGATTCTTTTTTTGTGTCTGTAGAGCGTCTTCGGCGGCCGGATTTGCAGGGGAGGCCCGTCATCATTGGTGGTCATGGAGCTCGGGCGGTAGTGGCATCTTGCAGTTATGAGGCTCGGATGTATGGGGTGCGTTCGGCTATGCCGGTAAGCAGGGCCAGGCAACGCTGTCCTCAGGCAGTGGTTTTGGCTGGAGATTTACAGGCTTACAGTTTTTTTTCTCGTTGGGTATGCCGGATCATAAAAGAAGAAGCCCCTTTGTACGAGCGGGCTTCTATTGACGAATTTTATTTGGATTTGAGTGGTATGGACCGCTACATAGGTTGTTGGAAGTGGGCTTCGGCTTTGCGGCGGCGGATTCAGGAGGAGACCGGTTTGCCTCTTTCCATGGGCCTTGCGGCAAACAAGTTGGTAGCCAAGGTAGCGACGGGAGAAGCTAAGCCCCATGGGGCTTTGATGATAGAGCCTGGCCGGGAACGGTTTTTTTTGGCTCCTTTGGCGATTGAAAAAATTCCGGGCATTGGGTGCAAAACGGCGGAGAAGCTTCACCATTTGGGCGTGAAGCGGGTTGCCCAACTGGCGGCTTATCCTTTGGAGGAGCTGGAGGCCCTTTTTGGAAAGCACGGGCTTTCCATTTGGCGAAAGGCCAGGGGCTTGGGCAGCAGTACGCTTGAGCCTCATTCGGAGCGTAAGTCCATATCTTCGGAGCACACCTTTGATGTGGATGTGGCTGATCGGGGTATTTTGCATAGAGAATTGACGCGTTTGGTGGGTAAATTGGGGTATTTGTTGCGCAAGAAAGGGATGCTGGCATCGAGTCTGGCTTTAAAATTCAGGTATGCGGACTTTACGACCCTTAGCCATCAGCAGAAGATTCCTTACACGGCTAGAGATGAGCTTTTGCTCGCGTATGCGCGTGGGCTTTTTGAACGTCACTACAAGGCTTGCCGTCCTTTGCGTCTTGTGGGTTGTCGTTTAGCCGGATTGCTTCGGGCTAGTGAGCCTTTGCAGCTTTTTGATGATCAGCAACGGGAGATGAAGTTGTTGTCGGGATTGGATGAAATTCGGGATAAATTCGGCCGTCATGCGGTTCGTCGAGCCAGCGAGTTGGGTTTGTCTTCCTGAAGTCATGAGTTTGGTCGGCTTACACTTTTTTCAACCATAGCCGGCGGGAGAGGACCGCAGCGGATAGTCCTATGGCTAGCAATAAGAGCAGCACAACAGGGTATTTGCCGGAAGGCTCCGGCTCGGAACCTATAGGAATGAAGGCAGCCCAGTAGTAGGGGGATTTTTCCCAGTTTTCGATTTCTTTATTGCGCAGATAATCGATTTTAGCCTGACGGAGGGCCTGTCCGTGTGTAAGGCCTTCGGAGAGCTTGCGGTAGAAGTCTTGAAAAAGTGTTGCTGTACTTTTTTCATTGACTTTCCAGAGGCTGGCGATGAGGTCTCGAGTGCCTGCATAGGAAAAAGCACGGGCCAGGCTCATGGCTCCTTCTCCGCTGATGAGTTGGCCGCTACCGGTCTGGCAAGCCGACAAGACCACCAGTTCTGCTCGAAAGGATAAGGCATAGATATCCGGGAGAAAGAGTGAGCTGTCGCTCAGCTCAATGCGAGGAGATTCCTCACTAAGCGCGTGGGTGTGCAGGTGGATAAGACCGTAGCGGGGAGCCATTTGCCGAAAGGCTGTTGTAGTTGCCTGAGCGCCACAGAGCGAGTCATAATTTCCGAATTTGTCGGATAAGGTCATGGATAGGGAGAGAGGCGGCAAGTGGCGGGGGTCTTCTTTGGAAAAAGTAGGAGCGATATACAGCAGTTTACCATTAGCTTTTTGCATTTGGTTTTGTTCTAACCAGACGTTAGCGGAGTAGGCATAGTGGATCTGCTGTTTAAAGAGGAGAAAAGGCCAGTTAGGCCAAGAAGTCGTGGTATCTGCAGGGCTTGTGAGCATGACTTCAAAGGGCAGGTGATAGAGAGGGCCATCGGGTATGATGAGGATTTGCCGGGGGAGATTTGCACGCAGTTTTTCGGGGTAGAGTTGTTGATAAATTTCATGGGCCAATTGGGCAAAAGAGCCTCTGTATTGAGCCAAGGAAGTGCGTTGTGGAAGCAAGTGACTTAGTGCGTTGAGTTTTTGGTCTAAAGAGGAGTCTGCAAGTTTTATGCGGTGAAACTCCATTTGCCCGGAAATCATAAGTACCCAGAGATAGAGATGCTCTTTTCCATAAAAACAAGACAGAACTGCTGTTTTATTTTTTGTTTGTTCCAAGATTTTAGATAGTGAGGTTGTGCTTTGTTGGAGTGTTTTTGCATATCGGGGATAGCTGGTCATGATTTTTTGATCGAGTTGATAGCGTTGTTCGATCAGTTGGTCCAGGAGTTGTTTCCTGTAGTTTTCTTTTTGCGATTTCGGTTGGGAGAGCAGTTGGCGTTCCAGAAAAGCTATTTGCTGTTGGAGTTTGGCCTTTTGCCTGAACAGTTCGGAGCCTTCTATGCTGCTGCGCAAGAGGTTTTCACGCAGGTTTTCGCGCAGGAGCCGAGCTTTGTGTCGTTCGGCGACTTCGAAGGATTTTTGGAGGTATTGCTCGTCTTTTGTCTGTGCATAGAGGCTGTAATAGAAGGCTAAAGTTTTTTCACTGCGCTGTCTAGCCTGGGCTTGCAATAGTAGTTTTGAAGATTCGTAGCGATAGCTTTGGTAGAGCAGATCTTGTACGTAATCGGCCAATTGATGGGCTTGAATGGCTTGTTTGATCTGCTGTTCGGGTGCTTGTGAAGCTTTACCCAGGGCATCGGCTATGCCTTCGAGGGCTTCCATCAGAGCATTTTCGGCATACAGTGTGGAGCTGTCGGGCAGAGCGTTTTTTTGTGGGTTAAAATCGGGCAAGAGGCTTTGTAGAGCGGCGTAAAATTCAGGCAAAGCCTCTCTTATTTTTTTATTGTTAAGAAATAATACGCCTTTGCGGATATGGGCTTTGGCAATTTCGCGATGGTAGCCCGAGGGGAAAGCCAGGTGGAGATAGTGAATGGCTTGGTCGTAATTTCGCAAAGCCTGTTGGGGGTTTGAAGTATCGGTCAACTCTCCAAACAGGGAATAGATGCCTGCGAGATGATAAGCATTATAGCTTTCGGGTTCGTGTTGATAGAGCTGTTTGATCTGCTTCAACGCCTTTTGGGCCATCTGTCGAGCTTGGTCTTTTTGTCCGCTTTCAGCCAGACTTCGGGCCAGTGCGGTGAGGAGCAGGCCGCTTTTTTCCGGAGGGAGGCCGGGGAGTTTTAATCCTTTTTTAAACCACGAGATGGCTTGAACATTGTCGCCGTCGTTCCAGTAGGTCAGTCCGATGTTGTTGTAGATTCCTGCCAGGGCAGGGATTTGCTGTTGTAAAGAAGGGTCTTGGAGGGCTTTGAGGTAGATGGCTCTGGCTTTTTCATTATCTCCTAAGCGCGTGTAGTGAGCCCCCAAGGGCAGGTAGAGGTAGTCGGTAGCGGGGAAGTTTTTGAATTTGTGTTTTTCGTGAAGTGTTGCGGCCTTTTCGTAAGCCTTGATAGCCTCTGCTACCCGTCCCAGTTGAAAGAGGTGGTAACCTCGATTGATGTGAATCCACATCAGGGATTCTGCCTCTGCTTTTTGCGCAGGCTTTCGCCAAACGCTATCTAAGGCCTGCTGCAAGATGTCCAGGGCTTTTGCGCTTTGTTCGAAGTAGTTGGCTTGCCAATCCCAGGCGGCGTCGCAGTAGAGCCCCAGCTGATCGGCTTGTTTGAGGTACTGCATTTTTTTTCGGTAGAGGCTGTCGAGGCCATCTCCGATAACCTTTTGTTCCTCAACTTTGGCTATGCGAAGGTTGATCCGGCTGACTTGCTCCTGTAGATTTTGTTGGGCAGATGCAAGGCCGATTTGCAGGGCGAAAGCCCACAAGCAGATTTGCCATCTCGTTCTCATGCTGCTAAAGTCCGAAAAAAAATGCATAAGACAGATCTAAGTTTATGTAGGTGTAAAGTTTTAACTTTAAATTAATTTTTGTTTGTAATTTTGGGCTGATCAACTTTTATGTTCTTTCCTTTTTTGCTGCAGACATGGAGCTGGAGAATGAAAGGAACTGAAAAAATTTATTTCATGTGAAAAACGAAAAACTGTTATGTTGAGGTTTGTTTTTTTTGTCGCTGTTGTTTTTACCGCTTCTTCTTGCATGTTGCCGTTGGGGTTTCAGACGGCCAAAACCTTGGAAGAGGATGAGTTCCTCTCGATTTGGGCAGCTGATATTAGTGGTACTGTTCGCAAATTACCTACTAATAGAGTGGAACGACTGGGCCTTGAAGCTACTCCTTTTTGGAGCTTTGCTTTCCGTTCCGGTATGCGTGTTAAGAACATGGATTGGGGGCTTCATCTGAGTTGGGCATCGCCTTTGGGTGCTGATTTAAAATATCAATTTGCCGGAGACCGGGAGTCTGTTTTTGCTGCTGCTACTGGTTTAGGATTGGGCTGGGTGCCTTGGTTCTGGTCATATGATAGCTATACTTCTTTAGACAATGAACACTTGCTGGCAGTAACAGTGCCTTTGTTCCTGACTTTAGACTTTAACGACAAGACAAGCTTTACTTTTGCGACGAACTACCGCTATGCCGTGAATTCTGTTTACTCATTTCACGCAGCTGTCTTCAATTTGAATATGCGCTTTCGCACGAAGAATACCGAGGATCTGAGGCGCTATTTTACCATAGATCTGTTTGCCGGGCGGTCTTTTGCCGGCACCGCGAACTATGATAATTTGCTTTTCGGAGGTATAACTGTGAGTTTTCAAAACCTTACCACCAACATGAGCGCGAGAGAGAGGCTTAAGCGCAAGCGGAAAAAAAAGCATCACAAAGTCTTTTTTGAATATTGAGAGATGAAAATTCTTTCCGTAGAGCAGATCCGGGCTTGGGATGCTTATACCATAGAGCAGGAGCCGATAGCTTCTGTTGATTTGATGGAGCGGGCAGCTCGGGCATTTGCAGACTGGTTTGCCAGTCGTTTTCCGGATGTAAATAAGCCGCTTTACATCGTTTGCGGAAGCGGAAACAACGGGGGAGATGGTTTGGCTGTAGCTCGTCTTTTGGCTCAACGACATTACAGCCCGGAGGTCTTGTTGTGTCGGATAGGACGTATCTTGTCTGCTGATTGTGAGGAAAATTATCGGCGTTTGAAACGACTTGGGACGGTACCGATTTGCGAATTGGAGAAGGGGAGTGTACCGCCCGATTTGCGGTCGGGCGGTTTGCTGATTGATGCGGTTTTCGGTTCCGGCTTAAACCGGCCGGTGGAGGGGTATTGGGCAGATTTTCTGGAGTGGATGAATGCTTATTCCGGCGTGCGGGTGGCTATAGACATTCCTTCGGGTCTATTTGCCGAAAGGCCGTTGGAAGACGGGAGCGTCAAAGCAGACTATACCCTGAGCTTTGAACTGCCCAAGCTGGCTTTTTTCTTGCCCGAAACCGGCGATCGGGTAGGAGAATGGGTGCTGCGTTCCATAGGCTTGCATCCCGATTTCATTCGACAGGCGGAGAGCCCTTGGCACTTTTTGACCGAGGCCAATTTGCAGCCCTTTTTGCGTCAGCGGAGGCGTTTTGAGCACAAGGGGAATTTTGGCCATGCCTTGTTGATTGCGGGCAGTTATGGCAAGATGGGTGCGGCTTTGTTGGCTGGACGTGCGGCTCTGCGCACCGGCGCGGGCTTGGTGAGTTTGCACCTGCCGCGTTGTGGTTATGCCATTGCTCAAGAGGCTTTTCAGGAGGCCATGGTTTCGGTTGATCATCACGAATACCTGTTTTCCCGCCCGCCCTCATTGGATTCTTATGCTGCTGTAGGCGTGGGGCCCGGCTTGGGCACCAATTCCATTACGCGTCGGGCTTTGCTGGAGTTGCTGGAGCAGGCTGTGGCTTCTTCCGGGCCTTTGGTTTTGGATGCCGATGCCCTGAACCTGTTGGCCGAAGAACCCGAACCGCAAAAGTATTTGCCGAAAGGCAGCATTTTAACGCCCCACCCGGGGGAGTTTCGCCGTCTCTTTGGAGATTTTCCCGATGCCTTTGCCAGGTTGGCTTTTCAGCGGCAACTGTCGGAGGACTGGGGTGTTGTTGTCGTGTTGAAAGGAGCCTATACTTGTGTGACTCTTCCCGATGGTAGTGCCTGGTTCAACAGTACGGGCAATCCGGGTATGGCTACGGCAGGTAGTGGTGATGTGCTGACGGGTGTGATTACCGGTTTGCTGGCCCAGGGGTACCGATCCGAATTGGCAGCCTTGCTGGGGGTATGGCTGCATGGTAAGGCCGGAGATTTGGCAGCCGAAGCCCTGGAGCAAGAAGCTTTGCTAGCCGGTGATTTGGTGCTCTATCTGGGGAAGGCTTTTAAATTCTTGCGCTCATGGCAAAAGGAAAGTGCATCGTCGTCTTGACAGGTGCCGGTATTAGTGCGGAGAGTGGTCTAAGTACTTTTCGGGATTCCGGTGGTTTGTGGGAACAGTACGACATTTACGAAGTGGCTACACCTGAGGCCTGGCAGAAAAATCCCGAATTGGTGTTGGAGTTTTACAATGCACGCCGTCGGCAGGTCTTGGAAGCTCAGCCGAATGCCGCTCATTTGGCTTTGGCTGCCTGGCAAGAAGATTTTGAGGTGGATATCATCACGCAAAATGTCGATGATTTGCACGAGCGTGCCGGGAGCAAGAGGGTACTGCATTTGCACGGGGAGTTGTTGAAAGTGCGCAGTACGGTTGAGCCCTCCTTGGTTTACTCTTGGTCAAAAGATTTGCACTGGGGCGACTGTTGTGAGAAAGGTTCACAATTGCGCCCACATCGTGTGGTTTGGCGAGGAGGTTCCCCTTTTGCCGCGTGCTGCCGAATGGGTGAGTCGGGCAGATGTGTTGCTCGTAGTAGGCACTTCCATGCAGGTATATCCTGCAGCAGGCCTGGTCGGCTTTGCTCCGCCCGATGCCCGAGTGTATTACGTGGACCCCAAGCCCAGCTTGAATCCCGAGCTTCGCGCGCGGGCTCATTTGGAAATCATCGCTGCTCCGGCTGCAGAAGCTATACCGCGTTTGCGCGAAAAACTCTTGGGCTGAAGCGGCCTCGTCCTGAGCTTTTTGACCCTCAACAGTGCTCATTCGGCTATGCTTGCAAGGGGAAAGGAAAGTTGAAAAAATGACCTTTTCCTTTTTGTGCTTGATTTATCCACATTTTGTGCTTGAAATAACACGATATAAATCATTGATTATCAGCTTGTTGTGATTTTTTCCACATTCTGTGGAAAACTTGTAAGCCAGACCTGCGGATTTTGCCTTACCTTAGTGCCTGCAAAATGTTAAGGGAGACATACTATTGAGAAAACAGCAGGATTTACCCCCTACCTCCCTGATTTTTAGCCATTTGTTGCTCAAAATGCATGCATTTTGAAAGGCTTTCTTTTGCTCTGAGCTGACTCAAAAACTGCAAATTTATGAATAAGACACCGGAACCTTTACTTCAGGAGAATCCCAATCGCTTTGTCCTCTTTCCGATAGAGCACGACGATATTTGGCAGTTTTACAAGAATGCAGAGGCCAGCATTTGGCATGCCAACGAGATAGACTTGGCCCAAGATTTGACGGATTGGGAAGAGAAGCTAAACGACAACGAGCGCCATTTTATCAAGCACGTTTTGGCCTTTTTTGCAGCCAGCGACGGCATTGTCAATGAAAACCTGGCAGAAAACTTTGTGCGGGAGGTGCAATACACCGAGGCGCGTTTTTTTTACGGTTTTCAAATTGCCATAGAGAACATTCATTCGGAAACTTACAGCCTGCTTATTGATACTTACATCAAAGACCCCAAAGAGAAGGATTACCTTTTCCGTGCGATTGAAAACATGGAGTTTGTTCGCAAGAAAGCCGATTGGGCATTGCGTTGGATTGAGCGAGGTTCTTTTCAAGAGCGCTTGATCGCTTTTGCGGCCGTAGAGGGCATATTCTTCTCGGGGTCTTTTTGTTCGATTTTTTGGCTGAAGCATAGAGGGCTTATGCCGGGTCTGTCCTTTTCCAATGAGCTCATCTCGCGCGATGAGGGCTTGCACTGTGATTTTGCTTGCCTGCTTTACAACGATCACGTCGTCAACAAGTTGCCGGACGAAAAAGTACGGGAGATTATTGCCAGTGCAGTAGAATTGGAAAAGGAGTTTGTCTCTGAGGCTTTGCCCGTTCGTCTCATAGGGATGAATGCCGAATCCATGTGTCAATACATTGAGTTTGTTGCCGATCGGCTTCTTCAGGCGTTGAATCAAAAACCTCTCTACCAGTCGGCCAATCCCTTTCCCTGGATGGAGCTGATCAGTGTGCAAGGGAAAACCAACTTTTTTGAAAAGCGGGTAGGCGATTATCAAAAGAGCGGTGTGCTTAACAACTCATCTTCGGAAAAGAGCTTTTCGCTGGAAGAAGACTTTTGAGCTGAAAAACCGACAGTCGATAGCGGGTATTCTACATCTAACTGAACCCGGATTTTTCTTTGCCTGGTCGGTAAGGCGAAACAAAACCACATAACCCAAAGATCTTATGCAAGTTATCAAGCGCAGCGGAAAACGCGAAGACGTCAGCTTTGACAAAATAACAGCTCGGATAAAAAAGCTGTGTTATGGCCTGGATCCCAAATTCATTGAGCCCATTGAGGTGGCCAAAATGGTCATTCAGGGGTTGTACGATGGTGTGAGCACCACCGAGCTGGACAATTTGGCTGCGGAAATCTCCGCCAGCCTCACCAGTCGGCATCCGGATTACGCCATTTTAGCCGCTCGCATTGCCGTTTCCAATTTGCACAAAAACACCGACAAGTCTTTTGTGCGCACCATGCGCAAATTGTACGATTATATCGACCCCAAAACGGGTGAGAAAGCGGGTTTGATCAGCGATGAGGCCATGACTGTCATGGAAAAATACGCCGATCGCCTGGATAGCGCCATCATTTATGACAGAGATTATACCTTCGACTACTTTGGCTTTAAAACGTTGGAGCGTTCCTATCTTTTGCGCATGAATGGCCAAGTGGTCGAACGCCCTCAGCATCTCATCATGCGCACGGCTGTCGGCATTCACGGGGAAGACATTGATGCGGCTATAGAGACCTATAACCTGATGTCGGAGAAGTGGTTTACCCATGCTACGCCTACGCTTTTTAACGCAGCTACGCCACGGCCCCAGCTCTCTTCCTGTTTTTTGTTGTCTATGACAGAAGACAGCATCCCGGGCATTTTTGAAACCCTTAGCCGTTGTGCCAAGATTTCTCAATCGGCAGGTGGTATCGGCTTGAGTATCCACAACATCAGGGCCAAAGGTTCTTACATTCGTGGAACGGGCGGCTCCTCCAACGGTATTGTCCCCATGTTGCGGGTTTTTAACGACACGGCCCGTTACGTAGATCAGGGAGGCGGAAAGCGTAAAGGAGCTTTTGCCATTTACCTGGAACCCTGGCATGCCGATATCTTCGATTTTCTCGAACTCAAGAAAAACCACGGGAAAGAAGAGCTGCGTGCTCGCGATCTCTTTTACGGCTTGTGGATTCCCGACCTCTTTATGCAGCGCGTGGAAAAAGACGAAGATTGGTCGCTCTTCTGTCCGAATGAGGCTCCGGGCTTGTACGACAGTTACGGAGGGAAGTTTGAACAACTCTACCACCAGTACGAGCAGGAGGGACGTGCGCGCAAAACCATACGTGCACGGGAATTGTGGCAGGCCATCCTCGATAGCCAAGTCGAAACCGGCACGCCTTACCTGCTGTACAAGGATGCGGCGAATAAAAAATCCAACCAACAGAATCTAGGTGTCATTCGTTCGTCAAATCTTTGCACCGAAATTATCGAATACACGGCTCCGGATGAGGTGGCCGTCTGTAACCTGGCTTCTATTGCTTTGCCCAAATTTGTTCGCGAAGATCGCAGCTTTGATTTGGACAAGTTGGTAGAAATCACCCGCGTGGTTACCCGCAATTTGAACAAGGTCATCGACATCAATTATTACCCCATACCCGAGGCCCGCAAGTCGAACCTCCGCCATCGCCCCATTGGTATTGGCGTGCAGGGGTTGGCCGATGCCTTCATCCTGATGCGTTATCCCTTCGACAGCAAGGAAGCCCGTCAACTCAACCGCGATATTTTTGAAGCCATTTACTTTGCAGCCCTGACGGAGTCTTGTGAACTGGCCAAAGAACAAGGCCCGTACGAGACTTTTGCAGGTTCTCCGGCCAGTGAAGGACGCCTGCAGTTTGACTTGTGGAATGTACAGCCTTCCGACCGTTGGGATTGGGATGCGCTCAAGGCAAACATCAGGCAATACGGCTTGCGCAACAGTTTGCTGGTAGCGCCTATGCCTACAGCTTCAACTTCACAAATCCTGGGCAACAACGAATGTTTTGAACCTTATACCTCCAACATCTATTCGCGTCGGACGCTGTCCGGAGAATTTTTGGTGGTCAACAAGCACTTGCTCAAAGATTTGGTTGGGCTGGGGTTGTGGAGTGATGAAATGAAGGAGCGCATCATTGCAGCCAACGGCAGCATTCAACATATCGAGGAAATTCCGGAAGAATTGAAAGCTTTGTACAAAACCGTCTGGGAAATCAGTCAAAAAACCATCATCGATTTGGCTGCCGATCGGGGAGCTTTCATTTGTCAAAGTCAGAGCATGAACCTTTTCCTCAAATCGCCTTCGGCAGCACAGCTCACCTCCATGCACTTCTATGCCTGGAAGAAAGGCTTGAAAACGGGTATGTACTATTTGCGTAGCCAGGCTGCGGTAGATCCCATCAAATTTACGATTGATCAAAAATTACAGCAGCAACGGGTTACGGCTAAAGACCTGGTAGAGAACAAGGCGCAGGCCTGTAGCCTGGATGATCCCGATTGCCTGAGTTGCGGAGCCTGAATGCGTTATTTGCTTATGAAAGCTTTGGTTTTGCGCGAAAAAGGGGTTTGGCCTCAACTCGAAGAATACCCTTCCCCCGAGCCGAAGGAAGGGGAGGTTTTGGTCTCTTTGCTTGCTGCTGCACTTAACCATCGCGACCTGTGGATCGTCAAAGGGCTTTATCCGGGTATTCGCTATCCCGTTATACTCGGTTCTGACGGGATGGGCTTACTGGAAGGTCGAGAGGTCATCATCAACCCCGGCATGAACTGGGGAGATGATGAACGGGTACAAAGCAAGGCATTTAGCATTTTGGGCCTTCCGGCAAATGGTACCCTGGCAGACTATGTGGTGGTTCCTGCAAAACAGATTTACGACAAGCCTTCGCATTTGAGCGTTGAAGAGGCTGCTGCCCTGCCTTTGGCGGGCTTGACGGCTTATCGCGTTTTGTTCAGTCGTTGTGGTTTACAGGCTGGAGAGCGGGTGTTGATCACCGGTGTGGGCGGGGGCGTGGCACTCATGGCTTGTCAAATGGCTTTGGCTGCTGGAGCGGAAGTTTTTGTGAGTTCCGGCAGCGATGAGAAACTTCAAAAAGTCAAAGCTTTGGGGGTAGCCGGAGGCGTCAATTACCGAGAAAAGGATTGGCCGGCCCGGCTCAAAGCCATGGCCGGAGGATTTGACGTGATCATCGATAGTGCAGGAGGAAAAGGTTTTGCCGCTTTGCCCGACTTGTGCCGGCCGGCTGCTCGTATCGGTCTATACGGCGGCACCTGTGGTGCGATAACGGGTCTTAGCCCTCAACGTCTCTTTTGGTATCAGCTAAACATCCTGGGTTCGACCATGGGTTCGGATCGAGATTTCAGGCTCATGCTGGATTTCGTCAATCGCCATCAGCTTCGCCCTCTTGTAGATCAAGTCTTTCCCCTTAGCCGGGGGCCCGAAGCCTTTGCCTATCTCGATCAAGGGCGCCAATTGGGTAAAGTGGTGCTCAAGCTTGGGGCATAAGGTTAAAGCTTTCCAGCTTTTGTTGTTTTGCGGAAGCAGTCCAATTCTATTCGTTTGAAGTTTGGAGATAGTAGTCCTCGGCTACCGGGCGCAGCGGAGGAATTTGGTCCAGGTAATGAATGGCATCTTGTATGCGCATGAAGAAGTGGTCTTTACCCAGTTTTTGCGTAAAGCCGCTGCGTTCCAGGGCATCGCGAACGGGGCCTTTCACGCCGACGAGAAAGAGGCGTATGCCCTTTTGCCTCAGTTCGTGAGCTACTTCTTCTAAGGCATGGATGCCGCTGGAATCGATGTTGTTCATGCTGTCGGCACTGATGACGACAGCTTTGAGTTGTTCTTCCCGTCCTTCGGTTAGTTCAGAGATTTTGTTGCGAAAGAAATTGACGTTGGCGAAGTAGAGTTGTGCATCAAAGCGCAAGATGAGTACGTCTTCTCGCACTTCTAAGTCGGCAAAGCGATCGATGTTGCGGTAAAAAGGCGTACCGGGAATACGTCCTAAGATTGCCAAGTGGGGACGCGTGCTGCGGTAGATTACCATGGCCAGTGAAAGCAAAACCCCTATGCCAATGCCCTGTTCTATGCCCAGGCTCAAAGTAGCCAGGAAGGTCGCTAACAGCATGTAAAAGTCGCGTCGATCGCTATGCCAAAGATGCCGAGCTTCCTTGATGTCGATTAGGCCTGAGACGGCAACCATGATGATGGAAGCCAAGATGGCCTTGGGAAGGTGATAGAAGTAAGGCGTAAAAAACAAAAGGGTTAGTATGACAACCAGGCTGCTGATTATAGCGGCTAAACCCGTTTTGGCTCCTGCCTGATCGTTCACTGCACTTCGTCCAAAACCACCGGCAACGGGGTATGAGCTGAAAAAAGAGCTTCCGATGTTAGCCAGTCCCAGACCGATGAGTTCCTGATTGGCGTCTATTTTATAGTCTTTGTGTTTGGCTTGCAGGGCTTTGGCAACGGCGATGCTTTCCATAAAACCCACTAAGGCGATGGTCAGTGCCATGGGGATCAGGACGCGGATTTGGCTCATTTCCGGAACCGGCATACTAAATTGTGGCAAGCCTTTCGGTATATTGCCCACGATTTTCACGCTATAGGTCTCGTCCAAACCCAGGAGTGACACCAACAAGATGCCAAAGAAAACGGCGAGTAGGGGGGCGGGAATAGCTCGGTTGATGCGCCGCAAAATCAAAATGATTGCTATGCCGCTTATACCTATGGCTAAGGTCGCAGGGTTGATAGCTGCACTTTTTTCCACAGCCTGCCATACGATTTCGTGGATGTGATGTGTTCGAGGGATATCAATACCCAACAGATGTTTTAACTGGCTAAAACCTATGATCAATGCCGCTGCCGAAGTGAAGCCGCTGATAACCGGATGCGAAAGGAAATTGACCAAAAAACCCATCCGAAAAACGCCCAGCGTAAATTGCAGGATGCCCACCAAAAAGGCCAGGGAAATGGCTAAGGCGATAAAGTTTTCCGAGCCGGTTTCCGCCAAAGCGGATACCCCCGTGGCTGTCAAAAGAGAGACCATGGCTACGGGGCCTACCGCCAATTGGCGCGAGGTGCCGAACAGCGCATAAATGATTAGCGGTATGGTCGCAGCGTACAGTCCGTAAATGGGAGGTAAACCGGCAATCATGGCATAGGCCATGCCCTGAGGGATGAGCATGACACCTACCGTTAAACCGGCAGAGAGGTCGCCTCGAAACCAAGATTTGCGATAGCCCCTTATCCAGCTAAGGGCGGGAATAAAATCACTTATTTTCATACGTTTTGTTGTGCTATAACAGGCTTAATACTGCCGCGGCATATACCTGGCCGGTGCCAAGTTTTCATTCCATGGCCCTTGTTGTTCTTGGGCTTTCCCTGCCTTTCCTTTGAAGGCCAAAAACACGACAATCGGCTTTTTGCGCAGCAAAGGTAGGTCTTTTGTCTTCTCTTTTTGGTGATGCACATCACAAGACTTACTTCTCTGCGCTACTCAGGGTTCGTTCAAATGATTTATCTTCACCCCATGAAACTCTCTTTTGGCTTGGAATTTGATCGCTCGTATTACGCCGGCCCGGATGTTTTGAACACTGCCGGGCAGTACTACCTGGGGCCTGATGGCTTGCTGAATTTATTGGAGGATTTGTTGGGCCTGACCGGGCCCGCTCGCGAAAACGAATACCTGCGCATTGAGGAATTTCGCCAAATTTGCCGAAAGGCCTTGGAGAAATACGGCGAAAACGAATTCTTCTTTAGCCGTTCTTTTGCCTTGGATGATTTTACCACAGCAACGGATTTGCTGAATCGATACGATGAACTTTTGTTGGCCGGTTGGGATTTTCAAGCTCGTGGTGATATGCCTCGGCGGCTTAGGGATATGGCACTGCTGCACGAATCAGCTTCCAAGAGCCTGACTTCGGGTAAAGCGGAACGGCTGTTGGCAGTAGAGGTAGCGGTGAAAAGACATCTGAGCAGGGGAGGGGCTTCCTTCTTTGAAGAAATCTTCCTGGTTGAACCTCTGGATTTGTTGCCTCCTTTTTGGCGGCGCTTGTTGCCTTTGCTGGGTCCTGCTCAGCTTGCACCTTTGCCTGTAGAGGAAGAGCCGCAAAGCGATTTGCTGCGCTTTCGAGATTTTATCAAAAGGCATTTCGCTTCAGTCGGGGAAGCGCGTGGCGATGGTAGCTTGCTGATTTTGCGCACGCGCAGAACGGCCGATGCTGCGGCCTATGTGGCTGCCTTGTTTAAAGAAAATCCCGATTTTAAACCGCTCTGTTTGGTGCCCGATTTTACCAGCAGGTTGGATTTTGCCATGGTTAAAGAAGGACTGCCTTCTTTGGGCCTGCAGTCGGTTTCTCTGGCACGGCCCGGTTTGCAGTTGTTGAAGCTGGCACCGGCTTTTCTTTGGGAGCCCATTGATCCCTACAAACTCATGGAGTTTGTCTCTCTACCGGTAAAGCCTCTGGACGAGGAGTTGGCTCGGGTAATTGCTAGAGAATTGGCCCAGTCGCCCGGTCTTCGTGGTGAACATTGGCGCCGAAGCCTGGCGGCTTTTTTTGCCCAGCGCCTTGAACGTTCAGGTCCGGAGCAGCTGGAGCTCATTCGTCGGCAATATCAATTCTGGTTTGTGCGAAACCGCTATGGCTTACATGCCAAGGCACCCAAAAGTGAGCTCGTGGATTTGTTCACTTATCTGGCAAATTGGGCTCGTGAGACTTATGAAAAGGGTGGGGAAAAACAGCAATCGCTCTTGGTTTTGTACACCCAGGCCCGTCAATTGA
The DNA here is from genome assembly GCA_026989035.1 of Saprospiraceae bacterium. Taxonomy (GTDB): domain Bacteria; phylum Bacteroidota; class Bacteroidia; order Chitinophagales; family Saprospiraceae; genus WGBN01. The sequence goes on along the minus strand of JALSKB010000176.1, from coordinate 9,780 downwards.
CCGAATGGTTGGAGTACCTCCCGGAAGAATCTCTTTCTGCTTTGGAGCTTGAGCGTTTGGTGCGTACGGTGTATCAACCCGCTCCGGTGCAGTTTCGCTTGCGCGAAGCCGGCAGTCCGGATTCGGTGCATCATCCGGCAGCTGTTTTGGCTCCGGCAGAAGAGATGCTGTGGTGGGATTTCACGGAAAACGAATCGCCTTCTTTTTTCGCTCGTTGGTACACTTTTGAGCTTGATTGGCTAAGTGAGCAATCCGTTTTATTGGAAACACCGGATTTGGAAAATGAGCGTCGTCGCTGGCAACAGCAGCAGCCCGTTTTGAAGGCAAAAAATCGTTTGTTGCTCGTTTTTCCCGAGAGCAATATGTCTGAGCCTTGTCAGGCCCACCCGCTTTGGAGTGAGTTGAGGGTAGCGTTTGGCGAAAGCCTGGAAAAATTGATACTGAGAGAGGGTGATCCAATTCCTCGTTTGGCCAAACTCCCGGCCATGGAAAAACTGATACCGGAAGAAATGGAAAAACCGGGTCCTTTTTTGCATTTTCATTACACGGATTGGCTGCATGATCGCACGACAGAGACTTTCAGTAGCCTGGAAGACCTGTTTTACTATCCCTATAAGTGGTTTTTTCGCTATGGTTTGCAGTTGCGCAAATCTCCCATTCTCAGCATCGTAGGTGAGGAAACCCTGATGGGGAAACTGGCGCATCGCCTTTTGGAATATCTTTTGAAAGAAGACTGCTTGGGTTGGAGTAAAGAGGAGTTGCATGCCTGGATTGATCGCAGAATAGAGACTTTATTGCATGCTGAAGGAGCCGTGTTGCTGATGTATGGAAGAGAGCCCGAGCGGATTCGTTTTGTGCGTCGCATGAAACGAGCTGCTTGGTTTTTGTTGCGCCAATTGCAGGAAAACAAGTGGGAAGTGGCTGGTTTGGAGAGATCTTTGGAAGGAGATTTGCAAGCCGGGATCAGTGTCAAGGGTATAGCGGATTTGGTTTTGGAACGCGGGCAAGAGGCTTGTGTCGTGGATTTCAAATGGCGAGGCTTGGGTTATAGGCGTGATCTCATTCGCAATGAGGAGGATTTGCAATTGGTTTTGTACGCTCGTCTTTTACCGCCTGAAGAGCGTTGGGCTTATACGGCCTTTTTTGTTTTAGACCGCGTGGAGTTGCTGAGCAGAACGCCTCATGCCTTTCGGCAAATAGAGCCTCTGGCTCCCGAAGGTACTGATCCCGCCGAGGTAAACCGGAGAATCTGGGACAAGATGCTGCGGACTTTTGCCTGGCGGCGCAGCCAACTGGCAGAAGGGAAAGTCGAGCTGCGCACGCAACAAACGGCAGAGCAGTTGGAAGCGGTGTATCGAGAGGAGGGCGTTCCGCTTATGGACTTTTTGGAGATGAAGAAGGGGGATGCTCGTTTTGACGACTACAGTGTATTGTTAGGGCTTAACGACCTTTGAAAGCAGGCTTGCGTTTTTCGATGAAGGCCGTTGCGCCCTCTTTAAAATCTTGGGTGCCTGTGGTTTCTCCAAAGGCGCGTATTTCCCGTTCAAAACCGTCGTCATTGTACCGGAAGTAAGCATTGACCAGTTCGATAATTTTAGCGATGGCGATGGGGCCGTTCTGGGCGATTTTTTCGAGCAAAGCTCGGGCTTCTTTGACTTCTTCTCCGGCAGGAACGAGCTGGTTGACCAGACCTAATTGCAAAGCTTCTTCAGCTCCGATCATGTCGGCGGTGAGCAAGAGTTCCATGGCTTTGCCTTTTCCGAGGTATTGGATCAGGCGTTGGGTGCCGCCATAGCCGGGTGTGATGCCCAATTTGACTTCGGGCTGACCAAAGCGTGCTTTTTCTCCTGCTATGCGCAGGTGGCAGGCCATAGCCAGTTCACAGCCACCACCCAAGGCGAAGCCATTGACAGCTGCGATGATGGGTTTGGGGAATTGCTCTATGGCGTTGAAGACTTCATGCCCAAAACGTGCCATGTCGCGCCCTGCAGCGGCATCCAATTGTAAAAACTCTTTGATATCGGCTCCGGCAACGAAGGCTTTTTCCCCGGCACCGGTGATGATAAGCCCTTTTAGTCCCGCTTTGCGGGGAGCGTCTTGCAGGAAAAAAGTGTGGAGTTCCTGCATGGTTTGGCGGTTTAAGGCATTCAGGGCCTGGGGCCGGTTGATGGTGAGCAGGCCTATGCCGTTTTCTTCGCTGTAGATCAGATTGCTGTATTCCATGGCATCTCTTGTTTTGCGGAGCAAAGGTAAGATCTTAAGTCTTTCTTTTCTTCTTTCGGGCAGCGGGAAACAGCACATTGTTCAAAATGAGACGATAGCCCGGCGAATTGGGGTGTAAACTCAGGTCGGTTTCCGGATCGTTGACGAAGTGCCTGTAGTCTTCGGGATCGTGCCCGCCGTAGAAAGTCCAGGTACCCTTTCCCATGCTGCCATGGATGTAGCGGGCTTCCTTCAGGGGTTTGGTTTCTCCCATAATGAGCACATTGGGCTTGATGAGCGCCTTTTTGAACGCGGTGGTTTGCCCCATGAACCCCTTGATGGTGCGGGTGTGGCATTGTGTGAGCATGGTGGGGACGGGATCCCATTTGGCGGAAAAATCGAAGAGCGTGAAATAATCTTGCTCAGGGGGGATTTTGCGATCTCGGGTGTTGTCAATGTTGGAAAACTCGTACTCCAGCGGGTCCTTGGTTAGCTGAAAATTCCAAAAGGCGAAGGTGTTGTCGTAGTGGAGTTTTTGCTGAGCATTGGGGTCAGCGGGGTCTCCATCATAGTATTTGGCGCAGATGTCCACGCCATCTGCAGCCAAGGCGATGTCGTAGGTGTCCGTTGCCGAGCACATGGCAAACATGAAACCTCCGCCGATGACGTATTCTCTGATTTTTTTGACCACGGCCAGTTTGAGCTGGGAGACCTTTTGAAAGCCGTGTTTGTGGGCCAGAGCTTCCATGCGCCTTACGTTTTCCTGGTACCAGGGATAGTTGTGAAAGGAACGGTAAAAACGCCCGTATTGTCCGGTAAAATCTTCGTGATGCAGATGAAGCCAGTCAAACTCGGCCAATCGGTCGTTCAAAACGTCATCGTCGTAAATGGTTTCGTAGGGAATTTCCGCATAAGTCAGCACCAGGGTTACGGCATCGTCCCAGGGCTGGATGCGTTCTCCTTTGGCATTAAAGTCGGGCGTATAAACGGCAATTTTGGGCGCTTTTTCGAGCTTGATGGCATCCATATTCACCTCGGGATCGGCAATTTCGTTGAGGATATTGTTGAAAGCGGCATCGGGTAAGACTTCATAGCTTACATTGCGAATGCGGCACTCTCGTTCAAAAGACGGAATTTGCCGAAAGGCAAAGCTACCACCTCGATAATTTAACAGCCACCAGGCTTCAGCTCCATTTTCCAAAACCCAATAGGTGATGCCATAGGCTTTGAGGTGATCGGTTTGCCGCTCATCCATGGGAATGAGGATGTAAGAAGCTTGCAGATGCCAAATCGAAAAAAACGAGAAAACAAAAAAAAGAATAAAACGTTTCATGACGTAAAAGTCTTCATGCAAAGGCACAACTGCCTATCCCAAAACGTAGAAAGAAAGTAGATAGTTTATCCGGCTTGGAACTTTTATATCCAAACTGAAATGGTTTGGGATATTTACAACTCGCGAACGAGCGAAAGATAGGGAGTTTGGTAGGCGTCAGCCCCTCAAACCACTACATTTAGCTTGGCGTAGTGGTTTTCACAGGTAGGTATGGAAATCAGCCATCGATACATGGATTTGGTACGACTGATGTACCTTTGCCAAAACAACCGTATGAAAGTCGTCGCCTTTTTTCTCGCTTTGCTTTTTTCGCTTTCCGCTTGTTATGAACGACGAGAGGGTTGTCTGGATCTTCAGGCGACCAATTTTGACCTGAGTGCTGATCGACCCTGTGCGGATTGTTGTCAATATCCCTCCCTTTTTCTTTCCCCTCAACATCGGATAATACCTGCAGATCAACCGGATACCAGCTTTGTTTTTTCCTACGACAGCGCTTATGCCGTAGCTCCTCATGAGCAGGATAGCTTTCGCTTTCAAAGTCTTTTTTTCTATTTGTACGATTTTGAGTTGAAAGGCCCGCAAGCCAATTTGGAAGTCAGTGATGAGCTCAGTTGGTATGATGCCCAGGGGGAGCGTCGGCAGAGCAAAGACGATTTCGTTTTGGTAGAGGCGGGTTCTTCCTCCAACTTACTCATCGGCACTTTGCGTGAGTACGGTTCGTTTGATTCACTGATTTTTTGGGTGGGCTTGCCTCCCGAAATTCAAACGGCGGACATCAGCCGTATGCCGGAGGGGCATCCGTTACAATTTCGCTCCGACAGTTTGAATTGGGAAGAGGGCTTGGGCTATATTCCTCTGCGGTTGGCCATGTATCGAGATGCCGACCAACTTTCCGATTCCATCGTTTTGCGTATCTTTGAACCGGTTCGGGTCAGCCTTTCGGCAAATAACACCCCTTTTGAACTGATGCCGGGAAGCGATGCTGTACTTAAGTTGCAGTTCAATTATTTGGCGTGGCTCCAAGGGGCAGATGTGCGCCACGATCAAATTGAGGCCTTGGAAACGCGCCTACACAATCAATTGCCGGATGCTTTTTCCTGGTAGTTTTTTGTAGGTGGCCGTCGCCCGTTTGACCAAAATCACCCATTTTAGCCCAAACGAATTGAGCCTGCTGTACGTTTATTTATTAAATGCATGTGTGCAGCAGCTCAAAAGACAGCGCAGCTGATGATGAGTTGACCGCTTTGCTGCTCAAGGGGGGGAGAAGGAACAGTTTTTAACAGGCTATTCATTTGGCCAATTAGGCTACAGGCATAAAACATTAAGCATGAAAAAAAAATCTTTCTTCTTTGCTCTTTTCGCCTTGGCTGCACTGTCTTCTTGCAACAAAGAAGGCAAGGGCACCGTTGTATTGAACTTTAAGGCGCTTTACGACGGCTCTCCTTTGGTGATGATGGAGCCCTATGCCTACAACGATACCTTGGACGTCTTTTTTTCCGGTTTTAACTTTTACGTTTCCAATATTCGTTTGATTAAGGAAGACGGGGAGCCGGTGGAATTGACCGATATTGATTTTGTGGATTTCGACGATATGGACAACTTGAGCTTGGCACAGCAGGGCTTTACTTTGAGCTTTCCCGATTTGCCTTCCGGCAAATACAAGGCCGTGCAGATAGGCATAGGTGTGCCTATGATGCTCAACGAAACACGTGCTTCGGATTATCCTTCGGGACATCCGTTGGCGAAAGATTCTCATTACTGGGATGCCTGGGAGAGCTATATTTTTAGTATGACCAGCGGTAAAATTGATGCCAACGGGGACGGTGTTTTTGACGACGGTGCCGTTTTGTATCACTGTGGTTCCGATGAGGTTTATCGCAGCAAAGAGCTGACCTACGCTTTTACTTTGGATAAAAAGGGCACAGCGGTGATTCCTTTGAAGGTAGATCTGCATCACTGTTTCAAAGAGGGAGACGGTTATATAGACGTTATAGCTCATCCGGCGACGCACACCATTGACAACCTCACTTGGGCCATGAAGTTTATGGACAACATGATTCAGGATTTCGGCATTGATTGATTTTTGCCGCAAGGCTCTGAATTTTAAACCTCAAAAGTTTTTTGGTTTAGGTGAACAATTCTCTTGTCGGTGCACTCATTTGGCAAGAACTTCGATCTATGAAAAGCAAACTCCTTTTTTTCTCCTTGTTTTTGTTGGTGTTCTCTTGTCGGCCTCCTGAGCCACAACCACCGGTGAAAGGCGATTTGGAAGATATTCCCTATGCTCCTACGGCTTATCATTTGCAGTTGCCTGAGGGGTTTCCACCTATGGATATTCCTGCCGATAATCCATTGACTGAAGAGGGGATCGATTTGGGACGGCATCTTTTTTACGATCCCATTTTGTCTTTGGACAGCACCGTATCCTGTTCTACCTGTCATCTGCAGGAGGGAGCGTTTACCGACAACAAAGCCGTGAGCGATGGTGTGATGGGTTTGCAGGGTACGCGCAGCGCCATGGCGATTATGAATTTGGGCTTTGTTACGGCAGGGCTGTTTTGGGATGGGCGTTCACCCAGTTTGGAGGATCAGGCCTTGCAGCCCGTAACGAATCCTGTTGAAATGCGCAACGATTGGGCGACGGTGGAACAGCGTTTGCGCAGGCATTCCGATTATCCGGCCATGTTTCGCAAGGCGTTTGGCATTTCGGATAGCGGGGAAATTAGTAAAGAGCTGGTCGTCAAGGCCATTGCTCAGTTTGAGCGCACGCTATTGACTTTTAATTCCAAGTTTGACAAAAAATTCTTGTACAACGACCCCACGGTGGAGTTTACCGATTCGGAGTATCGAGGCTTTGAGATGTTTTTCGACTTTCCGGGCAGTGCACTGCCCGATGCCCAGTGCTTTCATTGCCACAATGCTCCGCTTTTCGGCAACAACGACTTTTTCAACAACGGCATAGAGGAGGTGGCTACGCTTGACGATTTTCCCGATTTGGGGCGGGGTGAAATTACGGGAAAGACTTTCGATAATGGCAAGTTCCGGGCACCTACCTTGCGCAACTTGGTGTTTACGGCACCTTACATGCACGATGGCCGCTTTGAAACCCTGGAGGAGGTGATAGACCAATATAGCGATCACGTCCACTTTGCCGATAATTTGGATGAGAACCTCTCTTTCCCCATCAACCTTTCCGAATCTCAAAAGCAGGATCTCATCAACTTCCTCTATACGCTGACGGATTCCAGTCTTGTCTTAGACGAGCGTTTTTCCAATCCGTTTGAGTAGAAAGCGGATTTTTTCGGATGATTTATGAGAGACAGTTCCAAGCCACCCCTACTTCCTTCGGCTCTTTTGACAGAGCTTTTAAAGCGCAAGTTGTTTCCCGCTGATTTGCGTAGGGAGCGTGGGGGCGATATCCATACTGCCGTTTCTTTTTTTGACGGAGAAGGGAAGCACTACTTTCTCAAATATGGTTCCGCTTCTGAGTCGGGCGATGCCTTTTTGGCTGAGGGGCGAGGCTTGTGGCATTTGGCGAAAGCCATAGAAAAAAACCAAGCTGAGGGGGATTTTTGTCTCGTTCCCAGGCCTTTGGCCTGTCAGGGGCGGGGTCAATATGCCTTTTTGTTGTTGCCCTATATTGAAAGGGGGTTGCCGGACAAGGCTTTTTGGGAGCACTTTGGTCGTGCTTTGGCCGTCTTGCATCGAATTGCTGCCGAGGCTTATGGCTTTCCCTTCGACAACTTTATCGGAAGGTTGTTGCAGAGCAATCGCCGACACCGACTTTGGTCGGATTTTTATGCCGAAGAGCGTTTGTTACCTCAAGGGAGCAGCGCTTTAGATGCAGGTCTTTTTGGCAAGGCCGATATGAAGTTGTTGGAAACTTTGGTATCTCGTTTGTCCGATTTGCTGCCCGAGGAGGGGCCACAGTTGATTCACGGAGACCTCTGGAGTGGGAACTTCCTCTGTGATCAACAAGGGCGCAGTTGGCTGATAGACCCTGCGCCTTATTACGGCCATCGCGAAATGGATTTGGCGATGAGCCGCCTTTTCGGAGGTTTTGATGAAGCCTTTTACAGCGCATACAGAGAGGCTTTTCCTTTGATTCCGGCTTATGGAGAACGTCAGGGCCTGTACCAATTGTACTATCTTTTGGTGCATCTGAACCTTTTTGGTCGGGCCTATTACCGAAAAGTCAGGGAATTGTTGGAATTCTATACATGACTTTTTTTTAAAAGTGAAAAAAAAAATTGCACTATATCAAAAAAGGTGCTAACTTTGTAGCCTAAGTTGCTTAAAAAGCACTCCGATTTCTACCCACATACCTAAAACCTCTCCCAAAGACCCCCCGTAAAACAGGGCCATGCAGTGTAGCAAGGCATCCCTGTGATAACTCCAAATAAATCAGTGAAACGCACTTGTTGGCTTTTCCCCCCGAGCTGACAAGGCTGATCGTTTTGTCCTTCCCCAAAGGAAGGGGTATTGTTGTTTTGTTCTAAGAGAAGGATTTGTTGGAAAGTTCTCTATTTATAGGGGGGAACGCTAAGTTTCCTCCGAACCGCTTGGGTTTGGAGCATCTCTCGCAGAAAAAGCAGGCCTATGAAGCGGTTTATACTTTCCATATCAGGATGTCTTTTTTTCTGTTTGCTGGGTTTGGCGCAGAAGCGTTTTATTACAGCTGAACTGGGCTTATTTTCCGGTGTGTCTAATTACATGGGTGATTTGCAGCAAGTTCGTTTTGACAAAGACGAATTGCACGAGGCTTATGGTGTGTATTGGCGCTATAACTTTGGCAAAAGGGTGTCCTTAAAGTTGCAGGCGTACAAGGGTGTCATTTCAGGCAGTGATGCCCATTTTAAAAATCTACTGACGAGCAGGCGGAATCTGAGTTTTCGTTCGGACATCTTTGAGTTAGGTGCCCAGTGGGAGTTTTCTCTTACTTATTTTGGGGAAGAAAGCAGGCGTATGGCTGCGCCTTATTTTTTTGTCGGAGCGGCTTGGTTTCACTTTAACCCCATGGCCCGGTACCAGGGGGAATGGGTAGAGCTCCAGCCCTTGGGCACGGAGGGGCAAGGGCTTTTTCCCGGTGCGGGACAGCCCTATAAGCTTGAGCAGTGGGCCATTCCTTTGGGTGTTGGTTTTGTGTTGAGCTTGGGGCGTCATTTAAATTTGGGCTTCGAACTAGGCTTTCGCAAAACATTTACAGATTACTTGGACGACGTCAGTGGTGCTTATCCCGACCAGTTGATTTTGGCAGAGGTCAATCCCTTGGCGGCTGCTCTTTCGTATCGCACGCCCGAAGTGACTACTGACTACAACCCCAATCCGGCAGGTACTTTGCGCGGCAACCCTCAAAACAAAGACTTGTATTTCTTTGGAGGCTTGACTTTTTCTTGGAATGTTTATTACGATGAGCGCGTAAAAAAACCTTGATTCTTTTGCCTGTGGTGACGTAAAAAGTCGTATGTTTGCTTCATTCAAAGCAGGTTTTGAAACGAACTTGCCTTTTGAAATTGAACCAAAAACCGAATCGAAACAGAAAGCGGTGTTTCTTCTTTAGAAAGCGGCTTTCTATGCTTGAAAAACCGGTGTGTACCAAATGGTCTCAAAGTGAAGTGTCCCCCTTTCACACTTTTTGACAAAAAACGGTACGATGCGGTTTTTGAAAAACAAGCAAGAGCCTTTGTTGAAAAGCAGGGGTTTCAGAACGGGAAAGAGGAAGTGTCTGAGCAGTTTATCTGTAGCAGCACTTCTCGTTGCATGGTTGTTGGGGCTGAGTTCCTCACTACATGCACGCGTCTTTTATGTACATCCAGAAGGCTTTGGCGACGGTTCTTCCTGGCAAGATGCGGCTTACGATTTGGCGGAAATTCTGCTGGAAGCCGAGGCCGGTGATGAGGTTTGGGTTGCCGAGGGCGTTTATTATCCCACGGAATTTGAAGATAGGCACGCCTCTTTTGTCATTAAGGAGGGCGTGAAAGTTTATGGCGGTTTTGTAGGCACGGAACAGTCTTTAGAAGAACGTTCCTGGCAGTATCACCATACCGTTTTAAGTGGGGCTATCGGTAGTGATGATCTGGTGGATAATTCCTATACGGTGGTTTACCTCAATGGTTACAGTTCGCAAACGGTTTTGGATGGCTTCATCATTTACGGAGCAGCAGCTAACGGAAATGAGCAATCTACCGACAGAGAAAAATACGGTGGGGGTTTGTTTATAGAGGCTATACCGGGCAGAGAGGTGC
>JALSKB010000175.1 GCA_026989035.1 Saprospiraceae bacterium | reverse complement strand
AGGGCATAGCCGGATTGGCCTTCGGGGCGGTCATGTATGCTGTGCAAAATTCCTCCCTCGATTTGTTGCACTTCAGCGCTGTCGAAAAAGCTCATCGGAGCACTTAGGTCGTAGGCCAGGCTGAGGTATTGAAGATAGACGGAGTCGGGTGTGTTTTGCCGAAAGGCAGCCGGCAAAAGCCTGAATTGCCGGTTAGAAACCTCCCAAAGGGAGTCGGGGAGTGTTTCTCCCTGCGGAAGAAGGCGAACTTGCATGCTGTAGGGCAAAATGGTCAGGCTGTCGATGGTTTGCCAGGCGGTATCGGCTGCTACGGTACAAGTCTTATGTTGCTGAGCGTGCAGCAGGCTGAAAGTCAGCAAGAGCAGGGTAGTCGTCAGCAGGCGCAGCATGAAGTACTTTTCTGGCGTATAGGCCGGTGTGGTTGCGTTTTGCCCGATTTTTGGGGCTTCAATCATTTCAACTCAAATGGAGATGCAGCGAACACCTCTGTCTGGCTTCGAGCATCGTCGATTTGGAAAGAAAACGGAAAAACAACTCGTTTGGTGTAGAGCCCAAGAGCGTTTGAGGGAAAGCTTCTTTGTATCTTTGCGCAAGGAGAAGCATTTTGTTGATGGGGTGGCAGTTTTTCTCTTTCCTTTGGTAAAATATAGACTGTCCTATTGCGCTTTCTAAAACTTGCTTTAGGGCACATTGGGTTTTGGCCTTGAGTTAGCCGCGAATAAAGGAAAGTCTCATTGGCATATTTGGTGGTGAAAAACAAATGCTGAGTGATGCAACTTCTCTTTGACAAGATGGAGGTTGTCATTTCGTGATGGGTAAAAACCTTAACTTGGAAGTACACTCATGGCGAAGTGGTTTGGGGGGCAGTCTCCCAAACTTCTTATCTTTCACTCGTTTGCGAGTCATAAATTTTCCAAATCATTTTGATTTGGGTATAAATTTGGAAGCAAATGAAAAATAGACTTAGGATGAAATGCTTTGGGTATAAGTGTCGTGAGAAGGATTTGGTGTGGCATGTGCGATTTAAGGGCTTTACATGGCTATGGCCTTTTCGGAGAGAGGTGAGTTTGTTTTTTTCTATCGCACCTAAACTTTGGCGTTTAGAACATTTTGGTTTGCTTTTGTTCTTAATTTCTTTTTTACCGGCTTGTAAAGAGGCTCCGGATAAGATAGAAATTTTTTCCAAGGACGACAAGCTGTTGGAGCGCTTTTACCTGACGAAGGGCGAGCACCTGAGACAGGGGCCTTATGTTTTGTACGATTCTACAGGCACTGTTCTGTTAGAGGAAGCCTGGTATGAAAAGGGAAAATATGATGGGGTAAGGAAGTTGTACTATCCGACGGGGGAGTTGCAAATTGAGGAACATTATGCAAACGGTCTTTTTCAAGGACCTTATAGGACTTATTACAAGAATGGACAGGTAGAGCTGGAGGGAGAATATGTGAACAATGAAATGATGGGGCCTTGGAAGCGCTATTATCCTTCGGGTCAGCTGATGGAGGTGGTGGAGTTCAAGCACAACCAGGAAAACGGCCCTTTTGTGGAGTACTATGAAAATGGTGCCCTCAAAGCCAAGGGAAGCTATCTGGAAGGCGACAAGGAACACGGCTTGTTGCTGCTCTACGATTCTACCGGCACGTTGGTGCGCAAGATGAATTGCGTTCGCGGGTTGTGCAAAACTTTTTGGACACCGGATTCCACAGCGGTGGAATAGCTGCTTTTCTGAGTTTCACCTGTTTTTCTTGTCAGGGAATGAGGAGTTTTCGGGTTGTCGTAGTGTTTTTGCTTTGAATGTGTAGGAAATAAAGGCCTGGCTTGAGTTGGAGTGAAAAAGTGTTTTCTCCTTCTTCAACGCTTAGTTTGTCGTAGAGCAATTGGCCGTTTGCCGTGTAAATGGTAAGCTCTGCCTTTTCTTTTGCGTGTAGGCTGAAATGCCCTTGTGGAGCAGGGTTGGGGTGGACGGAAAAAAAGTTTGGGCCCTGAGGGTTTTTTAACCCGACCGTGAAGGTGTTTAGGTGAAAAGACAGGGGATCTGCCCAGATGAAATCGATTGCGTTGTCGTTGTTGAGGTCGGTGGTGTGCACTTGTCGGGTATGAGGGGAACTTCCTTCTCCAACTGCTTGGAAAGCTCCAAAAAGACCTCCTCCGAGATTTTCAAACCAGCCTGTCTGTGCTGTTTGTGCGTAAGCTGCTGCTATATCCAGGTCTCCATCCTGATCGAAGTCGTTTAAGGATATGGATTTCTGTTGAACGACATTTTCGATGATGACTTGTTTTAGAGAAAAAAAGCCGTTTCCATCGTTGGCGTACCAGCGCAAATCGCTGGAGCTGTTTCCATTGATGAGGATGTCGGTGTCGCCGTCTTCGTCGCAGTCGCCTGCAGCGACGAGCGTAACTAGTCCTTGGTTTTCTATGGAGTTGCTCCTGTCTGCATCGTAGCTCAATGTGCCGTTTTCATTTTTATAGATTAGTGTTTTTACTCCACCTATAATTGCCTCCTTAAAGCTGTCTCCGTCTAAGTCGCTTAAAAAAAGATCGTAGTACTCTGTGTTAAGCCCGGCAGGCACGAGGCTTTTTTGGAAGTTGGCGTTACCGTCGTTGTAGTAAGTGATTAACGCTGTATCGGATATCAGTATGATATCCATATCGTTGTCGTTGTCTATGTCTTCTATTTTGAAGTCTATGACAACGAACAAGGATGAGTCAATGCCTATGGGCGTTGAAAAAGTTCCTCCATTGTTGGGGAGCCAAAGAAGGTGGCTTGGGTTAGAAGAGGAGGAAGTCAGTACGTCCTCAAATCCGTCTCCGTTGAGATCTCCTGCTGCTATAGCAGGGGGTTGAAAGAGCTCTTGAAATAGGATTTGCTGTTTTTGAAAGGAGTTGTCGCCGAGGTTGAGGTAGAGAAGGATGTTGTCGTTTGGTTCTCCGAATTTTTGGGAAATCAGCAAATCTTGCCAGCCATCGTTGTTGATGTCGGCTGAGGTGATATCCGTGACGGCGTTGATGTTTGATTCAATGACTTGTTGTGGTCCAAATTGACCAAAGAGCGATGAGTGTTGTATTAAGGCGCAAAAAAAGAGAAGGAGTACTTTTTTGAGCATAGATGGTAGGTTTGTATTGAGCTTGCGTACAAATGGTGCTACTCTGAACGTACAAAAAGACGCTCCGGTTTGTTGATGGTGCAGAGCACTTTGGGCTGTTTTGTCAGCCATTAGACAGTACGCTGTTATCGGATAAAGCTCTTTTCAAAGATGCGTTTGTTACCGAGTGCATCTTGGACGATGAGCTGAAGGAGGTGTTTGCCTTTTTTTACCTGTTCGTCAAAAACATGGGTTAGTGTACGGGATTTGGCGTCGTATTCAAAGAGTGTCCATTGCCCGTCTATGTAGGCTTTCCACTGAATTTCGGGTATAGGTCGGGCAGTGCGGTTTTCGTCGTAAACCCGGAAGCTCATGCGTTTTCGTCCTCTCATATCGGAGGAAAAGGAGATAGCTTGAATTTGAGGCGGGATGGTATCCAGTTGGATGGCGAAATCTCCCAGCTTGTCGTAGTTTGCTGTGAGGAAATCGCCTTCCCATTTTCCTCCGCAGTTGACGGTTGTTCCGTCGGCTTGGCAGTAGGCGATGAAGACTTTGTTTTTGAGTTTTTTTGGAATATGCCGCAGGGGGCGTATGCTTACTTTCATCGGGCTGTGTAGGGGTACTTCAGGCTGGTGGATGTGATAGACATTGGAATAATACTCCGAGGAGCGATCCGGAGAGCTGTGAAGCTGAAGGTAGAGGTCTTGGTACAAGCAGTGCGTTCCTTTTTCTGCTGCTGGCAGGTAGATTTCCAGCTCGTTTTGTTTAATGATGTTGGGTTCATTCCAAGGCAGGATGTAGTTGAAGGTTTGTTTATTTTCGTCAGGGGGGTCTTTTTGTGCGGAGACCTCAAAGGTGAGGCGCGAGGTATTGCCTTTGAAATCGCTGCTGACGATGGTTATTTTTTTTGTTTCGCCTTTCGGCAAACGGAGGAAGCCGTCTGTTGGCCCCTCGTAAGTTGAGGGCAGCAAATCACCCGGAAGGTGGTGACATCGGTGAAATCGTTTTCCGCTGAGTCGTCGTTCTGCATAATCCTGATGGGCATTGACGTAGCGGGTGTCGTCAAAGGAAAAGCGCGAGAGTTGCCAGGACCAAAAAAGGCTGTCGGCCACATACATTTGTATTTGACTGATGCCATTGCGGTTGCCGGAGGGTTGTATGTCGCCGGCTTCTATGGCAAAGGCCAGGGTGGAAGCGGAAACAGGTATTTGGTATTCCCTTGTTTGCCAAGAGCGCCCTTTTCGGTACAATTTGTAAGTTTTGCTTTTCAGCAGGCGGAGGTTTTCGTCCAGCTCATAGATTTTTAAACGGTAGAAAGTCGGCGCTTGGGTATCGTGCCAGGGAAGGCCAAAGGCCAGGGGGTCGATAACCTCCTCGGTTTTGGTGTCGCGTATTTCAAAGTGGAGGTGAGGGCCGGAAGAGCGGCCTTTGTTGCCCATGCGCCCGATGTATTCGTTTTGCCGAAAGGTAAATAGCGTATCGGGCAAATACAAATCTACGGCAAATGACTTGCGTTTGTACTGTTCTTTTTTGACGAAAGTCTCTATGGCTTTAGTGAACCGGTCCATGTGGCCATAGACGGTGGTGTATCCATTGGGGTGGGTGATGTAGAGAGCTTTTCCATAGCCCGAGGGTTCGATTTTGATGCGGGATACGTAACCGTCGGCTGCGGCATAGAGAGGGTCACCGATTCTGCCGGAAGAAGAGCGGATGTCCACACCGGAATGGAAGTGATTGGGGCGCAATTCTCCGAAGGAAGCAGAGAGGCGCACGGAGTGGTGGACCGGCCAGATGAAGTCGTTTTGGGGGTAGTTGGGTAAGGTTTTAGCTTTTACAGACTGTGTTGGGGTGCCGCTTTCTTTTCGGGCTGGTGGGCGGTGTTGCGAAGGGCTTTTGCTTTGAAGGCAAAGTAGAAAGCTTAGCAGGAGATAAAGTGTCTTTTTAGTGTAGTAACTCATAAACCGCTATAGGGTTGGGTGGGAAGTTTAACGGGGGGCGATGAAGAGCAAAGATAGGGTTTCTACTCGTCACGAATTGGTTTGGGAATGGTTCACTTGCCGTTGCGGCCTCTTTCTGCGCGGTAAAGCCTCGCCGCAGCTCGGGCTGCGCCTGTACTTTGTGGCTGGCCGTTTAAGGTTGCCATAGGGAGGGAGGATATTTGACTCCGGTGAGGTAGAGGCCTTCGGCAGGTACGCTCCAGGCTTTGGGTAGGCGGCTTTGTCGTTCCAAGGCGGTTTGCAATTCTTCAAGGGGCATTTTGTCGAGTCCGATTTGCAGGCTGGCTCCCACGATGAGCCGAACCATACCGCGCAGGAAGCGATTGGCACTGATGGAGAAAATGAGTTGGCTGCCGTCGGGGGAGCGTTCCCAGCTGATGCGTTGAAGGCTGCAGCGCATGTGTCGGGCATCGCTATTGCTTTTGCAGAAAGGATAGAAGTGTTCGTACTGCATGATGAGCCTACCGGCTTCCTGCAATTTGGCGAAAGCCAGCCTATGGCAAAAGGGAAAGTGGTAGCTGAGGTTTTGTTTAAAAGGGTTTTTGCGGCAGTGGATGTGGTATTCGTAGCTGCGTTCGATAGCGCTGAAACGGGCATGGGCATCCGGAGGTACGGGCAGCATGCGGTGCAGGGCAATGTGTGGAGAGAGGAAGCGATTGGCCCGATGCAGGAAGTTGTCAGGTGGCGGAGCATTCAAATCGACATGTGCTACGTAATAGCTTGCATGGACACCCGCATCGGTGCGGCCACAGCCGATGATTTCTGTGTTTTGTTTGAGGAGGGTGGAGAAGACTTGTTCGAGTTCTCTCTGTATGCTATGGGCATGGGGCTGTTTTTGCCAACCGGAGAAAGAGGTGCCCAGATAAGAAAGTTCGATGAAGTAGCGCATGCTCATGAGCTTCGGCTCTGTGGGATACAGAACCATGGCAAAGGTAAGGGCTTAGTACATATTTTCTATTTCTCGGGCATATTTTTTGAGGATGACCCGTCTTTTGAGCTTGAGGGTGGGGGTTAGCTCGGCTTCAGATGCATCGCTTTTGCTCATGTCCCATGGGCCGTTTACCAGCGTGAATTTTTTGATTTGTTCTACGTGGTTGAAGTTGGGGTTGATTTTGTCGATGATGCGTTGGAAGCGTTGGAGCACTCGGGGGTGGATGAGCAGTTCTTCTGCTTTTTCCCAGGGGATTTCTTTGCTTGCAGCCCAGTTTTTCAGGTTTTCCCAGGCCGGTACGATGAGAGCGGATACGAATTTTCGATTTTCACCTACGAGCATGGCGTGTTCTACGAGGAAATTTTCTTTCAGGGCGGATTCTATGGGCGTTGGAGCGACGTACTTCCCGCCTGAGGTTTTGAGGAGTTCTTTTTTGCGATCGGTGATTTTGAGGAAGGACTGTCCTTGCGGGCCGGGTATGAGTTTGCCCACGTCGCCGGTGCGCAGCCAGCGTTTGCCGTCTCGTTCTTCTATGACTTCGGCAGTCGCTTCGGGTTTGTTGTAGTAACCCATCATGATGTTGGGGCCTGCTGCGAGAATTTCGCCTTCTTGCGGCCCGTACATATCGCCCATGGGGTCTATTTTGATTTCGACTTGTTTGAGGGGTGTTCCCACGGTGCCCAACAAGGCTTGATGGGGCAGAAAGCCTGCCATGGTGAGGCCCGGAGAGCTTTCCGTCAGGCCGTAGCCTTCGCGGATGGGAATACCTGCGGCGGAGAAAGTTCGAGCAATTTTTATGGGACAGGCTGCTGCACCTGTAAGTATGCCGCGCACTTCCCCTCCCAGCGCCTGGCGCCATTTGCTGTAAACGAGCTTATCGGCGAGTTTGCGTTTGAGTGCGGCCAGGCCGGTATGAGTCTTGTCGTATTCGTAATCTTCGGTGAGCTTTAAGGCCCAGAAGAACAGGGCGCGCTTGATGCCGGATAGTTCCAGGCCCTTGGCATAAATTTTTTCGTAAACTTTTTCCAGTAAGCGGGGCACAGTGGTGAAGAAGTGGGGTTTTACGGTTTGTAGATCGCCGTTTTCTCCACCTAGTTTATCGGTGCCGGTGAAATACACTTCGGCACTGTTATAGGTGTAGGACAAGCTGGCCGTACGTTCAAAGGAATGGCACAGTGGCAGGAAGCTGAGTACGCGGTCGCCGGCTTGGATGGGGATGATTTCCTGCACGTCGAGCACATTAGACACCATGTTGTGGTGGCTGAGCATGACGCCTTTGGGTTTGCCGGTGGTTCCGGAAGTGTAGATGAGGGTGGCCAGTTGTTCGGGCTTAACTTCTTGGCGGCGGCGTTCTACTTCATGTTGTCCTTCTTTTGTCCATAGCGTTTTCCAGTGAAGTGTTTTTTGCCGATCAAAGGCAAAGATGTTGCGTAGTGAAGGCGTTTTTCGGGCGGCTTTTTCGACTTTTTGGGTGAGGTCTCCGCTTCCGCAAAAGGCCATGATGACGCCTGCGTCTTGGAAGATGTACTCGTATTCGCGGGCACTGATGGTGGGATAGACCGGGACGGTTACAGCACCGATTTGCTGGATGGCCCAATCGACGATGAGCCACTCAGGTCGGTTTTTGTACGAGACCAGAGCGATTTTGTCGCCGGCCCGAATGCCGGCTTTGATCAGGCCCCGGCTGGTGGCATTCATCATTTCGACCATTTCACGGGTAGAAAAGGAAGTCCAGTTGGTGTTGCCGGGGGCTTGATAGGAGAAGGCTTTTTCTCGGGGAGCATGCTCCAGTTGGTAGTAGATAAAGTCAAAATTGCGTTGGGGGAGATTCATATTGGGCTGTTTAATGTTTTTTTAGTCTTTTTCGGTTTAGCCTTTCGGCAAATGTTTTTCGTAGATTTTGTCGATGTCCTTTTGGTATTGCTTTTCGATGCGGTAGCGGATGGGTTTTAGGGTTGGGGTGAGCAGTTCGTTTTCGGTGGTCCATTCTTCGGGCAGCAGCAGCAAATCGCGTATTTGTTCGTGGGGTTCAAATTCCTGATTAATTTCTTCTATGGTGTTGCGTATTTTTTGCAGAACTCTGGGGTTGTGAACCATGTAGATGGGGGCTGTCCAATGTACTTCGTTTTCTTTACACCAATCTTCCAGTAAAGGAAAGCAAGGAACGATGAGGGCAAGGGGGAAGGGTTTTCCTGCGCCGATAACGATGCACTGTTCGATCCAGGGGGAACGTTTGAGGCGTTCTTCGAGTTTGAGTGGAGAGATGTATTTTCCCGAGGAAGTTTTAAAGAGGTCTTTGATACGGCCTGTGATTTGCAGGAATCGTCGATCGACCCATCGTCCTTCGTCGCCGGTGTGAAACCAGCCGTCTTGATCTATGGCAGCTGCGGTTTCTTCAGGTAGTTTGTGGTAGCCGAGCATGACATTGGGGCCGCGCACGCAGATTTCGCCGCTGTCGCTGTTTTCGCGGGTTTGTATGCGCACTTCCACGCCCGGAATGGGCAGGCCTACCGTGCCGAAGCGGTACATGCCCTTGTTAAACTGGTTAAAAGAGATGACAGGGGAGGTTTCCGTCAGGCCATAACCTTCGCGGACTTCGATGCCAGCAGCGGAAAAGAGCCTGGCCAGCTCGGGTTGCAAGGGTGCTGCTCCTACAAAGACACCTTTGAGGTGTCGGCCGAAGAATTTTTTCCATTTGCGGTAAACCAGGATGCGCAAGAGTTGCCATTGCAGCCAGTAAAGGGGGTTGCGCTTTTTTCGAGGACTGTACTTTCTACCGAATTTTAACGCGTATAGCATGGTTTTGCGCGCAGGCCAGGTTTTTTGCATGGCGGCCTGTACTATTTGTTTTTGGACTTTTTCCAGCAGGCGGGGCACGGAAGTGAGGTAGTGGGGCTTGATTTCCCGCAGGTCCTTGATGAGGTGGTTGATGCTTTTGGTGTAATAGATGGAAGCACCCACCGCCATGTAGGTATAGATTACCATGCGCTCAAAGACGTGACTGAGCGGCAGGTAAGAGATGACCTGATGTTTTCGGTTGACGGGAATGAGGGCTATGGTTGCTTTGATGTTGCTGATGATGTTTTTGTGGGAGAGTACGACGCCTTTGGGTCGGCCGGTAGTTCCGGAAGTGTAGATGATGGTGCAAGGGTCATCTTCATGGATGACTGCCCGGTAAGTTTCCAGTTGCGCCAAGTGGCTTTCAAGAGGTGTGGTTTGGATATCTTGGAGGCTGCGGAGGCCCTCCAAAGCTTCCAGGCTAAAAAGCTCTTTAACCGAAGGCACTTTTCGGGTGGCTTTTTGGGCTTTTTCTTTGAGTTCTTCACCACCGACAAAGCAGTAAACGGCTTCAGAGTCGTGCAAGATGTATTCCAAGTCGAAGGGAGTCGTAGTTGCGTGAATGGGGACGACAGCCAAGCCAACTTGATGCAAGGCCATATCGAGGATATTCCACCAGGCACTGCCGTGATTGGCCAGGATGGCAACCTTTTGCCCCTTTTTCAAGCCCAGGTCGAGTAAGCCTGCAGCCGTATGTTGGATTTGTTCGATGAGATCCCGTGTAGAAAAGGTCTGCCATCGCCCCAGTTGACGGTGGGCGATGGCAACCTTTTGCGGATATCGGGCTGCCTGATAAGGCAAAATATCGAACAACCGCCTGAAGTCTTCCATTTTGAGTTGGTTTTCGTCTTGCTAAAAGCCTTAAGGCACTGTATTCTCTTACGGCATGGCTTGCAGTTTGATTTGTAAGCCAATTTGATCGTGAATGAGTCGGTCTTTAGCCGTCCCGATAATACCTGATTTATAGGTGATGTCCCACTGGGTGCGATCTATGGTGAATTTGGGCGTGGTAACATCAACGCTTTGTTCGGTAAAGTGCACTTGAGCGGGGATGGAAACGCTTTTGGTGATGCCTTTGATGGTGAGATTTCCCGTAACGAGGTAATTGGCATCGTCTCTGCCTTCCAGCGGTTCTACTTTGGTGATGACAAAAGAAGCTGTGGGATATTGGTCCGTGTCGAAGAAGTCGCTTGATTTGAGATGTGCTTCCAAGTCGCTTTTGTCGTCTCCCGTTTGGTCTGTGTTGTTGATGCTATTCATGTCGATGACAAATTCTCCTCCGCTTATTTGGCCGTTGGCAACCTGGAGGTATCCTTTTTGGAGTTTGAGGGTGCCGGTATGGCTTCTTCCGGGCTTGGTACCCTCCCAAAGGATTTCGCTGGTTTGGGTGTTGACCTGGAGTTGGGCTGTTTGGGGGGTATGCTGCTCGCTTTGTGCCTGGGTAGCCTCCCGAGCTTCAACTTGCTCGCCTTCAGGCGCTTGCTTACAGGAAAACAGCAGTAGGATAGAGAATGAAAAGATAGAAAGAAGTCCGCTTCGACTCATGTCTTTTTGTGTTTGAGGTTTGTAAGAAGGAGTTAAAATGACTAATGGAAGACTAAAGGCTCCCTTCTAAAAGGATACAAGGCATTGGATTAAAAGGTTTTGCGTAATTTTAGGCAAAATTGGGGAGTTTCCCATTCCCTGCATACTCGTAGTGAAATGGTACGGCGTGTTTGTGCTGCTCCAATTTCTCACATTTCAGGCGAGTAGAAACGTATGAGCATGCGTCTCTACATATCACTCAAACCTCGGTTGGTTTGGATCTGAAAAACAAAAAAAAACTATGAAGTCTGTTTACTACGCTTTTAAGTATGTACTGCTGTTGATTTCTTTGATCGCATGGCCTTTTGCCGGCCAGGGTCAGGTGGTTCCCGACGCAGGTGCAGTAGAGTGTTTTTTGGTAGGCACGGGAGGAGTGATGACTGATCCGGGGGGGGCAGGTGGAA
>JALSKB010000174.1 GCA_026989035.1 Saprospiraceae bacterium | reverse complement strand
GCCCGAAAAGCACGCGCGTGGTGTCAAAAGTAATCTGCCCGGAAAACTGCTCGCCCAGGTTTTCCGGCGAGATCATGTGACAGGCACTACAGGAAACACCGTCTTGTCCCAGGGTGTCCTCCGCCAGCTCGCTCATCAGATAGTGGGGTTGCCCCCGCAAAGTGGCCGAATAGCGCCCCATGGGGGCATGGCAGGCCGTGCAAGTCGTTTGCAAAGCCTCTGCGTGTTCGGGATTGATCAGAATTTCCTGGCTGACCTTGGCCTTCCAAAAAGGGTCACGGGCAGCATTGGCCATCATCGTAGAACGCCAGTCGTCGTACATGTTCACGTCGTTGCCAAAGTAATCCACCAAAGCCAGTCCGTCGGGATCGTAGCTATGGCAACCCACGCAGTGAATGGAAGTGCCGAAAAGCAAGGAAGTATCTACCGGAGGCAGTAAAAAAACAGCATGCGCCTGCACCGGATTTGTCGCAAAAGAAACTACTTCAGGGACAACTATTTTGGGGCTGCGGGCATTGCGAAAAAAGACAAAGGCAAACAGGACGGTCAGGGGCAAGACAACAGAGGTGCGCATAGTTTTTTTTTGACAAAGAAAGGAAAAAAGGAAGGCAGACAGCCGTTTCTGCAAAGCCAAACGCCCTTTTGTACAACATCCGACAGCTCTCTGCAAGCCCAGCCAAAAAACCAAAGAGGCCACCTGCGTGCAGGTGACCTCTTCTCCCTAAAAGGGGTGGACAATCGGATTTGAACCGACGACCTCCGGAACCACAATCCGGCGCTCTAACCAACTGAGCTATGCCCACCGTAAAAAGCCTTTTTGCAAGGCGCTGCAAAGATACAACTTCCGTAAAAAGTTGTGCAAACTTTCAGCTGTTTTTTTTCGCCTTCTTTCGAAAGTTCGAGCCTTCTTTTTTCCAACGCAAAACCAGGCGACGTACGCTGTTAAAAGTCGGCAAATCGGACTGCAGGAATTCATCGACCTGCATCCAGGCCACCTGTTCGATGTCTTCTTCGGCCTGAGGGGTAAACTGTTCCTGCTCGCTAAACATTTCGTACCAGTGCGTGAGTTTCAGGCAACGCTTAAAACCATTCTTCTTACAGGAAAAAGTGTGGCGGGTTTTGGCAAATTTATTTCCCAAGCGCAGATCCAGCACACCGGTTTCTTCACTAACTTCACGCAAAGCGGCCTCCTTTTTTTTCTCTCCGGCATCTATTTTGCCTTTCGGCAAATCCCAAACGCCCCGCCGAAAAATAAAAAGCAGCTCAGACCGCTTGTTGCTCACCAGCCCCCCGGCTGCAGGCACCTTGTGGTAGAGGGAATAAAAATCGCTCTTCAGCGCCTTCACATCCTCTGCATACAAGACCACCTCACCCATGCGGGAAGACTTTTCCAAGGCATCGATGTAGGCGTGAAACATCTTGGGATTGCCTCGATAGGGTACGGACATGAGCTCATGTCCGATTTCTTTTTTAATTGTACTCTTTTGCACCTCTTCCCGAGAGGCCAGAATCAAGCGCTTGTCATTGATATAGATTTCGTACATTTGCGCAGCTGCTTTAACTGTTTAATAAGCCCAAAAACACATCGCGCCGGTTGCCGAGCGCCCATGTGCTCAAATCTCTCCAGAGCATGACCCACACCGCATTAGAGCTAGCGGGTAAATTGCTGCAAATAAAGGCAATAAAATTGAGACCGCACCATCCCTTTACCTGGGCTTCAGGCATTTTGTCACCCATTTACTGCGACAATCGCCTGCTGCTCTCTCATCCTGACTTCCGCGACGAAGTGGTCGAACAGCTCGTGCAAGCCAGTAAACACTTTGGCCCTTTTGACGCCGTAGCCGGTGTAGCTACGGCAGGCATACCCCACGGCACCCTACTGGCAGACAGGCTCCACAAACCCTTTGCCTACGTCCGCAGCAAGCCCAAAAAGCACGGCCGGCAAAACCTGATTGAGGGGCATTTGCCGGAAGGCAGCAAAGTCTTACTCGTAGAAGACCTCATCTCCACCGGAGGCAGCAGCCTGCAGGCCGTCGAAGCCCTGCGCCAGGCCAATCTTCAGGTCTGCGGTGTATTAGCCCTGTTTTCTTATGGCTTTCGCCAAACGAAAGAACGCTTTGAACAGGCAGACTGCCCCCTGTACTGCCTGAGCACTTACGAAAAATTGCTGGAAAAAGCAGTGGAAGAACGTTATATCGACGAGGAAGAACTCCAAATACTCAACCAATGGCACCAGGCCATGCAAACCGAAAAAACCCAAAACGACGAATGAAAATCATCACTGCCTCCTCTGAAAAATTTCTGGAAAAATACCTCAACAACCCCTCGCCTACCGGCCAGGAAGTTGAAGGACAAAAGCTCTGGCTCGATTACCTCAAGCCCTATGTGGACGAGTGGCACTTAGACAACTACGGTACGGCTTACGGCATCATCAACCCGGGCAAAGACTACCGCGTAGTCATTGAAGGGCATGCCGATGAAATTTCCTGGATGGTGCACTACATTACCGAAGACGGCTTCCTCTACGTCATCCGCAACGGAGGCTCAGACCACATCATCGCCCCCTCCAAGCGCGTCAATCTCCACGGCGAAAAGGGCATTGTAAAAGGCCTGTTTGGGTGGCCAGCCATCCATCTCCGCAAAGGGGAAGATGCCAAGCTCTCACCCAAACTCGACAACATCTTCGTCGATGTGGGTGCCAAAGACCAAAAGGAAGTTCACGAAATGGGCATCCACGTGGGAACTCTGCTCACTTTTGAAGACCCCTTC
This sequence comes from Saprospiraceae bacterium, assembly GCA_026989035.1. Lineage (GTDB taxonomy): Bacteria > Bacteroidota > Bacteroidia > Chitinophagales > Saprospiraceae > WGBN01. The sequence continues at coordinate 8,147 of JALSKB010000174.1, read as the reverse complement.
ATGTTGCTCAACGAGCGCTACTACGTTGGCCGCGCCCTGGACAACCGCATGGGTGGTTTTTGCATTGCCGAGGTAGCCCGCTTGCTGCGGGAAAACGAGATAGAACTGCCCTACTCGCTCTACATCGTCAATTCAGTACAGGAAGAAATAGGCCTGCGCGGAGCACAGATGATTGCCCAGACCATCAAGCCCCAGGTAGCCATTGTTACCGATGTTACGCACGACACCAACACGCCCATGATCAGCAAGCGCAAACATGGAGATGTCTCTTGCGGCAAAGGGCCCTCGCTCACCTATGCCCCGGCCGTACAACCCAAATTGCTGGAGCTTATCATTCAAGCAGCCCGTGAAAACGACATCCCCTTCCAAAGAGAAGCCTCTTCGCGCTCTACGGGAACGGATACCGATGCTTTCGCTTATTCCAACGGAGGAGTGCCTTCCGCACTGATTTCCCTTCCGCTGCGTTATATGCACACCACCGTGGAGATGGCCCACAAGAAAGACGTCGAGGCCGTCATCCGCCTCATCTATCACAGTTTGCAAAAAATTGAAAACGCGCAAAGCTTCAAGCACTTTTAAGCTGCTGCTCAACGCTCTGGTTGACCGCCTTTTGTACGGGCATTTCTGGATTGCCGGCTGTGCCCTGGCCATGTACCTACAAAGCAAATTTTTGCTGGACGGGAACCTGAAGCCCGGCCCGAGCTGGGTTTTTGTCTTTGCCGGCACCCTCAGCCTTTACGGCTTGCATCGGCTCATTGGCTTGCAATTCGTTACGGGCAAGGAAATGACAAACCGCTTCCACACCATCTCCCGCTTGCACCGGGAAATTCAGCTATATACCCTGCTTGCCGGTTTGGCCACGGCCATCTCTTTCTTCTACCTAGCCCGGCAAGTGCAAGTACTGCTGTTGCTACCCGGCTTGTTGGCCCTGCTCTATGCCTTACCCCTGTTCAGAGGAAAGCGCCTCCGCGATTTGCCCTACATCAAAATATTTCTCATTGCCGGTGTTTGGACCTGGATAAGTGTCGGACTGCCTGCCATAGAGTTGCAACACTTTGGCACCGACACTTGGCTGATGATGGCCGAACGCGCTCTATTCATCTTCGGCATCACCCTCCCCTTTGACCTGCGCGACCAACTGGCCGACAGAGAGGCCGGCGTAAAGACTCTGGCAAGCCTATCCGATGTCCGCCTTCCGGGCAGCCTGACCCTGTTCGCCAGCTTGATCGCTGCCTGGGCCAATTATCAACTCGGCTATTACCAGTTAAACACCTTATTCGGTATCGGCCTCAGCATCCTGGCTGCCATCATCTTGCTCTGGCTTTCGCCAAACATTTCCCACGACTACTTCTTTTCCGGCCTCATCGACGGACTGATGATTTTGCAATTTTTCCTGGTTTACCTCTAGGTCGAGTCCAACAAATTTTGTATCCTTGCAGCAAAGCAGCAAAACCATGCCTATAGAACAAATCGACATAGAAAACTTTAAGTCCATCAAAAAAACCAGCCTCCGGCTAACACAAATCAACATCCTCATAGGAGCTAACGGAGCGGGCAAAAGCAATTTTATTCCATTCTGCTCATGCAAGCCGGATTAACAGCCCTGCTCATCCTCCTTTTTCCCTACCTGGCTCAGCGCTACCTCACCCGCTTGCCGCTGATTGGGGCTTTGGGTGCCGTAGCCTGGTGTTACGGCATAGGCATCTTGGTCGCCAACCTGCCGGGCGTGAAAATCCCCGACGAACCCGGGAAAACTCTGGCCTACCTCTGCCTCCTGCTCGGTTTGCCCCTACTGCTCTTCACCACGGATTTACAAAGCTGGTTAAAACAAGCCCCACGCACCCTGCTCTCCTTTGTAACGGCCGTAGCCAGTGGCGTAGTGGCAGCAATCACCTTCGCACATGTATTTGCCGAAAGGCTGTCGGAACCCGCCATCACCGCAGCCATGCTCACCGGTGTCTATACCGGCGGAACGCCCAACATGAATGCCATCGGGCTAATGCTTCATGCTCCCTCAGAGCTTTTTGCCCTACTCAACGCCTCAGACATTTTCTGGGGAGGATTGCTGTTTCTCTTTCTCATCACCCTGGCACCTTGGTTATACAGCTTCTGGTTACCTGCTCCTAAAACAAACGACAAACAAGCACACTGCCCTGAGCACTTGCTCCATTCGAGCTTTTCCCCACGCGATGCAGGCCTGGCTCTCTTGCTCAGCCTGGCAACAGCCGGCCTTGCCATTGCACTCATCTACCTGCTGTTTGGTCGCCTCGACAAACCTGCATGGCTTTTTTTACTCCTTACTGTTTTCAGTTTAGCCGCCTCCCTGCTGCCCAAAGTGCGCCAACTGCAAGGCAGTTATGCCGTCGGAGAATACGCCATCCTGGCCTTTTGCGTAGCCATCGGGCTACAAGCCGATTTGAGCCAGCTCCAAGCCAAGGGAAGCGCTGTGTTCCAATTTACAGGCCTGGTGATGTGGACTACAGTCGTCTTGCACTTCCTCTTGGCAAAAGCCCTCCGTACAGACCGCGACACGGCCCTCATCACCTTAACAGCAGCCCTGTACGGACCAGCTTTCATCCCTCAGGTCGCTACAGCTCTCGATAACCGGCAAATCGTCCTTTCCGGCATCTTGAGTGGACTGACCGGCTATGCCTTGGGCAATTTCGTGGGCCTGCTCGTCTGGCAAATCTTGCACTGGGTGCTGATTTGACGCTTTCTCTTTATGTTTGCAATGGCAATACTCGAAACATGTTTAACAAAAAATCTTCACTTTTCCCCAAAAAAGGGCGCCCCCAAGAGAAGGTTCTCAGGGAGTTGAAAGAGCGAGGTAGCGAAGACATTCGTTGGCAGGAGGGACGCTCATTTGCCTACATTTATCAGGCCGATAAGCAACTGGATAACTTTGTCCGGCAGGCCTACCTGCACTACATGAAAGAAAACCCCGTCAACCCGGGAGCTTTTCCCGGCCTAAAACAAATGGCCAGAGAAGTAGTGAACATGGCCGGCCAGCTCTTTCATTTGCCGAAAGGCGGATCCGGCACCTTTACCAGCGGAGGCTCCGAATCCATCTTCCTGGCTGTACTCGCAGCTCGAAATCGCTTCCAAAAAATCAAACCCGAAAAACAAGCGGAAATCGTCCTCCCGTCCACAGCCCATCCGTCTTTTCACAAAGCCGCCCATTATTTCGGGATGAAAATTCGCATAAGCCCGGTAAACAGGAGTTTTCAGGCTTCTGCTCAAGCCATGCAGGCCTTAATCACCGAAAACACAGCTTTGCTGGTAGCCTCTGCGCCTTCTTTCCCTCACGGCATGGTTGACCCCATAGCCGAAATTGGGCAAGTGGCAGCTCAACACCACATTCCCTTGCACGTAGATGCCTGCGTAGGGGGCTTTGTGCTACCTTTTTTAAAGCGGGGCGGGGTGCAGGTTCCCGACTTCGATTTTGCCGTAGAGGGTGTCAGCTCGCTGTCTGCCGACTTACACAAATACGGCTATGCCGCCAAGGGAGCCTCTTTGGTTTTCTTCCGCGAAACCGCTCTGAGGCGCAAAAGTTTTTTTGCTTTTACCGATTGGCCCGGAGGCCTATACGGCTCCACCCACATTACCGGTTCTCGCTCAGGCGGAGCCATCGCCGCAGCTTGGGCCCTGATGCAACACCTCGGCCTGGAAGGCTACACCCGACTGGCTATGCAGGCCTGGGAAGCGCGGCAAAAAATTCTCAGCGGTTTGGCTAAATTCCCCGAACTCTACGTTCTGGGCCAACCTCAACTCACCCTCTTCGCCCTGGCCTCCGACCAAATTGACATGTACGAACTGGCCGATGAACTCAGTGCTATGGGCTGGTACATCGAACGGCAACAAGCTCCTCCCAGCTTGCACTTCAACATCACGGCAACGCATAAAAAAGTGGCCGCTAACTTTCTTCAAGACCTGGAAAAAGCGCTTGAAAAAACGCGCAAGAAAAATGGAAGCAGCTTCCGCCAAACTTTGTCCGAACGTCTGCTCACAGGCCTGCACTGGTTGCTACCTGAAAAGCTCTTCGCCAAACTCCGACACCAACTCGTAGGTTTACTGCCCGAAAACAGCCCTCAAAAACCTTCTGCCCCCCTCTACGGCATGACAGAGCCCTTGAAAAAGACCGGAAACCTGGAGGAGCTCATCAAAGATTTCCTGGAATGACAAAACTTCAGCCCCAAAAAATAAAAGACAGATAAAACGTTTTACTTTAAAAGTCCATGTACTTCCACGACAAACCCTTCTCCTTATGAGCTACTTTATACGACAAACTCAGCTACTCCTCTTTTTCGCACTCTGCCTTTTTGCTTTTTTGCCTTTCGGCAAATCCCAAAAATACAGCAATGAATTTCTCAGCATAGGCGTAGGTGCCGGTGCACATGCCCAAGGCCTGGCCGTAACCGCCCGCGCCCATGACGTTACAGCCGGCTACTGGAATCCCGCCGGCTTGACGGCCCTCATAGGTGAAGAAAAACTGCAACTCAGCGCCATGCACGCCGAGTGGTTTGCCGGCATAGGAAAATTTGACTACCTGGGCATCAGCCTGCCCATGAGCCAGGCCGAACGTCGCATCGGCCTGAGCCTCATTCGCTTTGGCATAGACGGCATACCCAATACCCTCAGCCTCTATGAAGCCGATGGTACCGTGAACTACGACAACATCGTCGAATTCTCTGCCGCCGATTACGCCATCATCGGAAGCTATGCCCAATTTCTCAACATCGGAGAAAACAAGCTTAGCATAGGCGGCAACATCAAAGTCATCCCACGCATCATAGGTACCTTTGCCCGCTCCTGGGGTTTCGGAATCGACCTCGGCCTGCAATACAAAACCGGTGCCTGGCAATTTGGATTCACCGGACGCGACATCACCAACACCTTCAACAGCTGGAAAATCACCTTCACCGAAGCGGAAAAACAGGTCTTACTCGCCACAGGCAACGAATTGCCTCCACTTAGCTCCCTGGAGCTAACCCGCCCCTCTTTCCAGCTGGGCGTAGCTCGCCAAATAACTTTCTCAGAACAGCTGTCCCTCAGCGCTGAAATGGATGTCTTCATCACCACAGACGGGCAGAGAAATACCCTCATCTCCGGAAAACCCTTCAGCCTGGACCCCGCCCTCGGCATCGAACTCACCTACCACGCCTTCCTCTTCCTGCGGGCAGGCATCAACCGCTTTCAAAGGGAGTTTAAAGCCGACGGAACGGAATTTCTCAGCATGCGCCCCGGCATAGGAGTCGGTCTTCAATTGGGCAGCTTCCTCATCGATTACGCTTATACCGATTTTGGCAACAGCCAAAATCGCTACGCCCACATCATTTCTCTACGCATGGATATGAAACCCAGAAAACAATAAGCTAAGCTTCGTCTCCCTCTTCCAGGTTTTGCTCCGCTACGATGTACAAAGGCCGGTTCAATACATTCCTGTTGATCCTGCTGATGTACTCGCCAATGATGCCAATGGAAATCAATTGTACTCCACCGATGAGCATGGAAGTAATAATTAAAGAAGTCCAACCCGCAATCACCCTGTGCAAAATGAAATAAGAATACAGTGCATAGAGCAAAACCAAAAAGGCCACAAAAGAAATCAAAAAGCCCAGCTGGGTAACCCATTGCAAGGGCTTCTCCGAGAAAGCCGTAATCCCGTCCAGAGCAAAGTGCAGCATCTTGCGCAGAGAATAACCCGTCTTGCCGTACCTACGTTCATCCCTGTCGAAAAACACCGCCGCCTGCCGGAAACCCAACCAGGCAATCTGCCCCCTCAAAAACTTGTTTTGCTCCGGCATCCGACGCAAGTACTCCACAATTTTTCTATCGATAAGCCTAAAATCACCCGTATCTACCGGAATGTCGGTAGCCGTCAAACGGCGCAAAAGCCTGTAAAAAAAGTAAGCCGACCACTTCTTCAAAAAGGACTCTCCTTTTCTCAATCGCCTGCGGGCATAGACCACTTCATAACCCTCAAGGTACTTCTCGTACAACTTGGGAATAAGCTCGGGAGGATCCTGCAAATCTCCATCGATAATGACCGTAACGCGGCCTCGTACCACATCCAGACCGGCACTCACCGCCAGCTGATGACCGAAATTCCGACTCAACCGAAGATAAAAAACCCGATCATCGTTAGCAGCCAATTTCTTCAAAACCTCAAAAGAATCATCCGAGCTGCCGTCATCTACGAAAATCAACTCGTAATTCCGGCTGATTTCCGAAACCGATGCAGCTAAACGCCCGTACAATTCGAACAAAGACTGCGCCTCGTTGAATACGGGAATAACTACCGAAATGTCCACCTCATTCCTTAGTTTGTGTTCCATGAATTGCATAAATTTTTGCGCTGCCTTCAGCAGCAAGAAGGTCAAAAAGATAGTTTTCCTCTACAGCTCTTTTCATCTTTTCCTGGCAAACCAATACCGTATCACCCGGCTCAAGCTGATTCCAATACTTAAACGCCAAATCCTCACCTCGGTCTTGCAAAACAAAAAAATAAAAAAGCAAATGGGCTTTATAGCCATCGTAAACTACAACATTTGGCAAAAAATCTTCACCCGAACGCATTGCCTCGCGCATTCTATACGCAGCGCAATACATTTCCCTGTCCTCCCGGGATTTCTCCTGCGGCAAGTAAACTTTATCTACAATTCTCATATAGGGAAAACCTACAAAAAGAAGTATGACAAAACTAACAAGCAAACCGAAAGGCCAGGTCTCTCTCCTAAATAAAACCGAAAACGGATATCCAAATTTAAGTGGCCTGAGCTTATCCGACCCCACAAACGACTCCAAAACCCGGAACCGAACGGGCAACAACCGCCTGATTTTTTTTAATATCAGGACATCTCCCAAATACACCAGAAAAGCAGCCGGATAAAAAGCGAGAAAGGGATACATCGGAAGGTCATACCAGGCCAACTTCGTCTTAGCCGATGAAATCACCAAAAAGTAAACGACAACCAACAAAGAAGAAAAAACGGCAAACCTCCTCAAGCGCCCCTCTGAAAAGCGAAACAACACCCATGCTCCCAAAGGCACAAAATAGGCCCAGGGCACCCAACGATACCCCATCAAATTGGACAAGTAAAACCAAAAAGGAGCTGTATTGCCTTCCTGTGCCTTCACATAGCGGCCCCACCATTCGTTTTCAAAGACAGCCTGCAAATACCTCGGATTAAAATACACTGCACAGAGGTAATATGCTAAAACCAAGAAAAAAAAAGAGAACAATCCCAGGTAAAAATGTCGATTTTTAAAAAAACAAGACAACCTACAAAAAAACAATGCATAAATAAAAAGAGCAGGAGTAAATAACAAAGCCGCTATGCTTTTTGTCAAAACACCTAAAAAAGTAAACCAAAAAAATCCGTATAAATATTTGTTTTTTCTGCTTTCGCAAAACAGAAAAAAAGAAAGCCCCGATAAAGTGGTAAAGAAAACCAGCAAAGCATCGTAATCTCCCGTTCTAGAACCATGCCGGTCCACATACCCCCAACTGGTGATCAAAACTAAAACGACGATAAAACCCAAAAGAGAACTTCCCAAATAACGACGAGAAAAGAAAAACAACAAAAAGCCCGTAAATAAAGCAGCTATAGCCGATGGCAAGCGAATAGCCAGCTCTCCGGGTCCCAAAAGCTTGAGCAATGCCACATCCAACCACACCAACAGCAAAGGTTTGGTGTTCCACAAATCAGGCTCTCCCTTGAAATGGGCTACAAAAAAATGCCCCCGAGTAAGCATTTCATAAGCACTCACGGCAAGGCGAGATTCATCCCAAATGCGGAAAGGGAGGTCATCCAAGTGAGCAAATAAAGGGAAGGCCATCAAAGCCGCCAACAATAAGTAGCAAAACAGTTTCCTCCAACAAAAAGATAAAAATCCGAACAAACCGGCTTTCATTTAAACAGTTCCAAGTCAAAAGATTTGACAGCAACACCTGTTCCATCCACCCACAAAAGTAAAGGGTTTGGACGATATACAATCGCCCAAACCCTTTTGTCACAACAACACTTCACTTCATGGCTTCACCAACCGACAGCGGTAAAGCTCTCCGCTTGCAGCCCGCCAAACCAGCAGGTAAACCCCTCCTGGCAAAGAAGAAGTGTCCAAATCCAAAGCATCCTGACCCCTTT
>JALSKB010000173.1 GCA_026989035.1 Saprospiraceae bacterium | reverse complement strand
AAAGCACTGAGGTAGAGGCAAGCTCGCCAGATCTGGGTTATGATTTGCTCTGCAGGCTTGCTTTCGTTTGGCGAAAGCCAAAGACCGACACTCAGGCTGGCCATCAGAAAGACGGCAAAGTATTTGGCCCAACGGTAGCGCTGTTCTTTTTGGCTTTTGGCCCGAAGAAAATAGACGGGCAAGAACCAGATGTAGCGGAGCAGTCCGATCCAAATCAGCCAGGAACCGGCTACGCCTTGGCGAATGAGCAAGAGGGAAATCATCAACACGAAAAAGGCATCGGTTTCGGCATCCAGCCAGGCTCCGGCTTCGGAGCTTTGTTTATATCGCCTGGCCAGGTAGCCGTCAAGACCGTCGGCCAGCAGAATAAGCCCGGCAATACTTCCTGCCCAAACCGGCGAATACTTCCAGAAATCGGGCAACAGCAAGGTTAGCAGCAACCTGGTGGTGGTTACGGCATTGGCTTTGGTGAACAACAGATCGCGCCGGTTGAGATCGAGTAAGACGTAGTAAATGCCAAAAGAAAAGGCCGCTGCCGACTGCAGCATAAACATTTCTCCACCTTGCCAGGTGGACAGGCCTACGGCCAGCATGAGGGAAGCGTGGATGAACATCCACTGTGAGGTCTTTTCACCCATGAACCGCGGCTCAGGAAGGTTTGACTTCTTCGTATTCGTATTCCGGATTAGCGCACTCTTCTCCGGCCTGGCTGCCGCAAACGGGGCAGGCTCCTGTTTTTTCGCGTATCATGGGGTTGTTGGTGGCACAAGTGCCGCGAAATTCGTTGCCGGTAAAGATATGGCGGATGTTAATCAGCGCAAACGAGATGCCGAAGACGAGAAAAATGATGCCGAAGACGTAGAGAAAAGTCATGTTGTGCTGGTATTTGGCGCAAAGGTAAGGCGTTTTGTCATGGCAAGCTGATGTTTTTATCCCCGTTGCGAATTGGTTCGCACCTTGGTAACAACCACAGCTGCTATATGCTCATTTTCCCAAACCAGTTTGCCATGGGTATATACAACGGGCAGTCGTTTAGAAATGTGCATCTTTGCAAAAAATTTAACAGCAGTAAAGAACATGAAAGACAAATACCGCCCAAAGGCTGAGGCCTTTGCCCGTTTGCTGGAAATCATGGATACCCTGCGAGAGCAATGCCCCTGGGATCGCAAGCAAACTTTTCAAACTTTACGCAATTTGACGATAGAAGAAACCTACGAGCTGGTCGATGCCCTTTTGGAAGAAGATCTCGACGGCATAGAAGAGGAGCTGGGGGATTTGATGCTACACCTGGTATTTTATGCCCGCATTGGTGAGGAGAAAAAGGCCTTTGATGTGGCCAGTCTCATTCATCGGGAATGCGACAAGCTGATTGCCAGACACCCGCACATTTACGGCGATTGGGATGTAGATGATGCCGAGCAAGTGAAGAAAAACTGGGAGCAGCTCAAGCTCAAGGAGGGTAAGCGTTCTGTTTTGCAAGGCGTGCCTAAAGCTTTGCCTGCTCTGGTCAAAGCCCAACGGATGCAGGAAAAGGCGGCTCAAGTGGGCTTTGA
>JALSKB010000172.1 GCA_026989035.1 Saprospiraceae bacterium | reverse complement strand
CATCAGCCTGCCCGATGGAGCTCATTATACGGCTAAAACCCGCATTCGGCCTCCTGTAGCTATAGACGAGCTGGTAGCTGAAACCACTTCTCCACAAGACAGTTTGTATCGCTTTTTGGCTTATTTCAGTGATCCGGACCCTGGCACAGACGATTTTTTTCACTACATCTTAAATGTGGGTAGTTTGGATAGCGTGCCTTATCACAATTTTGTCATTACGGATGAGTTTGCGCAGGAAGATCAATTGGCTGTGGGTACCGGTCCTTCTTTTGAGCGAGGAGATACCCTTATTGCCACAATTTGCCACATCGATCAGGCTTATTACGACTTTTTTACTTCTTTGCTCATGGCGGAACAATCGAATGGCAATCCTTTTGCTCAGCCCAGCAGCATCCTTTCCAACATCGAAGGTGAGCCTGCCGCCTTGGGCATTTTTACCGGTATCAATTGCGATCGAGATACACTCATCATACCTTAGAGCATAGGGGCGGATTCAGTGGTGGACTTGTTTTTTTGTACGTGGTAGAGCATCTCTTCTACCATTTTCTTCAGGTCGAATGCCGGTTGCCATTGCCAGTCTTTCCGAGCGGTGGAATCGTCTATGGTCTGTGGCCAGCTTTCGGCTATGTGCTGGCGGAAATCCGGTGCATAGCGGATGACGAAATGGGGCAGGTGCTTCCGGATTTCTGCGGCCAGCTCTGCCGGCGTAAAGCTGATGCCGGCGAGGTTATAGCTGGTGTGGATGCTGAGGTTTTGGGCAGGAGCTTCCATCAATTCCAGCGTGGCTCGTATGGCGTCGTCCATGTAAATCATGGGCAGACGGGTGTTAGCCTTGAGAAAGCAGGTGTATTCCCCCTGTTCAACAGCTCGGTAGAAAATATCCACGGCATAGTCGGTAGTGCCTCCACCGGGTAGAGATTGATAACCTATGATGCCCGGGTAACGCAGGGAGCGAACGTCCAAGCCGTAGCGTTTATAGTAGTACTTAAGCCAATTTTCACCGGCGACCTTGCTGATGCCGTACACCGTCAGGGGTGATCGATATGCCTTTTGGGGGGTGTCTTCTTTGGGGCTGTCGGGGCCAAAAGCGGCAATAGAGCTGGGAAAAAACAATCGTTTGATGTCCAGTTTGCGCCCCGCCTCCAATACGTTGAACAAGCCCTGCATGTTGATGTTCCAGGTTTGCATGGGCATTTCTTCGCCTTTTGCAGAAAGAATGGCAGCTAAGTGGTATATTTGCGTAATGCGGTATTGGCTAATCAGCGCTTCGAGCCGAGAGGCGTCGAGAACGTCGAGTTGTTCGAAGGGGCCGATTTGTTCTTTTTGGCTTGGGCGTATATCGGTTGCGAGTACGTTTTGCGTTCCATACTTTTGCCGTAAGGCAGCGGACAGTACGGTACCGATTTGACCATGGGCGCCCGTTATCAGGATGCGGGTATCAGTATTGTCCATAGCGTGCAATTTGGCCGCAAATTACAATAAAAGCAGTGACCTTGTCGGTTAGCTGGAAAAAATACGAGATGTTGCTAAAAAAAATCGTTTACAAGCCCTATAAGTTTCGCGATTTGAAGACCTACAGCTCAAAGGAGTGGCTGCCGGGCAACCAGAAAAAGTATAGGCAGGTGTTCTTTCGAGCCGACGTGTCTTACATCTATGCCGAATTGTCTTTTTTTAACAAATTGGTGGAAGAAGAAGATTGGGAGGCACACATTCGCCTGAAGTGTTATGCCCTGGATGACAATCGCGCTGAAATTTGCGATCTTTCTATCGACCGCAAGGTATCGAAGCGCGAACCCGTCGTTTACGTGCGAGAAGGCTGGGGACATGCAGACCAGGGCCATTATTGGCGTCGTGGTCACTACCGCTGGGAGGCTTGGATCAATGGAGAAAAAGTCCATACCCGCCATTTTTACATTGAAGAACACGATGAGTATGTCGTCAGGGGAGGTGCGCCTTACCTGGCTTTGACTTCCGTCAAAATGTACGAGGGCAGCTATGAGGGCGTGGCTCCCGAAAAGCGAACTTATTTCAATGTGTTTTCAGCTGAGGAAACCCGTTACATTTTCTTTGAGGTGGAATTCAAGAACCTGAACCCTTCTCGGTCTTGGCAGGCCGAATTGATTTTGCGGGTGAATACCGAAGTGGGCGAGTTAAAGAGTGAGGTGGCTCAGCTGCGTCGCATCATGCCCAAAGAAGACCATTGCCAGGTGATTTTTTCCTGGGGCTCGGATAAGCGGGGTTCTTGGTATCCCGGCTATTACCGAGCTGAATTGAGCCTGCTGGAGCAAAGTCTGGCTACCGTCTTTTTTGAATTGGCCGACGAGTTTGAAGAAGGCGTACCCGAAGTAGATTTGCCTCAAGAAGACGGCTCCAACTACTTCTACAACGAATATACCAATGCCAGCCTGGAAGACCTTATCTCCGAGTTAAATGCTCTCATCGGCTTGCAAACCATTAAGGACAAGGTGCGCGAGCATGCCGGCTACATCCGTTTTATCCAACTGAGAAAGGCAAAAGGGTTCGAGGAAAAAGATGAAATCAGGCCGCATTCGGTCTTTATCGGCAATCCGGGTACGGGAAAAACCACCGTGGCTAAAATGATGGGGCGCATATACAAAAAAATGGGCTTGCTTTCCAAAGGGCATGTCCATGAAGTGGATCGCAGCCAGTTGGTCGGAGAATACATCGGCCAGACTGCACCCAAAGTCAAAGAAGCCATTGAAAAAGCACGGGGGGGAGTCCTCTTCATCGATGAAGCCTATGCCTTGGCACGCTCCAAAGACGACTCCAAAGACTTCGGCCGTGAAGTCATCGAAATTCTGGTCAAAGAAATGTCTAATGGCAAAGGCGATTTGGTCGTAATTGCAGCAGGATACCCCAAAGAAATGAAAGCCTTCCTGGAGTCTAACCCGGGCCTGAAATCCCGATTTAAGCACTACTTCAATTTTCCGGATTACCTGCCTCAGGAGCTGATGCAAATTGTCGATTATAGCTGCCCTAAACTGGAAATTGAATTGCATCCCGAAGCCAGGAAGCGGCTCCATGAACTCGTTCTTGAAGCTTATCGCAAACGCGATCGGACGTTTGGCAATGCCCGATTTGTAAACACCTTATTGGAGAAGGCAAAAATTAACTTGGGCTTGCGCATCATGCAAATGGAAAAGCCGGAGGAGTTGCCACCGAAAACACTTAAAATGGTCATGCCGGAAGACATTGAAGCCATTGATTTGGGAATGCGTACTGAGCTGCCCAACATTCCGGTCGATGAGGCTTTGCTCAAAGAGGCCCTGGGCGAATTGAATCGCCTTATCGGTTTGGAAAATATCAAAAGTCAAATCAGCGAATTGGTTCACTTGGTGCGCTTTTATCGGGAGACGGGGCAAGATGTGCTCAACAATTTCTTTTTGCACACGGTTTTTGTGGGCAATCCGGGCACGGGCAAAACTACGGTGGCGCGTATTCTGGCTAAAATCTACAAGGCGTTGGGCATCATTGAACGGGGCCATATGGTCGAAACCGATCGCCAAGGCCTGGTAGCCAATTACGTAGGGCAAACGGCCAGTAAAACAGCCCAAAAGGTCGAAGAGGCTATGGGAGGTGTGCTTTTCATCGATGAAGCCTATTCCCTGACCCATCGCACTTCTTCCGGTGGAGATTTTGGCCAGGAAGCCATCCAGACACTACTCAAACGCATGGAAGATTACAGAGGGAAATTCTTTGTCTTTGTCGCCGGTTATCCCGACAACATGGAAGCCTTCCTCAAAGCCAACCCGGGCCTCAGCTCACGCTTTGACAAAATGCTCAAATTCGAAGATTACACACCCGAACAGCTCTATCAAATAGCCCGACTTATCCTCGATGAGCGCAAAATGCTGATGACTCCCGAGGCAGATGCCTTTTTGAAAGAATTTCTCGCCGGCGAATATCGAAGCCGAAATCGCTATTTCGGCAATGCCCGCGAGGTACGCAAAATGATGGAAGAGTTGGTTAAACGTCAAAATCTTCGCATCGCCCAACTCCCTGCCGAAGACCGAAAAGGTGTCGTGATTAACCTCATTGAATTGGAGGATATCCAAACTGTGGGCAGACAACAAAAAGACAGAGAAATTAAGCGTCAACGCATCGGTTTTGGCTCCTGAGCTGAAAATCCACAGGTTAAAGAAACTTTGATATAGCACTGTTTTTTTATTTGAGCAAAGGGGGGTGAAAAAGCTCAAACTTTACCTCGTTTGATTTTAACAACTCTTTGAATAGTATCATCTATGAGGTTTTTTTGCTTTGCGTTTCTCAATTCGTTCCTACTTTTGTTTGCGCAAAAAGCTGCGGCTGTCTGCGATCCCCCCATTTTGTTGGAAGTTGATGACATAACAACCACATCCGTAGCATTGAGCTGGACACCAGTGGGTAGTGAAAGTAGCTGGGATGTAGCTGTTTTGCCGAAAGGCTCTCCTGCTCCCGGAGCACCTACGCAGAGCGGTGTAACCAGCTACCCCTTGTTCTATACGGGGCTCAACCCGGGTGTGGCTTATGATTTTTATGTGCGTGCCGTGTGTGGCAGCCAAGTGGGAAGTTGGGCAAAGTACAACGGTTTTTTTGTCACCCACAGCACCAACCCTTCAACTTGCTTTCTGGGGCTGGAAATTCCCGATCGGGATTGCATCAGTTTGCCGATTGAAATCGATACAGCTCCCGGCACCCAATTGGGAACTGATGTCTATCTCAAAGAGGTGCGCCTCATCATTCAGCACCCCTGGGATGCCGATTTGGATTTGTCTCTGGAATCTCCTTCCGGTCAAGTCGTTTTGCTGTCTTCCGATAATGGCGGACAGGAAGACAATTACGGCGATGTCAATGATCCTTCTTGCTCGAGCTACACGACTTTTTCAAATCTCATGGAAGAGAGTGCGTGTAGTTTGTCCTCTGTCGAAGAAGCTCAAGCTCCTTTTGTGGGTGCTTACCTCCCCGAAGACCCTCTTTACCACTTCAACGATGGTAGCAATCCGATGGGAACCTGGCTGTTGCACCTCTGTGATGATGCCCAGGACGACGAGGGGGTATTGTTGTTTGTAGAGCTGGTTTTTGCCGCTATGTTATGTGCGCCACCTGTGGAAGTGAGCCTGGTGAGCGTAGATTCCGTTTCAGTGAGCTTGACCTGGCTTCCCGGAAATAATTGCAGCAATACCCTTGTTGAGTATGGTCCTGCAGGCTTTGTCCAGGGAACAGGCACTTTGCTCTACGTCGGTTGCCCTCCACAAACCTTGAGCGGTCTTCAGCCCAATACCCTTTACGACTTTTATTTGAGTGAAGACTGTGGAGGCGGGCAGCAATCTTCGACTACTTGCCCCTTTCAAGTACAAACGCTTTGCTCTCCTCCCCCTGCAACTTTGATAGAGGATTTTGATGTCCAAACGCCTTGTTCCGGCCTGTGTGAAGATACCTGTTTTATATCCGGTCTTTGGCGCAATTTGCACAACGATGAGATGGATTGGATGATTGACAGTGGACCTACGCCCACCAGCAATACCGGCCCCGATGCCGATGTTTCCGGCAGTGGGCAATACGCCTATATGGAAGCTTCAGGCCTTTGCTATTCGACTTATTCTGCTGTTCTGGAATCGAACTGCATCCTTGTCGAGGCTGCTACGGGAGATTGCCACCTGTCTTTTTATTACTACATGTACGGGGCCGGTGTGGATGAGCTGGAATTGCTCATCACCACAGATGCAGGCTTGAGTTGGCAACCTCTGTGGTCGGCTCAGGGAGAGCAAGGGCAAGCGTGGTTGTTGCAAAACATAGACCTCAGTGCTTATCACGGTCAGACTGCCCGATTTCGCTTTGTGGCACATCGGGGTTTTCAGGCTCAGGGTGACATTGCCCTGGACGAATTGCGTTTTTACGGTTCTGAGGATTTGGGCATGCCCGATCAGTTGTTCTATGCCGATGCCGATGGAGATGGCTATGGCCGAGATGATCAGACCGTTTCGACTTGTGCCAGTCAGCCGCCTCCGGGTTTTTCTGCATGGGGAGGGGATTGCAACGATGCCAATTCCGATATCCATCCCGATCAGCCTGAAACGCCTTGCAACGGTATCGACAGCAATTGCAATGGCATGGACGATGAAAACGATCTACCGCCTCCTGTAGCAACGGGCGATACCATCTGTAGTGGAGAAACGCCCTTGCTCCAAGCTCAGGCAGCTTATTTCGGCGAGATTTACTGGTATGACAGCGATACCGCAGGTACCTTGTTGCATGTGGGTAGCTCCTGGGTCTTGCCCGATACTTTTGTTAACAACACGAATCTGCCCGTTTCGATAACTTTTTATGCCGAAGAAGCCAACTTCGTCGGTTGCATCTCCACAGAGCGAACCCCCGTTGAGCTGTGGATTAAACCGCTTCCCCAAATCGAAATTGTGCAGGGGCAATGGGATACCGTTTGCGGCGGTACGGAAATTGACCTGACCGGCCTGCTCATTCAGGATTTGCTTTTGCTGAATCCGTCTTATACTTATCACAGCGATTTTCCGGCAACCCCTGCCAACGAATTGCCTTCTCCTCTGGTGGAAGTTGGGCAAGCTTCGACTTATTACATTCTGGCAGAACACGAAAATTGCTATTTTACCGACAGCATTTTTGTGGATGTGCTGCCTTCTCCTGTGGCACAGATAGATGGTCAGGAAGCCTTTTGCGTGGGGAGCAGCCAGATTTTGACTGCTCAGGATTTGGGGAATGCGCCTTCTCCTTTGCAATACTTGTGGAGTACAGGACAGGATGCCCCTCAGATCGAAATACATGCAGGTGGCCCTGCCGGCAGTTCCGAACTCTATACCCTGACTTTGACGGCTGCCAATGGTTGTCAAAGCAGCGATAGCCTGTTGGTCAGTGTGGTGGAGTCCATTAATGGCGTAAGCATCAGTACGGGAAGTGTAACGACTTGTGGAGGTGCAGATGGTTCCATCTGGCTTTCGCCAAATGGAGGAGCTTTACCCTATACTTACCTCTGGTCAGGGCCTACAGGCCAGGGGGACACTTCAGGTGTTTTTGGAGATTTCGTGTTATACAATTTGCCGCAAGGCAGTTATTTCTTTACCATAACGGACAGCTCGCCGGAAGCTTGTAGCTTTGTTTTACCGGTGATTTTGGTGCAGGGGCCTCAGGCCAATGTGACCTTGGCTTCCGTGCAGCAACCTTCTTGTTATGGTAGTTCCGATGGTTGTATCCAATTGCTGCCGCTTTCAGGCAATCCTTCTTTTCTTTGGAATACGGGTGACACCACGGCTGTGGTTTGTGGCCTTTCGGCCGGCAGTTATACGGTTACCATCAGCAACGGCAGTTGCCAGTGGTCTTTAGGGCCTGTGGTTTTGGAAAACCCCGATAGCCTGGTGGTGAAACCCTCTTATGTACAGCAGGTGTCTTGTTTTGGTTTCGCAGACGGAGGGATTCAGCTCTTTGTTTCGGGGGGTACGCCTCCCTATGATTTCCTGTGGTCTAATGGTTCCGTTGAACAGAACCTTTCCAATGTGCCAGCCGGTCTTTACGGCCTTACGCTTACCGATGCGGCGGGTTGCGAGGAAGTGCTCGATTCCGTTGAAATTCTTGAGCCCGATTCCCTTTCTGTCGAAGTTCTGGTTCAGGAACCACTTTGTTATGGGCAGGCAACGGGAAGCATTACCCTTTTGCCGCAAGGCGGGCAAACGCCCTATGTTTACCTTTGGTCGGATGGAGCCCAAACCCCTCAGCGCCTGAGTTTGCCCGCAGGAGCTTATGGTTGTACGCTCACCGATGCGGGGGGCTGCCAACAGGAAGTATCGGTTGTTCTCACGCAGCCGGATTCCCTCTCAGCTCAACTCATCCAGCAGTTGCAGCCTTCTTGTGAAGGGGCTGAAGACGGGCTGTTGGAAGTTCAGGCAGTAGGAGGAACGGCGCCTTTTGTTTATACCTGGTCCCATGGAGGTTTTGGCCCCTTACAGCAAAACTTGCCGCAGGGCTCTTATGTGTTGAGCCTCAGCGATGCCTATGGCTGCCCGGCCGCGGAGCAAACTTATTTGTTGCAAGCTCCTCCGGGCATTTTATTGGATACAACCTTAGTCGCTCCTTCCTGCCTGGGGTATGCAGACGGAGCTATCCACTTGCAAGCCATTCAGGGAACAATACCTTTTTCTTTCCATTGGAGTACCGGTGATACCACACAGGATTTGCAAAATATTCCTCAGGGGCTTTATGATTTGACGGTAACCGATGCCATAGGTTGTAGCGATACCCTGAGCCTGTTTCTGGAAGCCGATCAACCTTTGAGCTATGTTTACAGTGCTTTTGCGCCGAATTGCCATGCAGCTAACAATGGCCTGATTTTTTTGAATGTGGTCGGTGGTCAACAGCCCTATACTTACCTTTGGTCTAATGGAGCTACCACGGCCAATATTTCGGATTTGCCTTCCGGCAAATACCTCTGCACGGTTACCGATGTAACGGGTTGCCTGTTGGTAACAGACTCCATTGCGCTGGCAGATTATCCACCGATTTCCATAGCATTGGAAGCCTTGGACAGCATCTCTTGTTACGGGGCATCGGATGGGGCCATCCAGGTGCAGGTTTCAGGGGGTGTGCCGCCCTACCTGTACAGCTGGAGCAATGAAACTACGGAGGAAGACTTGTTCGGTGTACCTGCCGGAAGTTATCAGCTGACGGTCTTGGACTCCGTGCAATGTGCTGTCAGTAGTGAAATTTTTGTTTTACCGGATCCACCTTTGCTGGAAGCTGAAATTGAAGTGTTTGAACAGCAGGGGGATTGTTTGATTAATGATGTTGACAGCCTGTTTTTATCTGTTCAGGGTGGTACGGGGGAAATTCAGGTTTTGTGGAACAACGGATTTACTGGCTTGTCTATCGCTCCCGTACCGCCGGGCGATTATCAGGCGTATTTACAAGACGCGCATGCTTGTACGGCTGTGACGGAAGAAGTCAAGGTGCCGGAAGAGCGCCCCGCCTTGAACTTGCTGCCGCTGCCCTTGCCTTTTGACACGGCCTTGTGTGATGAGGTTCAAACTATGGGGAGCCTTCAAGTCCTGATTGAGGGAGGACACCAGCCCTGGCAATACCACTGGAGCTTTGGCTTGGCGGGCACGACATCAGCGGATACCCTTCGGGTGGATAGTTTGCCCCAGGGCGTTTATCAGCTGACGGTAACCGATGCCAACGGTTGTGTGGCTATTTTGGATTCTCTGCCGGTTTTTCTGCCCTCACCTTTACTGCTCACACCCGATCCGGATGCCATTCAACACATTGCCTGTAAAGGTGACAGCTCGGGAAGCTTGGGCATTCACTTGCTAGGTGGCCTGCCGCCTTATACTTTTTGGTGGACGGACACCCTCGATCAACTCGTAAGTCAACAACAGAATCCACAACATTTACCGGCAGGCGTTTATGAACTGTTGGTTACGGATAGCAGAGCTTGTGAAGCGTATAGTGGGCCTTACATACTGACGGAGCCGGCCGATAGCCTGCAGATTTCTATTGATTTGCAGGATAATTACTGTTATGGAGACAGCAGCGGCTGGATTGCACTCACTGTTTCCGGTGGCTTGCCACCTTACGAACTCAGTTGGGAAGATGGCAGCGAGGACGAAAACCGCCAAATGTTGCCGGCGGGCTGGTATGCTTTCACCCTGAGCGATGCGGCGGCTTGCGTATTGAGCTATGACAGCATTGAGATTGCGCAACCGCAAGAACCTCTGGCTCTTTTGTCTATGGCTTTGGAACAACCCTCTTGCAACGATGCCCAGGATGGAAACATTGATATTGAAATTTCGGGTGGTACGCCGCCTTACGATTACATCTGGTCGAACAATACTTTTTTGGAAGACCCCCAGATGTTGGGCGCCGGCGTTTACAGTTGTGTGGTAGCTGATTCGTTGAACTGCTTGTTAGAGATTTCGGACATAGAGCTGCTTGCACCGCCTCCTTTGGCTTTGGACAGCTTGATTGTGGGAGCACATCCCGGCATGGCGGATGGCTCTGTTTTGGTCTCAGGCCAGGGAGGCACGCCGCCCTACAGCTATCTCTGGGAAATGGGAGATACCACGGCTTTGCTGGACATGTTGCCGGCCGGTTTTTATGCCCTTACCTTGACGGATGCCCATGCCTGCTCTTTGGAGCACGTTTTTGAAGTGCCGCTTGTTACTTCTTGGCAAGTAGCCACAGCGGATTTGTTTTTTGTGCTTTCGCCAAATCCGGCTTCAGCTTATTGCGACCTCTTTTGGTTGTACGAGCGGGAAAAAACAGAACTCGTGTGGCAACTGCAAGACCTTCAAGGGCGTTTGTTACTCAGCTACCCTCTGGCAAAGGGAAAGGGCCATGTCCGCTTGTCCTTGACCCATTTGCCGGAAGGCGTGTATTTCTGGACTGTACAAACCACAGAACAGTTTAGCTTGAAGAAAGGTAAGTTGTTGGTATTGCATTAAAAAATTGAGCATGAAGAGGTATTTTCTTTCAGCTGCTTTGATTTTGCTTCTGGGGAGCTCCTGCCGTTCAAAGGAAGGAGAGAAACCTCGCGGTAACGAGCAAGCTGTTCCGGTGTACAACCAGGCTTATCAGGAGAACTACGAGGCAGATAAAATTGACGACATCTTGCAGCAAGCCCGGGGGGCCTATGTGTTGGTGGACCCTTTTGAAGGCGATGTGGCTTCTTTTGTATCTGCTATTAAAGCCGATGGCAATGAGGTGGGAGGCTATATCAGCATCGGCACGGGAGAAGATTGGCGTGCGGATTTTAATCAGTTACAGCCTTTCTTGGTGAGCACAGCCTGGGGGCAATGGCCCGGAGAGTACTTTGTCAATGAAACGACGACGGGCATTTTAGACGTCATGAAAAACCGGATTGACAGCCTGGCTGCCTGGGGTTGCGACTGGGTGGAATTTGACAACATGGATTGGGCCTTTGATGACAATTTACGGGCGGAATACGGCTTTCAGGTAACTGCTTCCGAGGCCATAGCTTATTACAACGAACTTT
>JALSKB010000171.1 GCA_026989035.1 Saprospiraceae bacterium | reverse complement strand
ATCACATAGACACTTGTCACGGCTCGCTCTTTCCAACGATAACGCCCTTTGATGGTTTCATAATACGCCATAAGCCCTGCCGTATCTTTCGGGGCCACATCCCAAACTTCCCGCTTGGTCACCTCAAAGAGCAAAATACCCTCTTCATATTCGCGCATAAGATGGCGAAAGTCCGGATATTTTTCAGCCAGGTGCTGTTCTTCATACTCCAAAGCTTTGCGCTTTACAAATTCGTCATAGAGGCGCTTTACCGCTTCGCTAACTTTCACCGAACGCCCCATGCGAATACGTTCTCGGGTAGATTTCCCCAGAAAATCCGTAAAATCCCCAAGGGTAACCAGAAAATCATCTCCCAAAGAGAAAAGGGGCTCTTGTGAGCGTTCTTTGGGTGCTTTCCACTTGTAGGTTAGGAAGTTCTCACTTAAAGTGTCGGCAAAATGCTCCAAGGTTGCATTGAATTCCTTGAAGTTGCTCGTCTTCTTGATGCGCTGGATAAGAGCATCCTGAGCCTCTTCAAAGCGCGGGTCTTTTTTTACGGCTTTGAGAATGCGTGCGCGTTCATCCGCATAAGAGCCTAAGTCTCGTTTGCTGATGCGCTTGACGATGTGCCAGCCTACCGTGGTTTGAAAGGGCTTGGAAAAATCGCCATCTTTCTTCAAGGCAAAAGCCGCATCTTCAAAACTCTTTTCATAGCGGTTGATGCCGAAAAAGCCGATGTATCCGCCACGCGAAGCAGAGAGCTTGTCTTCGGAGTACTGCTTGGCAAGCTCCTCGAAATTAGCCCCTTGGAGTAGCTGTTGGTAGATGGAATCAATGAGGGCTTTGGCATCCTTTTTTTCTCCTTTTTTGGGCTTGCGAATGAGGATGTGAGCGGCCTCAATCTCTCCCCGTGCAGGCCGACGATCGTGTACGACTAAAATGTGATAGCCCATAGCCGTGCGTATGGGTTGAGATATTTCGCCTTTCGGCAAATGATAAGCCGCTGTTTCCAATGGATAAAGGCCTTTGGGAAACATGGCCGTCACGTAGCCGATGTGACCCTCATTGCGGCTTACTGATTTGTCCTCGGAATAACGACGGGCTACTTCGCCAAAACTCTTGCCTTCCAACAACTCTTTACGCGCCTGTAAAGTGCGTTCATACGCATGTTTTTCAGCTTCCTCCCCTGCTCCGGGGGCTACTTTGATGAGGATGTGGCTGATATCCACATCCTGCTTTTTTCGGTCGTACACTTCTCGAACCAATTTTTCCGTAACCTCTCGATCGATGAGGTAAGAATCGGCCAACTGACGACGATAACCTTCCAACTCCTGCTGCAAAGCTTTAATGGTATCCAGCTTTAACTCACGAGCGCGCTCTACCTTGAGTTTAAACTTGGTGTAAAGGCGCAAATATTCGTTGAGCGATTTACTCGAATAATCCGCCTTGTCTCCATTGGATTTTTCGTAGATGTACTTGAACTCGGATACCCTCACCGGATGATTGTTCACCGTAAAAAGCACGGGATCCCGTTCCTGATCCGTCGATTGAGCCTGAAGATTCATACTGAGCATCAAGCTCAGCAGACAAATACTCAGTAATAATCTCATGATATTTTTTTTTGACGAGTCGCAAGAGCGGCCTGTAATACAAAAACGCTGCAAAGGTAGTAAATTTGAGCCGTGTTTGAAGAGCTTTTTACAGCCTCCCCCCAACTGCTGCAAGCCTGGAAGCAAGAACTACCGGCTCTGCTGCTCGTAACGGCAAGCATACTCATGAGTTGGGTCTTTTGGTGGCGTCCATACGGAAACGTCAAGGCCAATCGCATGTTGAGCCTTTTGCTGTGGTTTTTCAGCTTGTCCCTCTTTCGAGACACCTTGATGATGCTCAATGTCTTTGTGCAAGAACCGCAGTGGTTTTTCTTTCCCATTTGGTTTACCTGGGCTTTAGGCCCGCTGTATTTCTTTTTTGTGAAGTTCACACTTTATCCGGCTTACAGCTGGCACAAATCAGATGTCAAGCACGCCTTCTTCCCCTTACTACAAATTGCCCTCTATACCACACTATTTTTTATCCAGTACCAGCCGGAATCCTGGTTTTATACCCGATTTTATAAAACGCTGGAAGGCGGCTTTTTTGTACTTTCCTTTTTCACTTATTTGGCTATGAGTTGGCGATATGCCAAATTCAGAGAAGCCGTCTTGAGACATCGTTCTCACTATCCTTGGGAGATGGCCAAAATAAGCTGGTTAAAACGCAACACCCTCATTTTTTTCTTCCTGGCCACCTGCAACAGCTTTTTTCTGATTTTGGACTTCACCATGTTCAAACTCTTTGGGCGCAGTTTACGGGTCTGGAATGTTTACCCTTATTTGACCCACTACTCCTTTGCCCTACTAACACTTTGGGTATTCTTCATCGCCTGGCAATTGCTTCGACGCAGCTATATGCGCCGACTCTTACAAAAACTATCCCCTACACAGCTCCAGGAACAACTCTTCAAGCAAGGCTGCCTGTACGACCCTGATTTTCGCCTCAAACTGCTACCCTCGGCAGCAAGAAACCAACTACTCCAAGCTTTTGGCCGAAAGGCCGAAAAGCAATGGCTCAATGAACAAAGACTTCAACTTCTCCAGAGTGAAATCGAAAGAAAACGCAGCACCTCTTCCATTCCCATGCGCTACTTACTCCAACGCCTCGTTTTTGAGGTCGGCTTTCACAGCTTCAGACAGTATCAAAAACTAAAAAAGCACCTCCAAAACAGCTAAACCCTTTTTACTACCTTTGCTCCATGAACGTATTAGAAAAGGTATTGCAATCCAAAACCCTGGAGCGCTTGCGCCGACACCTGGGCAAAGCCACTGGCCTGCACTTACGCCTCAAGCGCTTCACACCCTCAGCCAGTGAACCGCTGCGTACAGCCATGTTGCTGCAACACCAAGGCGTAAAACAGGTCATAGATATCGGTGCCAATACAGGGCAATTTGCCGAATCGCTCTACGACTTCGGCTATACCGGAAAAATCGTCTCTTTTGAACCGGTCAGCTCAGCTCATCGGATTCTCCAAAAACGCAGCAAACCTTACCCCAACTGGCAGGTGGCCCCACCCTGTGCTCTGGGCAACAAAGAAGGCGAGGTGGAAATAAAAATCAGTGACGACAGCGTTTTCAGCTCTGTACTAAATATCAAGGACAGCTACGTAGCCCATAACCCCAAATCCAGAATCATCCGCAGCGAACGCGTCCCGCTACACCGCATAGATCAAGTGGCAAACCAATACGTAGAGATCGAAACAGGAGATGTCCTGCTAAAAATAGACACACAAGGATTTGAGAGACAAGTACTAGAAGGGGCAGAGGGCATCCTTTCCAAGCTGCGCGGCATAAAAATTGAAATCCCGCTCTACCCCATTTACGAAAGTACGGATTTCACCTTTTACGAAATAACCGACTTCATGAAAAAACACGGCTTTAAACCTTACAGTTTTCATGTTGAGGGGGTGGATTTGAACACCGGCAGAGTAAACACCATCGACGGTCTGTTTTTCAGGGCATGAAGTACGTAGTCGTCGTTCCGGCACGCAACGAGGAAGAAAACATAGAGCGCTTACTCCGCTCCCTGGCAGCACAAAGTCTGCTGCCAGCCGAGCTTATCGTTGTTGACGATGGCTCTACGGATCAAACAGCTCGACGAGTTTTGGCTTTCGCCAAACGCCACCCCTGGATCCACCTTCACCGCACGAAAAAACAAGAACCTCGTGCCATTGGCGCCAAAGTGGTGGCGGCCTTTCAGCAAGGCTACGACCAAATAAAAGCAGAACACCATTTTCTCGTCAAGCTAGATGCCGATTTAGAGCTTCCGCCAAATTATTTCGAACGCATCGCAAAACACTTTTCCGACAACCCTCGACTGGGCATAGCCGGAGGTAGCATTCTCGTACAAAAAAACGGTCGTTGGGTTTACGAAAACTTTTCAGATAAAGACCACGTTAAGGGAGCCTTTAAAGCTTACCGAAAAGCTTGTTATCAAGCCATTGGAGGGCTGCGCCTATCCATAGGTTGGGACACGGCCGACGAACTTCTCGCTCGCTACCACGGCTGGGAAGTTTTAGTCGATACCCGACTAAACGTCAAACACCATCGACCACTCGGTACCGAGACGGGCTCCCTACGCACCCGCTTCTTGATTGGCCGTGGCATGTATCGCCTCCGTTACGGTTTTTGGATAAGCCTCATCAGTGCCATCAAAGCCGGCTACCTGAACCGCCCTTATGGCTTGACCGGGCTGGCCGTCCTCTGTGGCTGGCTTGTCGCACTCTTCCAAAGGGATCAACCTATCGTCAACAAAGATGAAGGACAATTCATCCGCCAATGGCGCTGGAACAGAATGAAGGAGAAATTGCTGCGCAAGAAGAAAAAAAACACCCCCCACAAAGCTCCCCAATAAAACTTGAAGAGAAAGATCGGATGTTATTCAACTCCATAGAATTTGCCATCTTTTTACCCATTGTATTTGCCATATACTGGAGCATAGGTAGCCGGCATGTACGAAGGCAAAACCTTGCCCTGTTGATAGCCAGCTACTTTTTTTACGGCTGGTGGGATTGGAGATTTTTAGGCCTCATAGCATTCAGCACCATTGTTGATTTTTTAGTTGGAAAAAAGCTAGAACAAACTACAGGGCAAAAAAAAAGAAAAACCCTGCTATACATCAGCTTGGCAAGCAATTTAGGCCTATTGCTCTTCTTCAAATACTACAACTTTTTTATCGACAGCTTTGTAGATGCATTTACCTTTTTTGGCATCAATTTTTCTCCATCTCATTTGCATATCGTTTTACCAGTTGGTATAAGCTTTTACACTTTTCAAACCTTAAGCTATACCATTGATGTTTATCAAAAGAAAATCAAACCCACTACAGACTGGATTGCCTTTTCCGCTTTTGTCAGCTTTTTCCCACAATTGGTAGCCGGCCCAATAGAACGTGCAGCAAACTTGTTGCCCCAATTCCAAAAAAACAGGAAATTTGATACGGAAAAAGCAAAAGACGGCTTACGACAAATTCTATGGGGGCTATTCAAAAAAATTGTCATTGCAGACACTTGTGCCATTTACGCCAATGACATTTTCAGCAATCCGGACTCATACTCTACTCCCGCGCTATGGCTGGGAGCCATCTACTTTGCTTTCCAGATATACGGAGATTTTTCAGGTTATTCCGATATCGCCTTAGGACTAGCCCGACTTTTCGGCTTTGAGTTAATGAAAAACTTCAATTTACCCTATTTCTCCAGAGATATTGCCGAATTTTGGAGACGGTGGCATATATCCCTTTCCAGCTGGTTCAAAGACTACCTATATATACCTTTGGGGGGAAGCAGGGGTGGTTTGAAAAAAACTTTGCGGAACGTCTTAATCATATTTCTCATCAGCGGGTTGTGGCATGGTGCTAATTGGACATTTGTCGCTTGGGGCGGGGTCCACGCCCTCTTTTTCATCCCCTTACTCGTGCTAAAAAGAAATAGAAAACATCTGGGAAAAATAGCAGAAGACAGCTTGCTACCATCTCTATCGGAAGCCTATCAAATCTCTTTGACTTTTCTGCAAGTACTCATTGCCTGGGTTTTTTTCAGGGCTGCCAACATCAAGGAGGCCATTCACTATATCTCAGGAATGTTTGACATGGCAAATATGGGAACCATCGAAAGCTATAAAGCAAAATACCTCATTCTAATCCTTTTCTTGCTGGCTTGGGAGTGGAATTTTCGAGACAAGGAACATGGCCTACACATACCCAAATGGCCTACACATTGGCGATGGCTCACTTACAGCTTTTTCATCTGGTTAATTCTATACTTTGTAGGAGAGGAGCAGGAATTCATTTACTTCCAATTTTGAGATTATGAAACTTTTCATATTCAGGCTACTCGCCTTCTCTTGTTGTTGGGCCGTCTTTTTAGCCGGGAATTATCTCTACAATTTATCAAATATAAAAAGCGAGGAAATATTTGAAAATCCTCAGCCCTCTTTAATTTTCATGGGAGATTCCCACATCATGACAGGCATAAACCCGAACTTGTTCGAGCATGCAACAAACATGGGGTACCACGGAGAACCTCTATACATCACCCAGCTTAAAGCCCAAAAAGTCCAAGAAAAATCCATAGGTGAAAATAGGAGATTCGTCATAGGTATTGGACCTCAAAACTTATCGGATTTCAATGAAGAAAAACTACTCAAAGACAAATATGCAAAAAAAATATGGGACACCTACTACCCCTTACTTCTCCCCCCTGCTCCCCTCTTCAAAAAATACGACTTGAAATACGATAAGCGATCATACCTCAAAGGCATGGTGAGGAATATGTGCTTGTATCCTCGAAACAAACACGATAGATGGAAAGGCCATTTCGAAGCAAGAGCTTATGCCCTTGAGACTGCAAATTTGCAAAAAACGATCCAAAGGCATTTTTACAACTCCCGGGGAGAGCTGAGAGATGTTTCACAGGCTGCTATACGCGCTTTAGATACCCTTTGCTATGCTAGGAAAGCAAACAATATCATTTTCGTTATCCTCCCAGTGCATCCTGCCTACAAAGAACAAATACCGCAACCTTTTATAGATAGTTTTCAAAAGATAACCCAAAAACATAAAAAGCAAGGAATACCTATACTCGATTATTTGGAATACCCGCTTCCAGATTCAGCTTTCTACGACTACGATCACCTAAATCAAGAAGGAGCACGTATCTTTGCACGGGTTTTAAACGCCGACCTCAAACAACTTTTTCAACAATGAGAACTCACCGGAAAACAAAGCGACAAATATGTGTGGTATCTTAGCAGTTATAGGTAGAAAACTCGACAAACAAAAGCTGGATAAGGCACTCCAGCTGATGCACCACAGAGGGCCTGACTACGGGGCAAGTACGCTATTCAAAAAAAAGAATACGGAAGTTTATTTAGGGCACAAACGCTTAGCCATTCTCGACTTAGACCCAAGGGCAAATCAACCTTTTTCTATAGGCCCCCTCTCCATAACCTATAACGGAGAAATTTACAACTACATAGAACTTGCCAAAGAGCATAAATTAAAATTGCATACCGAAAGCGATACTGAAGTAGTTTTAGCCATGTATAAAAAATACGGCAAAGATTGTCTCCAATACTTCAACGGCATGTTCGCCTTTGTCATCTACAACTCTTCGACAGGAGAAGTCTTCGCTGCTCGTGATCGATTGGGAATCAAACCTCTCTACTTATACGAAAAAAACAAACTCAAAATTTTTTCCAGTGAACTTGCTCCTATCCTGGAACTGGTAGAAAGCGACATCGATGAGTTTGCCGTAAGGCAATACCTCAAACTCCGAATGACCGTAAAAAACCACACGATTTACTCCGATATACGCTTTTTCCCTCCAGCTCATTATATGCAAAATGATCAATTATGCCGGTACTGGGATTTAGACATCTCACCCAAAGAACCTCCCTCTGATGAAGAATTGTATAGTTTGATATCCCAAGCTGTCAAACTGCGAAAAAGAGCTGATGTCCCTTTAGGCTGCTACCTCAGTGGAGGCTTAGACAGCACCATACTCTCCTACTTGGTAAAGCCGGAGCACGTATGGACTGTAGGCTTCCCCGAATTAAACGAGTTTAAATGGAGCACACTGGCCAACCAACAACTAAAAAGCAAACTACATCAAATCCTTGTCCATAAAAATGAGTTCATCCAGACAGGAAAAAAAATGATACAAGAGAGAAAAGAACCTCTCTCTGTCCCCAATGAAATCCTCATCTACCTCATGACCAAAGAGGTCAAAAAAGAAAACACAGTCATCCTATCCGGAGAAGGCGCCGATGAACTTTTTTGGGGCTATGATCGCATTTTCAAATGGGCAAAAAGACAAAAGAATTTTGACCTCAGAGGATTTGATAAAAAGTATTGTTACGGAAGCCATAGAGACGACGAGGTTTTGGATTACGCCCTGGAGGGAATCCCCGGAAAAACCACCCTGGAAAAAACAGCTTACTATTTTCAAATTGTTCACCTTCAAGGCCTACTGAGAAGGTTAGACAATTCAACAATGCGATGTAGTGTTGAAGCAAGAGTTCCTTTCGTCGATCACTTGTTGATAGAGCGATTGGCCGGAACTCCCTTCGAGTGGCGTATGGGTAACTCCTTTAAAGAGCCTCTGAAAAGAATATTCAAAGAACTTATTCCCAAAGAAATTATTGAGAGAAAAAAAGTTGGCTTTCCGGTCCCCCTGGAAAACATCTTCCAAAAGCAAAGCCAAAGTACACCAATGGACGCCTGGCTACAGTTTAACTTACAAACCTTAAAAATCAAACACTAAAAGATTACGACATGGTCATAGGATACACTTCCGGCGTTTTCGATCTATTCCACATAGGCCACCTCAACTTACTCAAAAACGCAAAGGGGCTCTGCGACAAACTCATCGTAGGCGTAACCACAGATGAACTCGTCGCCTACAAAAATAAAAAAGCAGTCATCCCTTTTGCCGAAAGATTGGAAATCGTTAGAAGCATTCAGTACGTCGATGCCGTCATTGCACAAGAAAGCATGGACAAGTTTGCCTTGTGGGAAAAAATAAAATACGACATCATGTTTGTCGGAGATGATTGGTACAATACGCCCAAGTGGAAAGACTACGAAAAGCAGTTTCAAGCAGTTGGTGTTAAAATCATTTATTTCCCTTACACTAAGGGCACTTCTTCTACACTTATCAATCAAATACTCGAAAAAGAACGACAGCAGAAGTAATGAACAAAATATACTCCGTTTTTCGAAAAATTGTCATGGAGACCTTTTCTCTATTTTTGGCCGTGCTAGCCAGAATAAGCCCTAAAAAAAAACACCTCATTTTACTTGGTGGATTCAACGGAGAACACTTTGGAGACAATGCTGCATTCTTATTAAAAGAAATCAATAAATCAAAACACTTCAAAGCTATATGGATGTGCAACAACCCCAAAGTCATCCAAAAAGTAAAAAGCGCAGGAGGAGAAGCTGTCTTACGCCGCAGCCTGAAAGGCATCATGCTTAGCTTACAAAGCCCGATTATAGCAACAAGTCACAGCATCAAAGATGCCTTAATGTTCACACCTTTCAAGGGATATCCACATTTCATCTACTTGCATCACGGTATCCCCTTACGCAAGGGATGGCTACAATTGAAAGAAGCTCCTCCATCAGCACGAAAAGCCGTATGGCTAAAAACAAAAAAAGCTTGCTGCATGATAGCTCCTTCCCCCTGGGCTGCTGAAATACAAAATCAAATGTACCCCATTGGAATAGAAAATTATCGAATTACAGGACTTCCCAGAAATGACCTGTTCTTTAAAAAAAACATAAAAGCTAAACTCAGAGCAAAATATGGATTTCCTAAAAAAAGCAAAATACTCCTCTACGCTCCAACTTGGAGGCCCTGGGGCGCTACCAAATTCTTCCCTTTTCCAGATTTCTCCATAGAGCAATTAAAACATTTCTTAGCGCAAGAAGACATCCAACTAATCATGCGCCCACATCACCTTGACCTAAACCATAGTGACAACATCTCCTTCTGGAAAAAGATGGCGCAACTCCCAAATATCTCTATAATAACTCATGCCGAATGTGCCGACATCAATGAGCTCGCGCTCATTTCAAACATGCTCATCACAGATTATTCTTCACTACTTTTTGACTACTTACTATTAAATCAACCCATGATGTTCCTCGACTACGATTTGCAACGCTATCAAACTCAAATTGGATTTTATGTTCCTTATGAGGAAGTCAGCATAGGCCCACATCCCAAAACTTTCTCGGACTTCAAATCTGTAGTGATCCGCGAGTTAAATAATGACACCCATAGTGAAAAAAGAAATGAAATATGCCGGCGCTTTCACACTTACCAAGATGGTCAGGCGACAAAAAGGGTTATAAACATCATAAAAGAAATTCTTCTTTCAAACTAAACCTACCTCACCAAATGCACCCCTCCTCGATAAATTTGATCACTGCCATCGATAAACTCAACAAATACATAATAAGTGTACAACCCGGCACCTAAAGGTTTAGATCGGTACGTCCCATCCCAACCGTATTCCGGTGCATTGGGCGGAAAGCCCGCAGCTTCATAAATCAAGTCACCCCAACGATCAAAAATGCGAAACATTTTAATCTCCGAAACAGCAGGCCCTGCAAAAACAAAAAACTTGTCGTTAAGCCCGTCTCCATTGGGAGAAAAAGCAGTAGGAATATACACGGGATATTCCTTCGAAACTCTGATCAAAGTCGATGCCGTTTCGACACAACCGTCGGCAGTGGTAACGCTCAGCTCATAAGTCGTCGTCTCCAATGGCTGTACGACAACCGACGGACAATAAAAGCAATCTATCCACAGTGGAGGAACCCAAGAATAAAGCACCGTATCGGGCTGCCCCAAAACCTCTCCGTTAAGAACAACACTTTCTCCCAGAGAAATATCTATCTCCTCCGGCAAGGAAACCACCACAGCCGGTGGCTCATTTAGGGCCACAAACTCCTCGTAAAAACAACCATTGGCATCTTGAATAAGCAACTCGTAATCTCCTCCATCCAAACCACTGAATAGCGTATCACTCTGAAAAGGCCCGCCATTTAAACTGTACATCAAACCCTCATCCGGCGTCTGAAAAGCTATCCACCCATCTGCAGCACCAAAACAACTGACATCATCCCAGCTAAAATCATACGAAATGGCTGGATAGTCCTCAAAGGCAACGCCTAGAACAGACTGACAAGCATGCACATCCGTTACCGTAACCTCATAATTCCCCGGCGGCAAATCCGTGATTTTCGCTCCACTAAGTCCATTGCTCCAAAAAAATGAAAACGGTGGATCTCCTCCGTAAACCTCAACTTCTACACTGCCGTTGTCTTGCCCGGGGCAAGAGGCCTGAACATTCACGCCCAACTGTATCGGATCAAAGAAACTCAAATGAAGTAAATGCACCGAATCACAACCCGTGGTAGAGCTGGTGAAAACCTCAGAGTAAGAGCCCTCCTCAAAGACCCAATGATCATCCA
>JALSKB010000170.1 GCA_026989035.1 Saprospiraceae bacterium | reverse complement strand
CTATAATAGGCGATGTCGTTTTTCTCGTTTCCGTAATCCGGATCGGGATTTAGATAAGTGAAAAGCACAAATTCAACAAGCTCGGGATTGGTGTCGTTGAGAATGATTTGCGGTGCTCCGTCAAAAGAAGCAAAAGTGCTAAAGTTGGCAATTGACCATTCCGGAAAAGGCTCATTGACGGAGTTTCTATGACTGATTAAAATATCTGAACTTAAAAATTGGTTGGTGATGTTTTGGAATTTTTCCGGAACCTGATTGACGATTTCCGGAAAAGGGCCTCTCAAATAAGGTCCTACGGAAAAAGGGTCTGCAGAAGAATAGAAGGCGAAGGAAAATAAGTCTAATGGCGTGTAAAAACAATAAGCGCTGAGACCGTCCTTTGAAATGAATTGAC
The DNA here is from genome assembly GCA_026989035.1 of Saprospiraceae bacterium. GTDB lineage: Bacteria > Bacteroidota > Bacteroidia > Chitinophagales > Saprospiraceae > WGBN01. Next base: position 10,885 of record JALSKB010000170.1, on the reverse strand, counting down.
CATCTTCCCAGCCCAATGTATTTATCTTTAACCGGTAGGGGGTGCCGTAACCAACTTCTTTGACAATGGGTTGCGTTTCAGCTTTTATTTTTTCCCAGTCCGGGCCCGGCGAGTTTAATCTCTCCTTATGGCAAGAAAAAAACAGAAGAGCGATTAGACACGATATGATCTTCAGCTTTTTCATTTTACCGCTAGATGTTTGTACTTGCAACGAAAATGGTTTGTGTGCACACTCAAGGCTAAGTGATTTGAGAAGCGTCAGCTACCTAAACTCACTATTTTTCGCTCGCTTGCGAGTTATAAATATCCCAAACTATACGCATGGCGAAGTGATTTGGGAGGCATCAGCCTCCCAAATTCTCTATCTTTTGCCCGTTGGCGAGTCGTAAATATCCCAAACCATTTCGGTTTGGATATAACGAAATGGGTTGGAGGTGCATTTGGCATTTTGACGTTTACAGCTTTTCTTTTGTTACGGCGTTTCTTGTGGTTGTTGCTTTCAAGATTGGTGCCGTTCACCTCTGCATCCAAGTTGAAGAGAACGGTTTAGGGCATTTGAAATTTCTCGAGACTTGATTTCACCCGTTGGGATTAGCGTGGGGAAAAAGCCGATTAAGTCGTACCTTTGCAGCGGATTTGATTTTCCCTGAAACAGAGTTGGTATCCCTATGCACCCGCGATCGGAAATAGAAATCATGGCCCCGGTGGGCTCCTTTGAATCTCTACAAGCTGCCTTGCAAGCCGGAGCCGATGCCGTATATTTCGGCATTGAGCAGCTGAATATGCGTGCCCGCTCGTCCATCAATTTCACCTTGGAGGATTTGAAAGAGATTGTCTCGCGCTGTAAGTCTCGGGGCGTTAAAACCTATTTGACGCTCAACACCATTTTGTACGATCACGATTTGCAGCTGATGCGCAAAATTGTCGATGGAGCAAAGGCAGAAGGCGTGGATGCCGTCATTGCCATGGACCAAGCTGTTATAGCTTATGCCCATCAGCAAGGTATGCCGGTGCACATTTCGACTCAGGCCAACATCACCAACATCGAAGCCGTGCGCTTTTATGCGTTGTTTTCCGATGTGATGGTGTTGTCGAGGGAGCTTACGCTGTCGCAAGTGAAGAAAATTTGCCGGACGATAGAAAAGGAGAAGATTACAGGGCCTTCCGGCAAATTGGTTCGCGTGGAAGTCTTTGTGCACGGTGCTTTGTGTATGGCCGTTTCCGGCAAATGCTATTTGAGCTTGCATACGCATCAGTCTTCTGCAAACCGAGGAGCTTGCAAGCAAAATTGCCGGCGCACTTACACGGTTAAAGACGAGGAGGGCAATGAGTTGCTCATCGACAACGAGTTCATCATGTCGCCCAAAGACCTTTGTACCCTACCTTTTCTGGACAAAGTGCTGGATACCGGTGTGCGCGTTTTGAAAATCGAAGGTCGCAGCAAAGGACCGGATTACGTCTATGAAACCACTTCTTGCTATCGAGAAGCTGTGGAGGCTGTGTTGGACGGCAGCTTTGATGAGCATAAGGTTGCGGCATGGATGCAGCGCTTGGAGAAGGTGTACAATCGGGGTTTCTGGGGCGGTTATTTTTTGGGGCAGGAATTGGGAGAGTGGACGAACGCACCGGGCTCCAAAGCCAAAGAGAAAAAAGTGTTTGTAGGCACAGGTATCAAGTATTTTGGGAAAATTGGCGTAGGAGAGTTTAAGCTTCTCAGTGGTAGCTTGCGCATAGGCGACGAAATCATGATTACCGGCCCTACCACGGGCTTTCTGCGCACTCGTGTAGAAGCGTTGCGCATTGATGACAGCGAAACAGATGTGGTCAATGAACGCGGTGTGCATTTCTCCATGCCTGTTGCCGTTAAGGTGCGTCCTTCGGATAAGCTTTACAAGATAGAACCGGTATGATTCGCATTGTTTTTTTGCGTCGCAAGTGCATTGGTTGCAATGCCTGTGTGGAGGTGGCTCCCGAGCACTGGGTTATTTCCGGCAAAGATGGCAAGAGCTATCTAAAGAAAAGCCGGCAAAGAGGAGAATACCATCTGCTTTCTCTGCCCGATTGGGAATACGAAAAGCAGGCTCGGGCTGCAGAGCTTTGCCCTGTGCGCATTATTCGGGTAGAACAAGAGCGCAGTCGTAAAAGTTGAGTTTTACTTTTCCAAAACCAAAACTACTTTCCCCGTCGTTTTTCCGGACTGAAACAAGCGCAGGGCTTCGGGTAGTTGCTCAAAGGGCATGCGATGGCCGATGTTGGGCAAGCCGAGGTTGAGCTGTTCAAGAGCTTGCAACTGCTTTCTCAAAACCTCCACTTGTTCGTACAGGTAAATGAGGTTGAATCCCAGTATGCCCACATTGCGATGGGTCATGGCCTGAGGGTCTATCTTGGGGCGGGTAAAGTATTTCCACATCAAACGCAGATAATTGGGCTTATCTCGTGTGTCTGCGTAACGCGCTGCTCCATAGACAATCATGCGGCCTTGTGAAGCCAGTTTGGCATAGCTCTCTTGAAGAATCTTTCCCCCTATGCACTCCATGATGAGTTGCAGAGGTCTTCCATCCAGGGCTTTGTCCAGTTGTTTAGGAAAATCCGAGCCTCGAACAATGACCCGGTCGTAACCTTCTTTTTGGCAATAGGATATTTTATTGCTGTTTCCTACGGTACCGATGGTGAAAGCCTCGTACTTTTTGGCGATGCGGTGGGCAAAAGTCCCTACTCCGCCTGCTGCGCTGTGGATGAGTACGGTCATTCCCTTTTGCAAGTTGCCCAGCTCGACCAAGGCGTAGTAGGCCGTTAGAGCCTGGACAAGGTAGGCTGCACCGTGTTCGTAGCTCCATTCTTTCGGCAAGGGATTTAGGTAAGCTTCAGGGTGGGTGATATGTGAGACATAGGCGCCAAAACGGGTAACGCCCATAACCCGGTCTCCGGCCTTAAATCGACTTACTTCCGGCCCCACTTCGAGGACCTCTCCTGCGAACTCCAGCCCCGGAATGAAGCGCTCTTTGGGTGCTGCCTGATACAGGCCTTTGGCCGAGAAGACGTCGGCAAAGTTCAGGCCGATGGCTTTGATTTTGACCAAAACTTCTTTGCCGGAAGGCCGTGAGAGAGGCTCTTCAACCGGTTCGAAGCCGGACAGGCTGCCGGGTTTGACGTACCAGGCCTTTCTACTGATGGTGTTCATAGACAATCGGGATTGATGCCGAGTACATAGCGTTCGACAACGTGGATTTGTTTTGCCGTTTCAGCCCCGAGAAAGCCGTTGATGTCTTCGTTTTTCAACTTGTTTTGGGCTAAAGCAGTTAGTTTGCGGGCCAGAGGCAGGTAAGACCAATGCCACTTTTCCTCTTCATAGCCGTGGGGTCGCTTGGAGCCTTTGGCCGTATAGACCTGGCAAAAGCCGTATTCAGCGGCATGAGCTTGCAACCATTGGTAGGTTTTTAGGCCCTCTCCTTTTTCAAAATAGCTGTTTTCCAGGGCGTTGATGTCGATGTCGGTACCCCAGTGGTGGCGGGAAGTTCCCGGCATGGAAGAGTAGCGCAAGATAGCTTGAGCCCTTTTGACAGGGTTTTTGACGGCTTTCGCCAAATTTTTTCCTTCGACAGGGCGTTTACCCGTCCATTTAGCTTCCCAAATGGCTTTTTGGCGGATAAAGGGGCGTGTGGCCGAGATGATGGTGAGTTTAATGCCGTCTTGGCGGGCAGCCTCGTACATTTTGGCGAAAGCCTCAAAAGCGAGCCGATGGAGGAAGTAGCCCTCTTCGTCGGCATAAGGTGCTCCAAAGCGGACGAACTCAGGCTGTTTGGCCGGGTCGAATTTGCCGGTCAGGTAGTCAATGGAAAAGAGATACGTGCTGTCGAAAGGATTTTGAGCTTGGGGGTTTTTGAGGCTGTTGGTTTTTTGTTCAGTTTCTTCTGCGGGCTCTTTTGTCGAGTTTTCCTCTGTTTGCGAAGAGCAGGCCAGGAGCAAGGCCAGGAGCAAAAAGGGGTAGATGTTCATAGTTCAAGAGGTTTTTGATTCAGCCTTAACGGGGTACCCAAACAGTCCTTTTTCTTTGATGGCTTGTACGACTTCCGGCGGTACGGAGCTTTCCCAGCCCGTTTCTCCGGCTTGCAATTGGGCCAACACCTGGTCGGTGGGTATTTTGAGTGCTTTGGGGTTGAAATAGCGCACATCCACGATTTGGCCGCTGTCTTGCAGGTGTTTGTAGATGTATTTCATGCCTTGGGGAATGGGTAAGTTTTGGGAGTCCATGCGGTGTCGGTCATCGGATTCGATGTTGGGATAGACGTACATGGTAACGTTGCGGGTAAAAATTTCTCCAAAGGATACCAGCAGGCGGCCGTCTTTGTTGCGCTCGTATTTTTCGCGTATGAGGTCGAGCAGGCGGTAAGCACCAATGACCAGCCCCACTTTTTGGATGCGAAAATCGGAAAGATACTCGATCAACTCGTTGTAGTGCTCGTAATTGGAAAAGAGCACGATTTTGTCCATGGCGGCCAGTACTTCGGCCCGGTCGATGAAGTCCTGTTCTCGTTCTTCTTCTTCTCCTTGTAAATCTTCAAAGCGCAGTTCGGCCAGCACTTCGGCGCGCGCCGCTTCTTCATCGCCCAGGTCTTCTCTGAATTGTCGGAAGGCATTGGTAAAGGTATCTGCGTGCAAGAGGGTTGGTGGGCGGAAGTTTCCTCTGGAAATCATGACGTTTTGCTTGTAGAGGAGCTCTGATCCGTGTAGGGGGCCTTTGTTGTCAAAGAGGGTGATGGGTGTCAGGCCGTATTTGATGAGCCAGTAGCTGATCAGGCGGTTGTCGAGTTGTTGGAAGTTCGGCCCTGTGAGCCTTACCATGTCAATAACCACACGCCCTTGCAGTCTATCCATGAGAGAGCGCAGCAATTTACGGGGTTTGTCGTAGAAGCGGAAGCAGGCATAGATCAAATTAACCCCTAAGATGCCGATGGCTTCCTGTTGCTGTTTTTTGTTGTAGTCTTCCAAATTGACGTGTAGCACAATGTCGTTGGGGGGGCTTTCGGGTTCGAGTTGGAAGCGCAACCCGAGCCAGCCGTGCCCGCGCACGGTGCGTTGATAATTCACCGTGGCCACGGTATTGGCAAAGGCGAAAAAGTTGGTGTCTGGCCGGCAGTTGCCCAAACGCTCGTCAATGAGGCCGTACTCGTGGTCCAACATTTTGTTGATGCGGGATTCACAGACGTACCGCCCCTTTTTCTCTGCACCGTAAATGACGTCGGAAAAAATTTTGTCGTAAGCCGACATGGTTTTGGCTATGGTGCCTGCAGCAGCCCCTGCCTGAAAAAAATAACGGGCCACTTCCTGGCCCGCTCCGATTTCTGCAAAAGTGCCGTAAATGGCGGGGTCCAAATTGATCTCCAGGGCTTTTTGTTCGGTCTCGAGTACTTGCTGCATAGAACGGTTAATATTTTACTTGTTGCAAAGATACGGAAACTTGGGCAGCTTAATTCAGAAGATGCCGGTACGAACATAAGCCCGTCTTATTCTGTTATACTCCATCGAAACATTCGGGCTATGGAAAGCTCTCGAAGGGTCGAAACGCAGCAAGCCCGAACCGGCCTACTGACCCCAAACCTACTATACCCAAACCGAAATGGTTTGGGATATTTACAACTCGCAAATGAGCGAAAGGTAGGGGGGGAGGCGTCAGCCTCCCAAACCACTTCGCCATGAGTATATTTAGACAGGGGTTGGAACAAATCTCTTGCACCTGAAACTCTTTTTCTTTCGAGTACTTTTTGGGATTGAAACGACCCCAAATTGGCCTCTTATTTTTTTGAAGCAACCTTTGCGTTTTTGTATGCGTATAGGGCTTTTGATCGGACTTCTTGCTAAATCCGCTTATCGGCTTATGGAAAAACACTTCGATTTTCATCATTCTTTTTGGGGAGTAGTAGTGGTTTTGTTGCTGCTTGTGTCGGGCCTTTCCGTGGCTTTGTCGGATGGTAAGCCGGAATGGACAGCTGCAACACCGGTCTATCAGGTGTTGCGTTATCTGGGTGAGCCCAAAGCCGATCACGAATTGCGCAGCACGGAAAGACTGGTCAAAATGGGTGAGGAAATCGTGCATCGGGGATATACCGTTGGCCCTGACGGTAAGCGCAGTCGTTATGTGAGCAAGTATTACGTTTGTACGAGCTGTCACAATGTACAGCGAGAAGATCCCGATCTGCGCGTTAGTGATCCGGAAGCTCGCCTACCTTATGTAAAAGCTAAAGGTATTCCCTTTCTGCAAGGCACCACTTTTCGGGGCATTGTCAATCGGGAAAGTTGGTACAACGACGATTACGTGAAAAAATACGGGGGAGAAGCTATCGGGAAAGCCCATAAGAGCCTGAGAGAATCCATCCAGCTCTGTGCCGTGCAATGTTCTCAGGGGCGCCCCATGGAGCGCTGGGAGATTGATGCGGTCCTGGCTTATTTTTGGACTTTGCAGTGGACCTTAGGCGATTTGGGCTTATCGGAAGAGGACTACCAAAAACTAAGGAAAGAAAGCTCGGTTCAAAGAGACAAAGAGTATTTGCGCAGCTGGCTCAAAACCTTCTACCTGCAAAAGTCGCCGGCTCATTTTTTTGACGCTCCGCCGGACAAGCGCAAGGGCTATGGATTAAAAGGGCGTGCTGCCGTAGGTAAAGATCTTTACGAGTTGAGCTGTTTGCACTGCCACAAAGCCGGGGGGGTCTCGCACTACATCTTAGACGAGGGTAAGCTCAGCTTTAAACATTTGAAATCTAAAATAGAAAAGGATTCCCACATGTCGCTTTATCAAATCATTCCTTATGGAACGTATGCCATTCCGGGGCATCGGCCTTATATGCCGCATTATCCCCTGGAGCGGATGAGTAAACAGCAGGTAGAAGATTTGAGAGCTTTTGTGGAGCGCATGAGCAAATAAAAACGGCTTGTACCGAAAACCCCGTAATGCAGTGCTAAACGTTAAAACAAGAACAACATGGAGTACAAAACTTTGCTTTCTCTTTTTCTTTGGACAGGCTCTTTGCTGGGGCTGTCATTTTTTTCTTCTTGTCATACAGACCCTATCGTGGTAAGCGTACCCGGTGGAGGGTCTTATCCCAATGTCAACCCCGGAAGTGGTGAAGAATGTGAGGACGGTACCATTTCTTTTCAGTACGAAGTCCTTCCGCTCTTGGTCTCTTCTTGTGCCACCAGCGGTTGCCATGATGCGGCCTCCCATAAAGACGGGGTGATTTTGGATTCTTATGAAAACATCATGGAAGAAGTTAAGCCCAATAAGCCACCCAGCAAGAGCAAATTGTATCAGGTTTTGGTGCGTTCGGGGCGCGAACGCATGCCACCGCCACCGGCTGATCCTTTTACCCAGGAGCAAATCGACCTCATCGCCACCTGGATAGAGCAAGGAGCCTTGAATACCACTTGTTCGCCTGCTTGCGATGCTAATAACCATAGCTTTCAGGCGGATATTTTGCCCATCATTCAACAATCTTGTGTGGGCTGCCATAGTGGATCTCAAGCCTCCGGATCGGTTTGGTTGGAAACCTACAACGACATTTATCCGTATGCCATCAATGGAAAGCTGTTGGGCACTGTCAAACATCAAGCCGGATATAGCGCTATGCCTCCGGGCGTGCAACTGAACGATTGCCGCATAGCTCAAATTGAAAACTGGATCAACAATGGCGCACCCAATGATTAAAGCAACTTCTTTTTTTATCCTGGTTTTGTTGTCGCTCAGCGCTTGTTACTACGACAACAAAGAGGATTTGTACATCATTCTGTCTTCCGGAGAATGCGATACGGTGGCAGTTAACTATACCCAAACTGTTCAGCCTCTGTTGGACGCTCAGTGTGTCTCTTGTCATCAGGCGGGGAATAGCTCGGGCAATGTATTGCTCGACAGCTATGCTTCGGCTAAGCAATACGCCGAAAACGGCCGCCTTATGGGCAGTGTGAAACACGAAAGCGGTTACAGCTCTATGCCCCCGGGTGGTAGCTTGTCCGATTGTGATATCGCCAAACTGGAAGCTTGGGTGGCGGCGGGTTCTCCGGAAAATTGACGATTTCCCCTTTTGTGGCTCGGGCTGTAAAAGGCCCGGGCTTTTTTCTTTTAAAGTAGAGATAAAATGTGCAGTGGATGTTTTCTTGTCAGGAAAAAAATTGCTCTTTTTGTTCTTCTTTTGCTGGCAAGCCTTTCGGCAAATGTGATTTTGGCTCAAGAATATGTGTCGAGAACTTTTAGAGGGACACGGATCATCAATGGCCATTCCATAGAAACCGTGCGTACCGGAGAGCTGGAGTTTCTCATTTCCCATCGCTTTGGATTTGTCAATCGCGGTGTTTACGATTTCTTCGGCTTGGATCAGGCCACCATGCGTCTGGGTTTTGAGTATGGAGTTAATGACAGACTGATGTTGGGCGTTGGCCGAAGCACTTATGGAAAACATTACGATGTCTTTGCCAAGTATCGCCTGGTGCGTCAAAGCACAGATGGTCGAATACCTCTTTCCATCACGCTTTTGAGCACGGCGGCCATTCACACCCTCAGGCCTACCGACCCCAATTTTCCCCTTCGCATACAAAATCGCTTGGCTTATACCTGGCAGGTGTTAATCGGAGGCAAGCTAAACGAGCGTTTGAGCTTGCAGTTTATGCCTACTTTGGTGCATTACAATCTGGTGGAGACAGCTGAGGACCACAACGACTTGCTCAGCGTGGGCGGAGCTGCGCGTTGGCGATTCACCAAAAACGTAGCTCTTGTCGTGGAGTATTACTACGTTTTACCCGGTCAACGCAGTGTGGACTTGCCCAATGCTCTAGCTATTGGTTTTGACATCAATACCGGTAGCCACGTCTTTCAGCTTCAGTTTACCAATGCCACGGGTATGATTGAAAAGGCCTTTATCGGAGAAAGCACGGGATATTGGAAACGGGGAGACATCCATTTCGGTTTTAACTTGGCACGCACCTTTAAACTCAAAGGCAGGAGGTATTAAAACCGGTTTTTCTTTTTTAGTTTTGCTGTATGAGCAAAACCTTGCTGATTACCGGCGGCACCGGCCTGGTAGGGCGCCATTTGGCGAAAGCCGCCCTGAACAGGGGGTATTCCGTTGTGGTGTTGACCCGTCGTCTGCCTTTCGGCAAATGGAAAACTTCGCCGGAGCATAAGCAACTTTCCTATTGTGGGTGGACCTATCTGCGCATGCCTGAACAGGCCGTCTTGAAAGCCGATGCTGCAGTGCACTTGGCTGGTGCTAATATTTTCACAAGGCGATGGACTTCCCGAAGGAAAAAACTCATTCTCGAAAGCCGGGTGCAACCGTCTTTGGCATTGGCTTCCATTTTGCGAAAGCAGGGGAAAAAACTTTCTGCTTATGTGAGTGCCTCGGCTGTGGGGTATTACGGTACCCTTACTTCGGAGGAAGTGTTTGGCGAAAGCCAGCCGCCTGGTCGGGACTTTACGGGGCAGACGGGTTTCCAATGGGAAAGAGCTGCCGATGAGGTAGCTGCTTTAGGCGTGCGTACCGTTAAATTGCGTACGGGTATTGTATTAGCTTCCGATGGAGGGGCTTTGGCTAAGATGCTGCCTATTTTTCGCCTGGGTCTGGGTGCTCCTCTGGGTACGGGTCGGCAGTACTTTCCTTGGATACATGTTGAAGATTTGGTGAACATGTATCTCATGGCTTTGGAAAGTGAAGAGCTGGAAGGCGCTTACAATGCTGCCGTGCAAAGCGATACCACTTCCAAATCTTTTAGCGCAAGCCTGGCTAAAGTGTTGGGAAAGCCTTACTTCATGCCGACCATTCCGGGCTTTGTCTTGCGTTCGATTTTGGGCGAGCGTTCGAAGCTGTTGTTGGAGGGGTCCAGGGTCTCCGATGAAAAAATCAGGGCTGCCGGTTTTGTTTTCCGGTGGAGGGAATTGGAGTTGGCTTTGACCGATTTGCTCAAGCGTTAAAAACACGATGGTGAGAAACAGTCGGGGGGATAGGTCGCTACTCCTTAAATGGTTTTTTGTTATGCCTGCCCCACGAAATGTTTTGGGGTATTGATACCCGCCACGCATTGTTTTGGGAATTGTTTATTTGCGTTGCGGCCCCCGCTTGCCCTGCAAAGCTTCGCCGCGCAGCTCGGGCTACGCCTACGTTTTGCGCCTTAGCGGAAACCACACCGACGGCGTGCTCATTTTCCCTACCCACTTCGTTTCGGGTATGTTCTCATAGCAAAATGGTTTGGGAGGCTTTAGCCTCTTAAAACTCCTTTATTTTTCACTCGTTTGTGAGCAGGGAAGATTCCAAACCCCTTCGGTTTGGGGATTGGGTGTGTCGCAGATTCCGAATGGGTCGTTTTGAGCCCTGTTTTCCGTTAAAAATGCATCTTTTTTGAAAAAAAAATGACTGTTTTAAAGTTTTTTTGGGAGTTGCGTTTTTTTTGTGTAAGGCCTTGGTTGTCAAGGATTTATGTTTGTTTTTGGTTGAAAAAAAAAACGGGGAACTTCTGTGTTTTTTCAACGGTTTGTGGAAAAAAAGTTGTGGAAAAATTTGGTAGAAAGAAAAAAGCTCGTATCTTTGCAGGGAAAGTACAGATAAAGTATAGCAATTAAACAGTAGATAGATAGAATTAGAGGGGGTGTTAAATAGTAAAAAACATCCTGTTATGGGCCTTGTTCTGCAACTTAGCAAGCACTATACTTCGGTACTTCGGTACTAATGCAGATGGAAGGAAATTTTGTTCCTGCTTCTGCTATGCCAGATGCCTACCTCTACAACGGCAAAGAGCTGAATAAAGACTTCGGCCTGAACTGGTACGACTACGGTGCGCGCTGGTACGATGCGGCGGTGGGTCGTTTCCCTTCGATCGACCGGTATGCCGAGAAGTATGCTTTCCA